>CAIRSA010000203.1 GCA_903881085.1 uncultured Acidobacteriia bacterium
ACCAGTCTCAAGTGGGGGAGGGAGTGGTTCGCCTGCACCGGGCATTGCTAACCCGGCTACTATGCCCACCTCCGTTGAGGTTACGGTGTCGACCGATGGATCGTTCCGCGTCACTTTGCCACATCCGTCTCAGAATGCGTCTCAGGGATCAGACATTGCGAGGCCACCGGTGGCGTATATGAGCGATGGCCATGCACTGCCGGGGTGGTTGAAATTTAATCCGAATACCCTTGTCTTTAGCGGTGTCGAGCCACCCGGCGTGATGGATTCCTAGTTGTTCAGGCTGATTTTCTGAATGAGAAGAATGTTGATCGAGTGATTTTCTTCCGCTTCCGGTGGTTAGATGCCGATGGAAGTCAAGTCGGTGATGGAGAGGTGTTCAAGCAGATAACGCTGCTTGGTCAGCAAACACAAACCGTCAAGAGTGTGGCGCCACTGTCAATCGCAACCGATTTTCGGATAGAAATGAACGTTGAAAAGAAATAGGTGAGGAATCCATATATGTCATTCAAATCTTTCGTCTTCAGAATGTCGCTGCTTGTTCTTGCTATTCCGCTTGCCGCGTGTCAAACGGTTTCTTCGCCGGTAGTACGATTCGATAGGACGGTCAATTACGGCGATAGCAAGGCCGTTGAACTCGTTACGAATGAGTTTGGCTCTACAGATTTGCAAATGATCGCTGAAAAAATGGTCGGTAGCCTAATTGAAAGCGGCCTCTTTCAAGAACGGCCGACGGTCACCATTTCAACTGTCAAAAACAAGACTAGCGAATACATCGACACAACTAACGTCATGAATTCTATTCAGACTCAGTTAATTAAGTCTGGGAAGGTTCGATTTACGCGATCCATTCAGGAAATGCAGGCAGGCGTGGATGAGTTGCAGCGACAAAACCAGAGCGGCTTGTATAAGGAAACCACAGCTGCGAAGACCGGCCAAATGACTGCGGCTCGCTATACTCTGGAAGGTGAACTCACTAGTATTGTTAAGGCAAATGACAAGACAAAAGACGTGTATTACAAGTTCACGCTGAAGTTATTCGATATAGCTGAGGGCACTGTTGAGTGGGCGGAAGAGAAAGAAATTCGCAAGACGAGTAAACGTTGAGGCGCATATGAAAAAAAACATTTTAGTTATTATTTTGCTGGCGGCTTCATCAGTATCCAGTGCAGATGTGCGCGCGCCGACAATTGCGGTTACCGGCCTCGCATATACTCAGGAAGTTTCTCAACATTTTTCAGTTGGTGAGTTTAAATCTAATGGCAATATAGCGGCCGACAGGCAAACCTTAACTGTTACATCGTCAGCAATAGGCACCTACGTTAATGGAACTTATTCCTATCTCGAGCAAAAGGAGCTAGGTATATTTTTAGGGGATATTAAGGGCGAGATTTTGACGGGGACTGACTTTCGACTTATACAAGGACGCACTTTTGATACTGGTGATCCTCAGCCGACGAAGGCTGAAATCATTCTTAATCAAATTAAGACGGGCGTCGTGACCAAACCTTACAGGCAGCCGGAAGTTCGGGACGTCATCGTCAGAATTCGCAACGGCGAATTTTCGGGCGCTGACTATGTATTATTTGGGACGCTTTCGAATATACAATTTGTAGATGAGTCAAATCCTCTGCAGGGAACGAGCAGCAGTACTTATAAATATGGTATCGACCTTGTAGCGGACTTTTCTTTGATCGACACACATACCTACGAGATTCGAAGCGCATTTTCGGCGGAGGGCGTT
The DNA here is from genome assembly GCA_903881085.1 of uncultured Acidobacteriia bacterium. Lineage (GTDB taxonomy): Bacteria > Acidobacteriota > Terriglobia > Bryobacterales > Bryobacteraceae > CAIRSA01. Next base: position 1,745 of record CAIRSA010000203.1, read on the forward strand.
GGTAGCGATATGCGAATTTTTTCGAATCGCGGGGATCGGTTTACTCCCAACCGGTCTAAGGTAGTCCGTGCTGCATCCAAATCATTAGCTCAGTCCGTCTACGAACAACTCGCCGAACAGTTGCACATTGCGGAGTCTGGAACTAGCGCCTCTGCCAAGCGTGCAGGAAGCGCAAACAAAGTTCGAGATACGCCACAAAAAATAGAAGAGACCGTTATCCTTCGGTAGTGCCTTGGGTGCCCAGAACTTTTGTAGTCTGTCTGATCGTACTTTGGTCTAGTTCTTGCGTTGCCGCTCATTCGCTGGGGTTTGTAGAGATTCCTCTAGGCGATGGGTCTGGTGGTGTTTTACGTGGACTTTACCGTGACGCACTACAAACGCCCGCGTCCTACTTAGCGATTGTATTACCGGGCTCTGGTTGTGCCGGTTTCGGACCTATCGCTGATCAATATTTTCGAGGATTAGTCTCCGGAAAGGTATTGATTCTCAGTAAACATTTTGTTGACCCTTGGCGACGCGTTCCAGCTGGGGACTGCGGACGGGAGTTTATAACTCATGATGATTTGGAACGATGGTCAGAAGAGGCCGCAAACAGTGCGGACGATGCGCTCGCCCGACTACGCGATCGTTTGCCTGTAATTCTGGTTGGCATTTCCGAAGGCGGTGAGATGTTGCCGAGGATCATATCGAGGATCCCTCAAACTAGTGCGTTAGTTCTTATAGGGAGTGCTGGGTTGGATCCGGCGAAAGTTGCAGCGATGAAATTCCGGTATGGCAAGGAACATGACGCCTGGACACTTCTGATTGCGGAGGCAAGATCCAAATCGCCGAACAAAAAAATTGTTCAAGGACGCACGTTAAAGTATTGGCGCAGCTTGCTCACATGGCGAGTGTCAGATTTCCTCCAGCGTAGTGAGCTTCCGATATTGCAAGCATGGGGAGCGAAGGACACGTTGGTGCCTGATCAGGCCTATATGAGTTTTGCGAGGCAAATGCATGACGCTAATCCTGACTCATATTGCGCACTAAGATTTTCTGATGCGGATCACGACCTTCAATCGGTCGACGCTGACTATATACAGGAAGTATGGAGGGAATTAGAGCAATTTGCGAAATCACAAAATTGGTCCTGCGGCTCCCAATCGGCTACCCTTAAATAATAAGCCCTTCTGTAGGCGACGACCTGTCCGGCGTGAAGACAAGTGGTCCCGGTCTTCTGTACTGACCTGACCTGCGATTCCTGATCCAGCCTGATGTTCTCTGGATGGTTGATGGCGGCATCGAATGCACGATTTCCTCTGATGGGACCCAGTCGATTTCC
>CAIRSA010000204.1 GCA_903881085.1 uncultured Acidobacteriia bacterium
CTCGGAACGGCGATTTTCCAAATCGAGAAGGGAATCGGACATTGAACGTTAGCCTCCTATACCCGAGCGTACTACATACGCTCGGGTATAGGCCACAAAAAAAAGAACTGACAACCATTTCACTTTTATGTCGCGCACCCATCCTGATGGCCCTGCATGCAGACAACGGTCGGGCTGTGCCCTTTTCCAACGGGCTGCGCTTGGGCTCCATGCGAACTGCAAGACACTAGCGCGGCCAGACTCACCATGACGGGCGGACTTTTGAGTGGGGCCATTGGCGCGAATCCTAAAAGTATACCTTTAGTGCCAACTGTACCACTCGTCCATCGGCAGCCGTGGTGATGGTTCCGAACGTCGAGGTATTCATTGTCGTTCCAGGAATGCCGAAATTGGCGTGGTTAAACATGTTAAAGAACTCGCTGCGGAATTGCACGCGATAGCGCTCGGCGATCTGGAAGTTTTTGTTCATGCCGAAATCGATGGTGGTTGCGCCAGGGGCGCGGCCCACGGATCGCGCGGCGGTCCCGAACAGATACGGCCCGGGCTGAGCAAATGCCGTAAGGTCGAACCAGCGGTTGATGTCGCGCTCGCTGGATTGCAGCGCAGGGTCGCGCAATAAGTCAGGACGCTGCGGCCCGGCGGAAAAACAGTTGCACGTGTTGGTCTGCGTGGAGACCCCGTAAACAGGGCCGCCGCGAACCACGCCGAGACTGGAAAGCTGCCAGCCGCCGAGGAACTTACTCACCAGCCCCGACTGCAGCCAGCGGCGATGAGGGCCCCAGGGAAGATCGTAGATGGCGTTGAACGAAAGCAGGTGCTTGATGTCGTTGGGGCTGATTGCCTTGTCGAGCCCGCGGTTATAAAAGTCGGAATAGCCAACGCCGGGTGTGCCGCCGAAGTCGACGATGGGGTCCACGTTATCGATGAACTTGGAAAACGTGTAATTGGCCAGGAACTGCAAGCCGTTGTGATAGCGCTTCTCCGCCTTCAGCAGCAAGGCGTGGTAAGTGGATGAGCCGAGGTTGGGCCACTCCAGCGTGACATCAGTGAACTGTGGGAACGGACGGCGCGATTGTTGAGTGCCGGCGTCGCGCACGCGACTGGCAGGGATCTGATTCAGGCTGAGCGGATTCGCGGTCAGTTTGTGGCTGATGTTACCGAGATATTGAGTGGAGAAAAGCACTGATTTCATCGACTGCTGAATGCCCAGATTGAACTGCATGGAGTAGGGCACGGCGCGGTCGCGCTGAAAGAACTCGGCGGGGCCGTTGACGCCGAAGCCGTCGTTGCGGTCGGCCGCGGTGGGCGGCGTGTTGCCGGTGAAACCTTTCTTCAGAAAGAGGGCCGAACTCGCATCGGAATTGGCGCCCACCAGAAGGACGTTGGTGGCGAAGCCCAGAACGGAATCCTGATTGAAGCCCTGATCGTTAGGGTTGCTGAAGAAGACACCGGCGCCGCCGCGAATCACGGTGCGGTCATTGCCGAAGGCCCGCCAGGCAAAACCAAAGCGGGGAGCGATATTGTTCTTGTCGGTATCGTAGTTCGTCACCGGCACGCCGTTGACACCGGCGAAGGTGATGACTCCTGGAACTTTCGCCACGGGATTGATTTTGTTCATGTCGAACGCACTCTGCATGTTGTCGTCTGCGATGCGACCGTTCTCTACGTCGTAGCGAATGCCCAGGTTGAGCGTCAGCCGCGGCGTAACCTTCCAGTCGTCCTGAAAGTACATACCCATGGAGTAGTTATGGAAGCGGAAATCGCGGGACTTAATCAGCGCCGCCTGACTTACGTAACCGATCAGTAAAGACGCCGCGCCATTGCCGGTGTTGGCGTTGCCGGGGATGCCGGTGCCCACGATCGGGACGGTGAAGTTGCCCGATGGCGAAGTGTCGAACTCATCGGTGGTGCGGTTGTGGCGATATTCGAAGCCCGCTTTCATGGTGTGATTGCCACGGAAATGGCTGACGCTTTCCTGAATCTGCCAGTACGGATTGGTCTGTTCGCGAAACACTTGCAACGCGCCCAGAACGGAGTAGCCCGCGGGTGCGACGCGCGGAAAGGCTTCGTCACCTACGCCGGTGAGGCCTAGTTTCGCCGGCCAGTCGCCGCCGATGCTGGCATGCTGAATGGAGCGATGTTGATTGGTGCCGCTCCATTTCAAATCGTTGAGCAGTGTGGGAGTAACGGTGCGGACCCAACTGGCCATGTAGGTCTGAGCGAGATTGGCGATGTTGCGCGTCACCGGTCCCAGGCCCGATGCGGCTGGCTCCGGATAGACCGAGGCCTGTGGCGTGTCGTTATTCTGCGCTACGTAGCGCGCAAACACGCGGTCCTTCACGCCAAAGATGTGGTCGACCTTCATGGTGCCGTGATACTGACTGCGCTGCGATGAGGCATTGACGTTGCGGTTGTTGGCGCCGGCGATGTTGCCGGCCACATTGGGGTCAGGATAGTAACTGATCAACTTCACGCCCACCGGATCCAACAAACTCGCCGGAATGATGTTATTCGGAAACGGGAGGCGGTTCGCCGTGTTCGGGTTCAGCACATTGCCGGAAGTGTCGCTGAAGGGGTTATACAACGGGATAGCCCTGTTTTGGATGTTGACCAGCGTGCTGAAATCGCCGCGCCGCTGGGCCGGGGTGGGGACCGTCAGAAGCACTGTTGAAGTGCGAGTGGCGCTGGTCTTTTCCAGGGCCGAAAAGAAGTGCGTCTTGTTCTTGCGAATGGGCCCGCCCAGCGTGCCGCCGAACTGGTTGTAGCGTAGCGGCCCGCGCGTCAGTGCGAAGAAGTTTCGCGCATCCATTACTTCGTTGCGGAAGAACTCGAACAGATTGCCGTGAAATTGGTTGGTGCCGGAGCGGGTCACGGCGGTAAAGACACCACCCGCTGAGCGCCCATATTCCGCGGCATAGTTGTTGGTAATGATCTTGAATTCGGCAACGGCGTCGACCATTGGCGAAAGTTCGGCCTGTGCGCGGGCGAGTCCCGATTTCTGCACGGAACCGCCATCAAGCTCATAGGCCTGCGAGTAAGAGCGGCTTCCGGCAATGGAGACGGCAGGCACCTCTCCGGCATCACCGCCCGCGCTGACGTAGACCATCCCGCCTGCGAGTTTCGCAAGATCCCACACGCTGCGGCCGTTCAACGGCATCTCAACGATGGACTTGTTGTTGATCACCTGGCCGACGTCCGACGTTTCCGATTCCACCAGCGGGGCAGCGCCTTCAATGACGATTCGTTCGCTGACCGAGCCGGGCTGAAGCGTCACATCCACGCGCGCCACTTCGTCTACCTGCAGGACGATTCCGGATCGGAGCACAGGCTTGAAGCCGGGGTGATTGATCTCAAGCTCAAACCGGCCCGGATCGAGCCGCGTCACGGTGTAGTACCCATCCTGATTGCTCGTGACGGTGATTCGCGTGCCGGTGTCTTTTTGCAGTACGATGACCTGGGCGGTGACGACCACCGCACCGCTCGTATCCGTCACGCGCCCGGTGATTTGGGAACTTTGACCGAACGCGTACGGCAGCGAGGCCAGGAACAGAATTGCTGAGTAACTGATAATTTTAAGCATAAATGTAGGACCGCCTCCGGTGATTTAAGATCGGGCCGGGTTTGCAGCGTAGCCGGATTAACTATATGACAGCAGTTGCGAATAAACAAGCCGCCGTAGCCTTGGACATCGAATTGAGCCGCGGAGGTTGGGGCCGCATGGGACGAACTTCAAAGTAATGGATTTCATCTTCCAGCACGCTCCCACGGCGCGCGCAGTTTCGGTTTCTCCGTCATAAACTCCAGCCCAGGGCGCAGCTTGCCCTCTTTGGTGAAGAACGGGTGAAAGCCCTCGTTGTTGACGCCGTTGCCGTCATAGCGGTCGCGGCGGGTCGAGATCGCTTTGCCCTCGCGCAGTGCCCATCCCATCCAGCCGAAACCGGCCGCGCTCAGCAATTCGGTGCAGTACCGCGCGGCTTCGGCGCGGGCGGCGTCGTTGAGGCTGCCGGGAATGGTTTCATTGACGAGGAATGGTTTGTCGTACTTCTCGCGGACGGTTTGGTAGATTGCTATCTTGACCTCCATTGCCGCGCGGGTGCGGTCATAGGGATGTCCGCAGAGCACGTCCATGAGCGGAGCATATGTTCCGATGTTGCCATCGTTCTGCATCGTGCCGATGGTGATCGGTTGCCTTGCGCCGCACTCGCGCACGGTCTCGGCCACCAGTTTCAGAAACGCGAACTCCTTTTTGTTGACGTCGCTCACCTGGCCGCGCGTCTGCGTGTTTCAGCCCTAAATAGAGCAGTCGACGGCAAATTCGGATGGGCGGCGAGACTGCGCAAACTGGGGACTGCCTACATGTTTCCGGCGTCTTTTGCCGGAATCATGCGGGCTGTCCCCGGTTTGCCCCGGTTTGCCCCACGAGATAC
>CAIRSA010000205.1 GCA_903881085.1 uncultured Acidobacteriia bacterium
AAGCAGTTGTACCGCTCGCATTTCTGGCGTGTCTTCCTCGATGGCGTCAGATGAATCCGATGCGTGCTGGAATGGTCGGATTGACGATGGAAAGCGAACACGTTGGAATTCACCAAAGGACGGGTGGGGATGGGTGGAAATCAAGTTACCGGAAGCCAAGCGAGTAAGCGGACTCACTGTATGGACCGACGAGTTTCCGAATGACTTTGAAGTGTATGGGATGGACTCCAGCCAGCAATTGCCAGTCGGTAACGATGTTGCCGAATGGCGGCGACAGGCAATAGACGGAAATCGGTGTCTTGCCAGGGTTGTGGATGGCGTGTTTATCAGTCCGACCGGACTACGACATAAGCTTTCCATGCTCGAGTGCCCCTATGAACTTCTGTTGAATGGATCTTGTGCGGAACGTCTATTAATCCTGTGGCGGAATGATTCAATGTTGAATAGGCCCGTGACGGTTAGGGAATTCTACGTGCAGGTCTTGCCCGAGATGGTCTCTTCGCTTGGGCAAAACGGATGTTGGGCGGACAACGAAACCGGTCTTTATTACCAGCATCACCGTTATCGACTGCCCGCGCTGAACGGCAAGTTCATAAGTCCCGATCCCCTTGGCTTCCTCGGTGGACCCGACCTATATGCCTATGCCAACAACAACCCGCTGAAATGGCACGATCCTGATGGCAGATTCGCTCACATCCTCTGGGGGGCAGGAATCGGCGCCGCATTTGGCGGTGGATCATACCTCTTTGAATGCTGGCTCAGCGGCGAGGAAATCAGCTGGGGCAAACTGGCTCTACGAACCGCCACAGGCGCTGTCACAGGTGCCGTAGCAGCCGCTACCTTCGGAGCAGGCACTAGTTATCTGGCCGCGAGAGGGTTTTCATCGGTCGCTAATGCGGTTATGACTGGGACAATGACGGGCGGAGCCGCCGGATTTACCGGTGGCATGGTTGGAACATCCGCTGAGGCAATGCTCCTGGGTGGACGGTCAATGGGAAATTCTCTCATGATGGGTCTTGCGGCAGGCGGGCGAGGGTTAGCTATCGGGGCTGTTGGCGGGTGCATTGGCGGGGCCATGTTCTCGCAAGTTGGTGCAGGTTTCTTCGGTAGCGTTGTCTCGGGTGCGGCTGGCGGATCTGTCGCCGGTGCCGTTGACGGCGCGTGGCAAGGCTATCAGCGGGATGGTTGGTCAGCAAGCATGCTTGACTATGCTATATCAGGCGCGCTTCGTGGGGCTGCATATGGTTCGGCAATCGGTGCTACCGGATGGGCAGCCGGCCTTGCTTCAGGTAAGATCCGCCCAATGCGAGACTACCCTAAGAGCCTGCCGAAACCAGAAGGACTTCTGATCAGGACTAAACCACCTGAGCGAACCTATGGTGGGGAACCAATCCAGCCGGGGTTTGCCCGGCACCATAGAACGCCGCTAAGCCTTGGCGGCCGAGACGTGTCAGACAACATTGAATATGTTCCCCTTGACATTCACCGGACTCCTCATCCACCGACCTCCGTAAGGTCGGCCCCAATGGGAACCATTTTCAATTAACAATGAAGCAATATGACTAATTACAATTATCTCCATCAATCAAAACAGCTACTTCCACCTTGCACCTCCAGTATGGTCAAGACAATCGAAACCGATCTGAACTACCGACTCCCGGAGGAGTATAAGGAATTTCTCCTGTTCGCTGATGGAGGCATGCTCACCGACAACGTAATTTTGTTCTCGGCGGGCGCCGGCATCCATCCGGCTGAAACCCTTCGTGCGGCTAACAATGATCGTCAAGACCTGCCGATTTTTCTTATCGGACGGTTTGCCGATGAAGAGTTCGGATTTCTGCGTAAGGACACAGACGACTCACATCGACCAGTGTATCTGTATGAACATGAGGTTGGCGACACGAAGAAGCTGGCTGATTCATTTGAGGCATTCTGTCATGCGAGTGTTGTCAGGCAGGTATTGTAAGCTGCAGGACGAATCGACTAAGGTTTTTCATAGCGCCGTCGAAAGCTACGCACCTGGCCGATGTGCTGCTACAGTATTCGCTGTTTCTGGATTCGGAATTTTCTGGGTTGTGTTTGGGTGGCCCCTAGCTGCTCTCTACCAAAGTATTGCCCGGGGCGCTCGAGCAGTTTTCGAGAACAGGTTGGATGCCGCCTCGCTGTTCCCGCATGGGACAGGTTCAATACTGTTGACATCTGGTCTTCTTGGTATCATTCCAATGTTCTTATTTTTGCTAGCAACAATGAGCTGGCTGATTCGCAGGTCTCTTGTCAATCGATGCCTAAGTTCATTGCGTAGCAATCACGAAATTCTGTGTTCCAATCTGATTGAGAATGGCGGAATTTCAGTGCGAATCAGAGAACCAAGACTTGACGCCTGCCGAAGTTTGCTCTCTGCAATGGAAGATTAAGCACCAGCTTGGTAAGCTGACTATGATGGGTGAAGCCGGTCATTTATGAAATGCACATTTATGCTATTATGAACAACCTGATTAAAGACAAATATCCCACAATTGCTAGAGTGCTTTGTGGAACCGCCTTCGATGATGATCTTAACAAAGCCCACGTAATCGTAACTTCGGAGATGACGAGCCAGAACCAGAAATCCGCAATTAGGGATTCTTCGATATTTCAATGCG
>CAIRSA010000206.1 GCA_903881085.1 uncultured Acidobacteriia bacterium
AGAGCCCGTCTCCGCTTCACCGGCACGCTCAGATTAGCACGCGCTTCCCACGTGCATACCTAAAACCGGAACTTTCTACTTTGCTGGGAATAGGAACTTTCTACTTTGCCTTGACAAGGAGAAGGTGTGCTTCGTAAACTGCGTGAGGGTTGGGCTATAGCTCCCCCCTCTCGCAGTTGTTGAATCCAGTTAGCGTTTGCCGATGATGATAACGCCGGCTTTGAGGTTCGATTTGCTCTTCATTGTTGTTCCTTTCGTTGTTTTTGCCCACACTTACTAATGCGGAACACGCTGGGAAAAAAGATCAGGTAGTTTGTGTTTTAAATGCTGGGGCCGCATTACCGGGCGGTTCAGAGGGAGTGTAAACTGGGTGGAGAAACAAGGAGACTCTATGCGCGGAGCTTTGCACTTTGTTGTCCGAGTTCTTATCTGCCTGGCATTTGCAGCGTCTGCCGCCACGGCGCAAACCAAAGGAAATCTTGATGGCTTCGATGCGTGGATGAAGAAGGCCATGGCCGAGTTCAAAGTGCCTGGCGCGGCCGTGGCGGTGGTGAAGGACGGGAAGATTCTGTTTGCCAAGGGCTACGGCTATCGCGATGTGGCGCATAAGCTGCCGGTGACCGGGGCGACTATGTTTCCGATTGCGTCCATCACGAAGTCATTCACGGTGACGGCTCTTGGCACACTGGTGGATCAGGGGCGACTGGAGTGGGACAGGCCCGTGCGCGAGTATCTGCCGGGGTTCCGCATGAACGATCCGGTGGCGACGGATCAACTTACTACGCGCGACATGGTGACGCATCGCAGCGGATTGCCGCGGCACGATCTGATCTGGTATTCGAGCAGCTTTTCGCGCGAGCAGTTAGTGGATAAGTTGCGGTATCTGGAATCGAACAAGCCGATTCGCTCGACGTTTCAATACAACAATTTGATGTTTCTGACGGCAGGGTATCTGGGCGGCAAGATTTCAGGTTCGTCGTGGGAGGAGATTGTGCGGCGCGGCGTGCTGGAGCCGCTGGGGATGAGTAACACGAGGTTCTCGTCGGACGAGGCGCGTAAGATGCCTGATTACTCGCTGCCGTATAGGAAGAACTGGAAGACGGAGGATGTGGCGGAGATTCCGTTTGAGCACTGGGGCGATGTGGGGCCGGCGGGGTCGATGAACTCGTCAATTGACGACATGGCGAAGTATCTGGCGATGCATATCAACAAGGGTAAGTTTGGAGGCAAGCAGATACTGGGGACGAACAATGCCGAACAGATGCAGTCGCCGCAGATGGTGATGCAGGGCGCGCCGCTTTTCGCGGAAAAGAGCGAGGGCAGTTATGGGATGGGGTTGTTTATTGAGACGTATCGCGGGCACAAGCACGTGTCGCATGGCGGCAATCTGGATGGGTTCAGTTTGCAGTTGTCGTTTCTGCCGAACGATGGCGTGGGCGTCGTGGTGTTGACCAATCTGAGCGGCACTTCGCTGCGCGATCTGGTGCCTTATTACGTCTATGACCGGTTGCTGGGAGCGGAGGGGGTGGACTGGGTGGAGCGCTACCTTTCGATTGAGCGCAAGGGGCGGGCGCAGCAGTTGGATGCGGAGAAGAAGGGCTTCACCGGCAAGAAGGCGGGAACGCGGCCGTCGCATGAACTGGCGGCCTTTGCTGGAGAGTTCGAGCATCCGGGCTACGGCATTCTGGCGGTGCGGGTGGACTCGTCGGCTGGCGCGCCGAAACTGGTGATGAAGCTGAACGACGTGGAGCGGCCGCTGGAACATTTTCATTTCGATTCGTTTCAGGTGCCGGAGAATCCGCTGGATTCGTTCGAGAAGTTCCGTGTGTCGTTTCCAACCAATGAACAGGGAGATGTGGCGAGTCTGCAGGCGGTTGTGGAGCCGAGTGTGAAGGCGATTGAGTTCACGCGGCGGGCGGAACGGCGGATGTTTGAGACGTCGTTTTTGCGGCAGTTTGTGGGCGATTACGATGCGCCGGGTGTGGCGGTGACGGTGTCGCTGGCGGGCGAGAGCACCTTGCAGTGGGTGAATCCGGGGCGGCCTCCGCGGAAGTTGATTCCTCGCAGTGGTACGCGGTTCGATTTGGAAGGTGCGACCGGGGTGACGATGGAGTTTAAGCAGGGGGCGGATGGGGTGGCGACGGAGGTGGTGATTTATACTCCGGGTTCGGCTCAGGTGATGCCGCGGAAGCGGTGAGGGTTGCTAGAGGTTTTCCAGATCGGCAAGGTCTTTGGCGCGCCCGCTGGCGGCTTTGTTTTCTTTCAAGCGGTTTCGGCTAATGACTGGGATCAACAAGTCATCCAACTGAACGAGTTCCTTTTCCGCATAGCATTCTGCGAAGTCAACGCCGGAAATGGAGGTCAGAATTTCGATTCGAATTGGGGGCATTCCCATTCGAATGACGTTGTCAGGAACCAAGAATAGCCCGGTGCTGGCGCCTCTTATGGGGAATCCGAATTCGCGAAGAGCATTCTCAATTTTGCCGGAGTTCTCTGGACTGATCCTGACCCAAACATCTAAATCATTGGTTGCCCTGATGTAGCCGTAGATCCCGACTGCATAGCCGCCAATCAGTAGATATTCAACTTCGTTTGAGTTTAGCAACTTCAAGAACTCTTTGAAGTCCCTCGCTAGTTGAGGCGTGGCCATAAAATGTTCTCCGCAGGTGTTCCAATGCTTGAAGCCGCTCCCCAACCGGGCGGGTCAGCCAATAGGCAACCGAATCGTCCGGGTCGGTTAGCCGGGCAACCGAAAACTTTGTACGGTCGAGCCTGAATTCATCAGCGGAATCGGATGGTGTCGGTTCCATAACTACATCTTAGCTGTTTACGCAACGGCGGGGCGGCGGGTCATGTTGTGATCTACACAACGGGTTCGGCGCAAGTGATGCCGCGGAAGCGGTGAGGCGGGGTAAGGGGATGATGTCTGGTATAGCGCAGCAATAGCTTGCAGGAAAATGTTGAAAGACCTTCTCACGCAAAGCGATTGAGGCAGACTTGTCTGCTTCCTACTTTGGGGAGAACTCACAGGGTTGGGGATTCCGTGCGGATTTGCCGCGTGGGGCAAACGATGGGGACAGAGCAAGCTCTCGTCCCCATCATTTGCGGTGTGTCGATGCGTGGAGAACTCATTCGGAGTTCTTTAGGCGCCGCAATGACGCCAAGAATACCAAATCCTCTGGAATTTCCATGGTTATGGTCATACCGCAACGGCGGGGCGGCGCTTGGCGAAGCCGGTGGCTTGTTCGAAGGCGTGGGCCAGTTGCAGGACGCTGAAGTCCTGGTGGTGGCGGCCGACGATTTGGATGCCTACGGGTAGGCCTTCCGGCGTAAAGCCGGCGGGCACGGAGGCGGCGGGGTTGCCGGTGGTGGAGATGTACCAGCAGGATTTCATCCAGTCGATGTAGTTGGTGAACTTCACGCCGGCGAGTTCTGTGGGGTAGGGAGTGGTTGCGTCGAAGGGCGGGAGTTGGGATGTCGGAAGGATGAAAAAGTCGTATTTTTCCAGGAACTTCTGGAAGCTCCGCCACATGGTTACGTGGGCGGTTTCGGCGTGGGCGACATCGGCGGCGGTGAGGCGGAGGCCCTGTTCGATTTCCGCTTTGAGCGTGTCCTTGTATGCATCGGGGTGCTGGCGCAGGCGGGCCGCGTGCGTCGTGGCGGAGTTCCAGGCGCGCAAGATTCGAAAGGCGGTTTCGGCGGGCGAGAAGTCGGGCTCGGCCTGTTCGACGATGCAGCCGAGGGCTTCGAATGTCTTGCGATGGCCGTCAATGATGGTGCGGACGCGCGGGTCGAAGGGAGCGCCGTTCAGGTCCTTAAACCAGGCGATGCTGGCGCCTTTGAAGCTGCGATCGAGCGGGCGGGCGAAGTGGCTGCCGGGTTCGTTGATTGACATGGGGTCGCGCGGGTCGGGGCCTGTGATTGCAGAGAGGCCGAGGGCGAGGTCGGCGACGGAGCGGCCGAGGCAGCCGCCGGTGGAAAGAGTGAACCAGCCGAAGGCGGCTTTGGGATTGGGTACGCGGCCGATGGAGGGGCGGAAGCCTACGACGTTGCTGTAGCCGGCGGGGTTGCGGAGGGAGCCGCCCATGTCGGAGCCATCGGCGACTGGTGTGAGGCCGCAGGCGAGCGCGACGGCCGCGCCGCCGGAGGAGCCGCCGCAGGTTTTCGACAGGTCGTAGGGGTTGCGGGTGGCACCGAAGATGGTGTTGAAGGTCTGCGAGCCGGCGCCGAATTCGGGGGTGTTGGTTTTGCCGATGGTGATGGCTCCGGCTTGGTGGAGGCGTTCGACGATGAGGTCGTCGGCCTGCGGGATGTGGTCTTTGAATAGCGGCGAGCCCTGCGTGGAGCGGATGCCCTTGGTTTCGACCAGGTCTTTATGAGCGACGGGGAGGCCGTGCAGTGGACCGAGCGGTTCTTTATGCGCCTGCATTGCGTCGGCTTTGGCTGCGGCGGCGGCAGCCATTTCGGGCACCAGCGTGACGATGGCGTTGACCTTGGGGTTGACGCGTTCGATCTGTTTGAGGTGCGCTGCGAGCAGTTCTCGGGCGGAGAGTTTTTTGGTGCGGATGAGGCGGGCCAGTTCCACGGCGCTGGTGAAGCAGAGTTCGTTGGTTGCGGATTGGGCTTCCAGGGCGGTGGCTAGCAGAGGGGCCGAGGCCAGTTCAAGCAGGGCTTTGCGGCGGGTGGTGGTGGGCTTGCTCATGGGGGTCAGTTTAGCATGGGGATGCGGACAAGAGGGCCGATTGCCAATCGGCCGCAGGTTACCAACCTGCCCCACTACAGATAGGAGAGCCAGGCGGCTTTATTGCGGCGTTTGTAGTGCTCGAACCACTGGCAGAGCGGGTAGAGCAGCAGGACGACGGCGATCCACACTCCGTAGACGACGGCTAGCGAATAGCCATAGCCGGGCGGCGGGTCGAACGGGAAGCCGTCCTTCGGGTTTTCGAAGAGCCAGTGTGCGGTGTGGTAGCGCTTGAAGGCTTGCAGCACGGCGAGCGAGTGGATCAGCGGCAGGTGCAGCAGATAGAAGAACAGCGGCACTCGGCCGAAGACGAGGAAGAAGCGGCTCAGCGCGCCCTTCCAGTTTTCGAATAGGCCGAGCAGCAATACGCCGGGGCCGAGGGTCATCAGCAGATAACAAAGCGACGGCGGGTACTTATTGGTATTCAGGAACGACAGCGTGGTGAACAATGCCGTGGGCTGGGGTTGCCATGGCATGGGATCGCCGTAGATGTTCAGGCCGCGCACTACAATGAAGGCGGCGATCAGGGCCAGGCCGGCCTTGATGAGCGCCGGACCGCGGCGCGACGGATCCCAACGAAAGACTGGTCCGCAGCAGTAGCCCAGGGCCATGACGAAGGCCCAGGGGATGACTACGTAACCGCCTGAGGCCGTGAATCCGCCGGTTTGAACGAACAGGCCTGGGACGTGGAGAAATTTCCATACGACGGCGAGCGGGCCGAACATCTCGGGCTTCACGCCGTTCAATGCGTCATGCAGTACGATTACGGCGATGCTCAGCCAGGTCAACGTGCGTATAGGCAGGCGGATCAGCAGAGAGAGTGTGACCATCGACCAGCCCAACGCCCACAGGACGCCGATCAGCACAAGGTGGTAATCCACATTGAACAGCCAGCCGGCGCAGCGGACCCAGGTGATCTCGAGCAGGGCCAGCCAAAGGCCGCGCGTGAGCAGAAATTTGGATAGATCGGTGGGGGTTCGGCCGCGGCCGAGGCTGAGAAATGCGCCAACTCCAGCAAGAAACATGAATAGCGGTGCGCAATAGTGGGTGATCCAACGCGTGAAAAAAAGCAACAGATTGGTTTTAGCGGGGTCGAGCGGGTCGAACGTTACGTTGGTAAAGAAGTCGCGGCAATGGTCGAGGGCCATCAGTACGATGATGATGCCGCGCAGTACATCGACAGAGGTTAGGCGCTCCGGCTTGGGTGTGGATTGGACGTTGGACATTGCGCAGCCCCTAGAATACTCCGCACCTGCCGCGCCCGTCAAAGCCATTTGGTTTGCCGATTGCAATGTAATTGCTTAGTTCGTCCGATTTGGGGGTTTTCACACAGGAATGCCCGAAAAAAAGCTCAAGCGAAATCCAAAAGCCCCACGGCAGGAGCCGCCGCTGGTGGCACCTGACGTGCGCAACGCTTCGGCGTGCGAAGTCACCCAGGGCTTCACGGCGGAACAGGTGCAGACGGAAGCGTTGCGCTGCCTGAATTGCGTCGACGCACCCTGCGTGGATGCCTGCCCGCTGCATCTGGATATCAAGTCGTTCATTCTGGAATTGGCGGAGGGCAACTACGAAGGGGCCTTTGCGAAGATCAGCGAACAGAGCCCATTTCCGGGCGTGTGCGGGCGGGTTTGCCAGCACGAGTTGTTCTGCGAAAAGTCGTGTCTGTTGGGGCGAAAGCTCAATCCGGTGGCGATCGGGTCGCTGGAACGGTTCATTGCCGATCAACATCGCGAGGCCGTGGAACAGAAGCTGGCCGAAGCGCCGAAGCCGGAAGGGCCGAAGGTGGCGCTGATCGGGAGTGGACCGGCGTCGCTGATTGCGGCGTACGATCTGGTGCGCCTGGGCTATCGGGTGACCATTTTTGAAGCACTGCATAAGTTGGGCGGCGTGCTGGCATATGGGATCCCTCCGTTCCGGCTGCCGCGCGAGATTTTGAACGAAGAGATTGCGCGGCTGAAGACGATGGGCGTGGAATTCGAGACCGACTTCATTGTGGGGCGCACGGCCACCGTTGAGGAACTTTTCGAGGAAGGCTATGCGGCGATTTTCGCCGGTACGGGTGCGGGGCTGCCGCACATGATGAACATCCCGGGCGAGAATCTTGTCGGTGTTTATACGGCCAACGAATTTCTTACGCGCATTAATCTGATGCAGGCGTGGGAATTTCCCAATGCCGATACGCCGGTGCTGGTGGGTAAGCGCACCATTGTGATCGGTGGTGGCAACTCCGCGATGGACGCAGCGCGTTGGGCGAAACGCATGGGCAGCGAAACTACGGTGCTGTTCCGCCGCGGGCGGGCCGAGATGCGCGCGCGGTTGGAAGAGATCGACCACGCCGAACAGGAAGGCATTGCGTTCGAATTTCTTGCCGCGCCGGTGCGCGTGGTGGGCGATGACAAAGGCAAGGTCATCGGGTTGGAGTGCATCCGCATGGAACTGGGCGCGCCCGATTCCAGTGGGCGTCCAGCGCCGGTGCCGATTGAAGGATCGGAGCATATTGTGCCGGTGGAGACCGTGGTGGCCGCGATCGGTCAGAGCCCGAATCCGACGCTGCAGAAAGCCACGCCGACACTGATTACGAGCCGCGGCAAGATCGTGATCGATGAACACGGCGAGACCAACATTCCACGGTTGTACGCGGGCGGCGATGTGGTGCGCGGCGGGTCCACCGTGATTCTGGCGATGAAAGACGGGCGCGCCGCGGCGGAAGCCATTCATCGGGAACTGGCCTACAAATCTGGAGAATCGTGTGAGCAGCTTAATCCTATCCAAACAACGGTTGACGCCTGACATCGCCATGTTCGAGATTGAGGCGCCGCGGATTGCGAAGCGCTGGAAGGCGGGGCAGTTTGTGATCGTGCGTCCGCGCGACGATAGCGAACGGGTGCCGCTTACGCTGGTGATGAGCAATGCCGAACACGGCTCCATCACGCTGGTGGTGCAGGCGGCGGGCAAGACCACGAAGCGCATGGTGGCGATGGAGGCGGGCGAGTCGCTGGCCGATATGGTGGGGCCGCTGGGCGAACCGGCGTCGATGCATTCTGGCGGAACCGTGCTGTGCGCGGCAGGCGGAGTGGGCGTGGCGGAAGTGCTGCCCGTGGCGGGTGCGTTTCGGGCCGCTGGGGCACGGGTGATCGCCATGTGCGGGGCGCGCACCGACAAGTTGCGGATTCTTACTGAACAACTGCAACTGGCTGCCGATGAAGTGTTGTGGGCGACTGACGACGGCTCCATCGGCTTTCATGGCAATGTGGTGCAGATGATGAATCAGTGGCCGCGTCCGGCTGATTTGGCGCTGGTGCATGTGATCGGGCCGATTCCGATGATGCGCGCGGGGGCCGAGGCTACGCGGTCGTGGGGTGTGCCGACTTACGCCAGCCTTAACCCGATCATGATCGACGGCACGGGTATGTGTGGCGGGTGCCGCATCACGGTGGGCGATCAGGTGAAGTTTGCTTGCGTGGATGGGCCTGAGTTCGACGCGCACAAGGTGGATTTCGACGAGCTTGCGCGGCGGAACAAGGCTTACTGCCAGTTTGAGCAGATGGCCCAGGCGTAGCTAACCCGCCTCCGTAAAGCGATAGCTGGCGTGGCAATCGTAGTCGATGCCGTGCTGCTTCTTTAATTCCTGGATGTGTCTTAATGTCGCCTTGGTATGCGGCCCAACGCCTTCGTTGGTATGGAGGATGATCTCTTCCATACAGCTTCCCACGGTCATTGGCTTGTGTTTGGCCAGATCCTCCAATAGCGCCGCCAGCCGCTTTTCCAAACGCGCGGTGACCTCCACTCGCTCAATCTTCACCGGTTCACCAGCATTAATCTGGTGGTGGCCGAAGACTAGAAGGTAACCATTCAGGTCGCGAATTGTGTAATCGCGGATGCCGTAGGGCCGGTCGTCGATCTCCTTAATGATCTCGACCCCGTTTGCGGTATGAAACGCATACAGCTTGTCTGCATCTCCAACCAGGAAGACGACGGAGCCGAGGTCGCTCGTCGGCACGGGTTTGCCGGTGGCGAGGAACATTTGGACTTTTCCGATGTTCACGCCGGCAAAACGTGGCGGCTCCCCCCAGGTGAACGCTTCGACAAACCCTAGTTTGCTGACGTAAAAATCGATGGATGCCCGAAGGTCGGTTATCGCCAGGGCAGCGTGGATCTGATGGCATTCGATGATTGGTGGAGCCAGGTTGGACATACCGGCATTGTACTTGCGGCAATTTGGATTGCGCTATACTGCCTTCCAGCGATGACGCCCGAGCAACAACTCCAATCGTTTATTGATAAGTTCGATGATGCGAACGCGGCGTTGATCCGCGCCGTTCGCAAAGCGATGCGCAAGCGTTTGCCTACGGCCAATGAGCTGGTCTACGACAACTACAACTTCTTTGTGATTGGCTACTGTCCAAGCGAGAAGCCTTCGGAATGCATTGTGTCGATTGCTGCCGCGGCCAATGGTGTTGGACTTTCGTTCTACCACGGGGCAACGCTGACCGATCCGCATCGGTTGCTGCAAGGCAGTGGCGCGCAGAACCGGTTTTTGCGCGTGCCCGAAGTTACGCTGCTGAAGAAGCCGGAGGTGGAGGGGTTGATTGCGGAGGCGGTGGCGCAGTCTGAGGTGGCGCTGCCGGCTTCGGGCAAGGGTAAGTTGATTATCCGGTCGATCTCTGAGAAGCAGCGGCCGCGGCGAAAGGCGAAGTGAGTTGGGGGGCCGAGTGCCACTCGGCCGCAGGTTACCAACCTGCCCTACTTCGGCAGACAAACCTCGTGATGTGTCGAGTGACTTCAGGGTTTACCGCTGGCTGGCTTCGCCCATTGCCACGCGCTGGTTGAACTCCGCTGAGCGGTTGCGCGGCACCGTCAATGCATGCCAGTTTTCGTGCCCCAGTTGTTTTGCCAGCAATACAATCTGGCCCGTATGGCACGCGTAGTGGGCCATCTGGCGGTTGATGGCCATCATTACGGAATGGGCCTCGCCGCGGATGGTGACGGTGCGCGACAGGTCGGCATCGGTCAGCGGTGCCAAGGCCTGAAACACGCAGGCCCAGCCGGCCTCCCATTCGACCATCAATTCGGCGCGCGTGGCGGCAGGATCGACGAATTCGCTGTCGCGATTGCGGCCGGGCTTTTCGCCGTCGGTAGTGAGGAAGTCAGTCCAGCGCGAGCGCATATTGCCTGCCATGTGCTTCACGATAGTCGCGATGGAGTTGGATTCTTGGTTGGCCGCGACCAGCAGTTGTTCGTCGGTTACCTGAGCCATTGCCCGCTCGGCCAGGCTCTTGTACTGGCGGAACACGGCCAGTGAATCTTCCAGATAGGATGTCGTGAATTGGAGCGCCATCCTTCCAGTCTAACTCTGCTACCAATCGATCACTGAGCCGTCATCGGGATCCTGCCGCAGTTTATACTCGGCCGGTTCGCCTACCTGCGCCCGCAGCTTGTCTTCATCGATTGTAATCCCCAGGCCCGGCTCGGTGGGCAGCTCGCGATGCCCGTTCTTGACCGGCGGCAGCGGCTTTGCCAGCAGGTTGCTGTGTTCTGCGTCTCCTCGTTCCTGAATCAGGAAGTTGGGAATCGACGCGGCCAATTGGAGGCTGGCAGCGAGCGACACCGGCCCCTGCGGATTATGCGGGGCGATCGGCGAATAGTACGCTTCGGCCATGCCCGCAATGATCTTCAGTTCTGTGATGCCGCCGGCGTAGCAAATGTCCGGCTGCAGAATTAACGCCGCGCGCTTTTCGAGGATTTCGCGGAAGCCCCACTTGGTGAAGATGCGTTCGCCGGTGGCGAGCGGGATGTGCGTCTTCTTCGCCAACTCGGCCATCACGTCCACGTTCAGCGGTTGCACCACCTCTTCGTAAAACCACGGATGATAGGGCTCCAGCGCTTTGATCAACAGCCCGGCGGTGGGCGGCTGCACTGCGCCATGGAAGTCGATGCCGATATCGACGCCTGAGCCCATGCGTTCGCGCAGGGCTTTGAAACGCTCGGCCACTTCGTCGACGAACTTCTGGCCTTCAATATATTTGAATGCCTGGCGTGCGGCCGATGGGCCGACTTTCATCGCATTCACGCCGGTGGTGGAACTGACCTGGCCATACACACGGATGCGGTCGCGTGTGGGGCCGCCGAGCAGCTTGTAGACGGGCACGCCGTAGACCTTGCCCTTGATGTCCCACAGCGCTTGATCGATGCCGCTAATGATCGCGGTCTTGATCGGACCGCCGCGATAGAACGACCCGCGATGAATCGCCTGCCAGTGGAAGGTCACGCGGTTCGGGTCCTGCCCGATCAGGTAGCGCCCTACCTCCATGGCTCCGGCGGCGCAGGCCTTGGCGTCGTCCTTCAGCATTTCGCCCCAGCCGACGATTCCGGCGTCGGTTGAGATCTTCACGAAGACCCACGAATTCTTGAGTACGAAGGTCTCTATCTTGGTGACTTTGATCTTGTCGTTCGGCCCCACGGCGGCTGCGTCCGTGCGCTCCGTGGTGAAAAGTGCGTCGAGTCCGAACATGGACCCCGTTGCGAGCGCGCCGCGCAGCAAGGTGCGGCGATCGATTTCTGCCTTTGGCATGATTGGTTTCCTTTCCCCGTCGATTCTATCCCATTGCCGCGCGCAAAAAATGTGTTGACAGGCGGAGGTATTTTCTCTACTATGTAGAAACAATGTCGAAGGGCGTTTATCTGGGCGAATTCGAGCAGATTGTGCTGCTGGCCCTGCTGCGTCTGGGTGCGGAAGCTTACGGCATGCGAGTACGGCAGGAGATTGACGAGCGCACCGGCCGCGACGTTTCCATCGGAGCTGTGTACGCCACGCTGGATCGCATGGAGCTGAAGGGTCTGGTGAAATCCTCGCTGGGCGAACCTACCGCCGAGCGCGGGGGGCGCGCCAAACGGACATTTGTACTGACGGCGGCGGGCCGCAAATCGCTGACGCAGACCCAGAAATCACTACGAGGAATGTTGGATGGGCTTGACCCGAAGTGGGGGGTGCGATGAGACCGCCGTTGCTGGGCAGGGCGATCCTATGGCTGTGCCTGCCGGAGTCGGAGCGCGAGTCGATCCCTGGCGATCTGGAAGAAGAGTTCGCACAGCGCGAGGGTGATGCGCGCCGCTGGTATCTGCGCCAGGCGGTGCTCTCTGCTGCTCCCGCGCTGGCGATGCGCTGGCGTCGAGGCGAAGTGCAGGAACGCATTGCGCTGGCGCTGGTTGTGTTTGTTTTGCCGTTTGCCCTGGTGCTGGCGGGCGGCCGCTTTGTGCTTTCGCACATTCCGTTGAAGGCGGATGAACTGCCTGCCTCGTTCTATATTCCGGTCAGCCTTGGCATCACTGCTATCTGCCTGCTGGCCGGTTGGATCGCTCAAAAACGTCTTGGAGGAAAACCATGAAGTGGCTTCGCTACGGCGCGCTCTCGCTCGCCGGTCTGATTTTATTGGCATTTCTGATTCTGTTTGTGCTGAGCAGCCAAAAGGACGCCAGCACGTTGAGAGCTTCCGTGGAGATCGCCCGAACTCCGCAGCAACTGGCGCCCTGGCTTGAGGATCCGGAGAAGATTAAGCAATGGGTGAGTTGGCTGAAGGAGATCCGCAGGTTAACCCCGCCGCCCCATGGCGTCGGCACCAAGGAAGTATGGGTGATGGAGGACCGCAATAACAACAACCAGACCATGGAGCTGAAATGCGAAGTAATTGCCTTCGAGCCGTTGCGCCGAGCTAAGGTGCGCATCACGGCAGCTGAAGGTTTTACGGGCATCAGCGAGTTCATAACCACTGACCTCGGCAATGGCCACACGCGCTTCGACCAGATCGGCGAGTATACATTCGATTCGGCGTTCGTGCGCCTGATGACGCCTATTGTTATGCGTTCCGCGGCGGCGAAGGCGTTGGCGGACATGCAGACGCTGAAGGCGAAGGTCGAGGCGGCACCGGTTAACTAACTAATCGTGCGCGGAAGGCGTAAGATCAGATAACGAGATGCTTTCAGATACAACCCCGGAAGCCCAACGCAAATACGAACAAGCTTTCACGCGCTTGACGCCCAATGAGCGTGTTGCGATTACCATGGAGATGATCGCAGTAACGGACGATCTGGTTCGTGCCGGCATTCGGCTTCGCCACCCTGATGCAACGGGCGAGGAATTTGAGTACCAGTTCTTGCGCGCTAAGTACGGACCCGAGCTTGCGGGCCGTGTCTATGGCCGCCCAAGGTGACTCTGGTCTACGCCTTTCGTGCTGTCCGGTCCGCGTTGGATCTGGCGGGTGTCACGAATGGGATTGGAAACCGTGACCTGGCGGTCACGGCTCCGCGGGAGGGTGTTTGCTGCACACCGGGCCACACAAGTGAGAAGGTTTCAAAAATTACAATCTGGACAGGCGGATCCACCTTCGCCAAGGCTACGGCGGACAGGTCGCCTGTCCTACCCATGGACGCGCTGTGTTTTCAAGGGTAGGACGGGCGATTCGCCGGTCCAATTCTCGGTTAAGCCGATTCCCTCACACCTAGGAGGGTGCAGTGCCTGATAAGTGCCAGTAATGGGCTGCGGTAGTCCGTCACTCAGGTAATAGCGGGAACAATTTACCAGAACCCCCCGGCAGATTTTACCAGCGCATGGTTTCCTCCTGCTCGCAACCTGAAGTTTTCATTGAGAAATCTTAATGGGGCCCCGCGTGCATTGCATAACCTCGTCCAGAATCCATTGCCCGAAGCGAGGTAAATACAATGAAACATTCTTTCCTGCATGCCACCGCGGCGATTGCTCTGCTTTCCAGCGCAGCGTTCGCACAAGCAGTTGATCCAACGTTAACAGGATCATTCATTTTAGTAGAGGAGGGCACGGGGGTGAGCCAGCCGGTCGCCTCACTGGCGATTCTCAACTTCATGAGCGGTGGAACCGTTGCCGGCACACACATCATGCGTGGTCCGGGGATGACGGTGAAGAACAGCGTGCAAGGAACTTATTCGATGAAAGCCGATGGTAGCGGCAACCTTGCGTTGAGTTACCAGACTCCTCAAACCGAGGACAACCAGCCGATTGTCACTTCCTTTAACTATCAGCTTCGCTGGTCAAAAACCGGAGGGGTCGTTGCCATCCGCACAGACACCGGTCTATTCAGCATCGCCGTGCTGACGGCGGCCGCGCCAGCCGGTCCTATCAAAGGCGGCTTCCTGCTTGTGGAACGCGCCAATGGCACGCCCTATGCCGGCCTCGGATACTTGGGGCTTGATGGCGCAAACGGAATCACCGGATCTGAACAGGTAGCGGCTTTGGGTTCAAATACCGTTTCCGCTCTGACGGGTGCATACGCCGTTGGCACGGATGGATTCGGAAGCATGACCTTGAACTTCCCCTCGGTTAATTCCGACGGAAATACCGTCTACACTGCCGCGAATTATGTGTTTGCCGTAGGCGTGAATCAGCTCTACGCGATCCGGACCGACGGCGGGGCTGCATTCATTTCGACACTTACGGCCACGCCGTAAACTCAGGCCTGTCCCGCCCTACTCCCACGGGCTACAATAGGGGGATATGGAACTCAAAGGCAAGAAAGTAGCGATCTTCGTCGATAACGTCTACCAGGAGATGGAAGTCTGGTACCCGCTGTACCGCTTCCTGGAAGCCGGCGCAGAGGTGATCACCATCGGCGCGAAAGCAGGCGCCACTTACACCAGCAAGCTTGGCTATCCGGTGGTGGCACAGAAAAGCTACGACGAGGTCAGCGCCGCGGACTTTGACGGCCTTGTGATTCCCGGCGGCTTTGCGCCCGACCACATCCGCCGCCACCCCAAAGCCAACCAGATGGTGAAGGACTTTGACGAGCAGGGCAAGCTGGTCTCAGCAATTTGCCACGGCCCGTGGGTTCTCTGCTCCGCGCATGGCCTGCTGAAAGGCCGCAAAGCCACCAGCTTTTTCGCCATCAAAGACGACGTGGTCAACGCCGGTGCGGATTGGTCGGATGCCGAAGTTGTCGTCGACCGCAATCTGGTGACATCGCGCAAGCCTGAGGATCTGCCGGCATTCTGCCGCGCCTGCATCGCCGTTTTGACCCGTTAAGCGGACGCGATTCCATGCCGGCGGCCATCTCAGTTCAGGGACTCACTAAATCGTACGGTGATTTTCAAGCCGTGCGTGGCATCGATTTTGAAGTCGAGGAGGACGAAGTCTTCGGCCTGCTCGGCCCCAATGGCGCAGGCAAAACCACTACTGTAGAGATTTTGGAAGGCTTGCGCGAGCGCACTGGCGGCAAGGTTTCGGTCCTGGGGTTTGACCCGGGCGTGGAAGTGCGGAGCCTGAAGGACAACATCGGTGTCTGCCTGCAGGCTACGAACCTGCAGGAAAAGATCACGTTGAAGGAAGCGCTGACGCTGTTCGGCGCGTTCTATTCGCGTAACACTGATCCCGACAAGCTGCTGCAGCGCCTGCAGCTGTGGGACAAGCGCAACGCCCAATATTCGCAACTTTCCGGCGGACAGAAGCAGCGCCTGGCTCTGGCGCTGGCCATGATCAACGATCCACAATTGGTGTTTCTTGACGAGCCAACGACGGGGCTTGACCCGCAGGTACGTCTGGAAATTCACAATCTGATCGAAGAGATGCGCGCCGGCAACAAGACCATTCTGCTGACCACGCATTACATCGAAGAGGCCGAGCGGCTTTGCGATCGCGTGGCGATTGTCGATGCAGGCAAAATCATCGCCATCGGCACACCGGTCGAACTCATCGAAAAAACCATTGGTGCCTCGCATATCGAGCTGACCTGCTGCCAGCCGCTGCCCGCGGAGGGCATTCCTGCGGGGATCGAAGCGCAGAAGGTTCAGTTGAGCGAGGATCGCAAGCATCTTTCGGTCTATGCGGCGCGGCCCGCGCGCACGATTGTCGACCTGGTGAAATGGGTCGATCAACTTGGCATCGAGCTGGAAGACTTCCATCTGAAGCGGCCGACGCTGGAAGACGTCTTCATTGAATTGACCGGTAAGAAACTTAGGGAATAGCGTGAAAGCCTACCTCGCCTACATCCAGATCACACTCAAGCTGACCTTCCGCGACAAGGTCGCGTTCTTCTTCGGCTTTGCCTTTCCACTGGCGTTCTTCTTCATTTTTGCGCAGAGCATGCACGCCGAACAGGGGGGCCTGATCAACCAGGTGATCACCATGGTGCTCATCCTGGGCGTGCTGGGCAACGGCCTGTTCGGCGCCGGCATACGCGCCGTGCAGGACCGCGAAACGGGCATTCTTCGCCGTTTCAAAGTCGCGCCGATTTCGCCGGCCGTCATCCTGGTTGCCTCACTGGTCACTGGCTGGGTCAGCTATGTTCCCTCCGCGCTGATCATCATAGCGCTGGCTCACTTTGTTTACGGCATGCCGATTCCAGAGCAGTGGCCTTCGCTGTTCGTGTTCCTTTCGGTAGCGGTCTTCTGCTTCCGTTCCATTGGCCTGATTGTTGCCTCCGTGGTCAACTCCGCGCAGGAGGGCCAGATTGTGGTGCAGATGCTCTATATGCCGATGCTCTTCCTGAGTGGCATTACGTTCCCTACCTCGATCATGCCGGTGTGGCTGCAGATTATCGCGCAGTTTCTGCCTGCCTCGCACCTTTACACCGGCATGCAGTCCATTCTGGTGCAAAAGCAAAGTCTGTTTCAGAACAGCACCGCGCTTGGGGCCCTTGTGCTTAGCACTCTTGTTTCAACCCTTATCGGCGTGAAGCTATTCCGGTGGGAAAAGGAACAGAAAATAGGAACTTCGGGCAAGCTGTGGCTACTGGCCGTGCTTCTGCCCTTTCTCGTTATGGGTGCGAGGGAAGCGTACACTCGCGACAACATTGGAAAATCGAAGATTCTCATGCGCGAAATGTCGCGCAGCCGCACGTTCCTGTTTCGCGGCGCACGCATTATTGTTGGCGATGGCACGGTGATCGAAAATGGCGGAGTGCTGGTAAAAGGCGGCAAGATCGCCGAAATCTATAGCGGGAATATTCCTGACGCCAAGACGTTGAAGGCCGATCCGGTGGAAGCGGCGGGCAAGACCATCATCCCTGGTCTGATTGATGTGCACGTCCATCTTGGCGCACCCGGCGGCATTCCCGACTACACCAAAGGCTACGTGGCGGAAACGGCTATCAAGCGCGAACTGGCTGCGTATCTCTATAGCGGCGTCACCTCCGTGCGTAGTTTGGGCGATGCGACGGATACGCTGCTCAAGGTTCGCGGCGAAACTTCCACTGGTGCCTACCTGGGTTCGGAACTGTTGATGGCTGGCCCACTGTTTACCACTGCCGGCGGACACGGCACTGAGTACACCAAGAACCTGCCCGAACAGATGCGTGCTCCGCTGGAAGCGCAGATGACGCGCCAGCCGAAGACCGCCGAAGAGGCGCGCAAGCAGGTGATTGAACTGAAGCAGAAGGGCGTGGACTGCATCAAGATCGTGCTCGAAGCGGGCGTTGCCGGCAATCTGTTTCAGCGCATGGATACGAAGATCGCCAGCGCTGCCGCTGAGCAGGCGCATGCCTTGGGCATGCCCGTCTCGGTCCACACGGGTGACGATCAGGACGTCGCCGATGCCATCGCCATGGGCGCCAATTCCATTGAGCACGGCGCCACGCGCGGGCCGATCAGCGAAGGGAATCTGCGGCTGATGGCAGAGAAGGGCATTGCGCTGGATTCCACGTTGGCTGTATACGAAGCGGCGTGGCTGGGCAATCAGGGCAAGCTTGACATGCTGGGCCGCTCGTTGGTGCAGCAGGTGGGTCCGGCGTCGCTGATCGAAAACACGAGGAAATACTTCGCCGAGCATCCGCCCAAGCCGCTTTCGAAGAACCCGCTGGATGGATTGATCGATAATCTGAAGCGCGCTTATGCTGCCAAGGTGAAGTTGGTGACGGGTTCTGATTCAGGCAACGTGCTGCTGATTCATGGTCCGGCCATTCACCGCGAACTGCAGTTGTATGTTGGTGCCGGCATTTCGCCGGTTGCGGCGCTGCAGGCGGCGACCGGCAACGCGGCGCTGTTGTTGAAGATTGCCGATCATGCCGGCTTCATCCGCAAGGGGCTGGATGCGAATTTGATTTTGTTGAATGGGAATCCGCTGGAGGATATTTTTGCCACGGAGCGTAGTATTTCGTTGGTGATGTTTAAGGGCGAACGGGTGGATCGCAGCGATTTGTTCGACCAGTAAGGGTGGGGCGGGCGATTCGCCTGCCCTGACTAAACCGCGCTTGACCAGCGCCATTGGTTAGGCGATTCGACCAACCCCGCCTTGACGGGGTTGTTTTCTATGTACCCAGTAATCCGCTCAAGTGAATTCAAACCTGTCCGCGGATCCGTGCGTGAATGCCTGATGTAATGGTCGTAGGATTCATCCTGCCAGAACGGTTGCCCCGTGCGGCCGAGCGCTAGATTTGCGTGTCGAGCTGTGGACCCTTTCAGCCACCACATGATCTTAGAGACCGGTACTAACGGGAGGATTAGGCGGTGCACGTGATTTGCCATTACGACCCAGGCCACCAATTCATACAACTGCTTTTCTGCTGCCCCTGCCAGAATGGCCTTCGCAACTAGATCTGCAATGGCGGGGTCTTTTAGCCATAGTGGGCCTGTGGACGGATGGTCCAGTAGGCGGTCGAAGGCTACAAAGGCATGGCCTCGGGTTGGGTAGTCCTCGTCGTCGGCTGCGTAGGTGGTTGGCAACGAACCAAATAGCCGCCAGGTTAGGAACACGTATGCTCCTTCTGGTTGGTAATGGGGTAGGCGCCTGGTGAATTCCGGCATAAGTTAGTCAGGGCAGGCGAATCGCCCGCCCCACCCTTTCTGTTCGTACTATTCGCCCATGTCTACGCGGTCCATGGCTAGGAATTCAATGATGTGCGGGTGCTCCGATTTCCCCAACTCGCTCACCGCCCCAAAGTAAATCACTTTCCCCTCGAACAGAAACACAACCTTATCCGCCACCCTCCGCATCAGGTCCAGATCGTGCGTCACAACAACGGAAGTCAGCTTCAACTGGTCTTTCAATCGCATCATGAGCGAACCCAGATGATCCGACATGATGGGGTCCACCATCGTCGTCGGCTCATCGTATAAAATGCAGTCTGGTTGCGCAGCCAAAGCCCGTGCTATCGCTACGGCCCGCTTGTAGCCGGTGGAAAGATCCGTCGGGTAGGACTCGGCATACTGGGCCAGGTCCACCATCTCCAGCAGTCCCTGCACCACGTCTTCCTTGTTTTGCGCGTCATAATCCTCGCGCAGCTCCAACGAAAACAAAATGTTCTCTGCTACCGTCAACGAATCGAACAGCGCGCCGGACTGGAACACCATGGTCACCTTTTTACGTATGCGTCGCAGTTCTTTTTCGTCATAATCGGTGATATCCTCATGCGCAACAATCACCCGCCCTTTGTCCGGCTTAAGGAATCCCATGATATGGCCTAGCGAAACGCTTTTGCCCACGCCGCTGCGGCCGATCACCGCCACCGTCTCACCGGCATTTACATAGAAATTGGAATCGGCTAAAACCGGGTAGTCGAACGTCTTATAAACATTGCGGAACTCGATGTAGTGTTGGTGAATTTCAGGCATTATGGTCGGACCACTCTTGTGGAGTATTCAAATTCGTAAACAAATCAGCGTCTTGCGGCAGCCATTCCATAACCTGCAGCCCGTCCAGGGCGGCGGTTACTTTGCGCACGCCTGCTTCCATGGCTGCCTGGACGACCGGCAGGCAGCGCCGGTGGTATACCGCGCACAGCGGCTGGCGGCGTCCGGTCGAGCTCAATCCCAGCAGGCAATCCGCATCGCGCAGTTCGGCCTGCTCCAGCAGTTCCGACAACACAGCACGGTTGATGTCGGGCATGTCGCAGGCAACAATCAGGTTCCACTCCGACTGGGTCACGCTCAGCGCCGTCAAAATGCCACCCAGCGGTCCTTCGCCTGGCTGCAAATCAGGCACGACTGTAAGCCCCAGTCCGCTGTATCGTTCAAGCGGTGCAATCACTGTCACGCTGCACGCCGCCGCTCGCACTTCCCGCGCCACACGCTCCAGCAGAGTCTGCCCGGAAAGCTCAAGCAGCGCCTTATCTTGCCCCATGCGCGAGCTGGCTCCACCTGCCAGCACATATCCAGCCCTGCTCATGAGAGAATAATAACATTGGTCAGTGTTGAGCCTTCAGGCTTTTTGCCTAGTTTTTTTATGTGGAAAACCGTGTATAATCATTTCGTACCGGTTTTGTTTGGAACAATAAGATGAAGTTTTGTTTTGGACTCATATGGCTGGCGATGTTTGCCGGCACGGTACAGCCCGTTTCCGCAGCGGAAGCGGCAAGCTCAGGTATGAGCCTGGCGACAGTCGTCAAGGCTGACCCGAGAACGGGCAAGTTGGTGCGCACCACGGTTGTGGTGAAGGCCCTGCCGGTTTCCGCGGGTCTGCCGAAGGCTGCTGAAGTGCCCGCTGCCCAGGCGTCGAAGCCTGTGGCTACGGTGGGCGAGATCATTGAAAAAACGGCCCGCGAATATGACCTTGATCCGCTGCTGGTCCACGCCGTAATCCAGGTGGAAAGCGCTTTCAACGTCAATGCGGTATCACCCAAGGGTGCCGAAGGGTTGATGCAACTGATCCCCTCCACCGCGCGCCGCTTCGGTGTGCGTAACTCCTTCAACGCGGAGGAAAACATCCGCGGCGGAGTCCGTTACTTGAAACATTTGAGCCAGCTCTTCAATAACGATCTGCGGCTCACGCTGGCCGCTTATAACGCCGGAGAGGGCGCGGTTTCCAAATACAACTGGATCCCTCCTTATCCGGAAACGCAGAATTACGTGTATCAGGTCGCCAAACTGTATGGCCAGGCAAGAAGGGCAACGGCGGCCGCATTGGCCAAGGCTGAAAAGCAGCCCGAGCCTGGTTCCAGGGAGACTAAACAGGTTGCGCCAGTTGAAACAGGTCCGGAATACGCCCCCATCGAACAGTTTGTCGATGCCGAGGGCCGTGTCCACTTGCGCACCAAATAGTAGTTGTAGCAGGAGTTGTTCCATGAAACAATGGATTCAAGGATTGCTGGCCGCGGCAGCGCTCCTTGCGCCTGTGCACGCGGAATCGCTCGCCGTGACCGATGTCCGTTTCTGGTCCCTTGGCGATGTCACTCGAATTGCCGTTCAGGTAAGCGGTGACTTCCATTACTCCAAAGACCGCCTGTCAAACCCTGAACGGCTCTTTTTCGATCTCAAAGGCGCAAAGCCGCAGTTATCGAACAAGCCCTTGAATGCCATCAAGGTCAACGATGGGCTGGTTAAGCAGATCCGTATCGGTGCCAATGGTAAAGCCAACACGCGTATCGTGCTCGACCTCGCCGCGCAGGACATTGAGGCAATCGCTTCGCAACTCTCCGCGCCCGATCGCCTGATCATCGAACTCCGCCGCAAGGGTGCCGCAGTTATGCCGGCCATTACGGCTCAGGGCTCTTCCGCCCCGGCCCCGGTTGCTGCCGCAGTCGTCGAAACCCCGGTAGTGGTGCGTGAGCCAGTCACCACCAGGCCAATCTACAACAGTCCATACTGGGTATCTATGAACGCGCCGGCGCCAAACATCTCCGCGCGCAAGGGCTCCGTGCCCGAAGAGCCGGTTAAACTGGTGCGCGCCAAATATCCGCCGAGGCCAGCTACGGCGCCGGTTTCCACCGCACCCGTGGCGATAGCCGAACGTCCATTTGCCGCACCTGCAAAGAACAAGGACGCCGGCAATTCAATGACCCGCGCCCTCGGTCTCAAAATCCGCCGCGTGGTTATCGACGCAGGCCATGGGGGCAAAGACGAAGGCACCGCCGGCCCAACAGGCCTGAAAGAAAAGGAACTGGTGCTTGACGTCTCACGCCGCCTTGGTGGGCTGGTTACCGAAGCCACAGGGGCGGAAGTGATCCTCACCCGCGAGGACGACCGCTTCATCGGCCTTGAGCGCCGCACCCAGATCGCCAACGAACATCACGCCGACCTATTTCTTTCCGTTCACGCCAATTCCTCATCCCTGAAAGTGGCGGGTGGAGTGGAGACCTACTACCTCAGCTTCACCACTTCGAAAACGGCGATGGAAACCGCCACTCGCGAAAACGCCGCATCCGAACGTAGCATTTTCGAATTGAAGGACCTGCTCCAGAAGATCGCACTCAAGGACAAAGTGGATGAGTCGCGCGATTTCGCCACGAAGGTGCAGTCATCCATGTCTGCCCTTGCCGCCAAGGCCGCCCCAGGCGCTCCTGGCGCGAAGAATCGCGGGATTAAAAAGGCGCCCTTCATTGTATTGATTGGTGCGCAGATGCCGTCCGTGTTGGCTGAAATCGGCTTCGTCAGCAACCCCAGGGAAGAGGCGCTGTTGAAGACGCCCGCGCATCGCCAGAAGATCGCTGAAGCCCTGTTAAAAGGCATCGAAAACTACATCGGGACGTTGAGCCATTTCGAAGTAGCGCGCGGCGGAGAGTAGATTGAAAGAGCATTTCGCGTATGACCGGGTCTTGAAGGATCTCTTTCAGACCGATCATCCGACGCTGCTCGAAACTCTGACCGGCGGTGTCCGCGTCCGCGAATTCCTCAACGTCGAATTTCAGCAGGTTATGGAGAGGCGCGCCGATCTGGTGGCACTGCTCGACGACGACACCATCTTTCACTTCGAATTTCAAGGCCAGAATGTTGACGACATGGCCTATCGTGCCGGCATATATGGTTTGATGATTTCACACAAGCACCGCAAGCCTGTATTTCAAACCGTGCTTTATGTGGGTATCGCACCAATGCAAATGCCTTCACATCTGGATACTGGCGGCGGCATCACAGTCTGGTTCCGGTTGCTCGATATCCGTGAGATCGATTCCGCCACACTCATGAAAAGCAACTCGCCTGGAGATCTGGCGCTTGCCATGCTGGCGAAGGGCGGAACGGAGCAACTTGGCGAAATCGCGCGCCGCGCAGCACAACTGAGCGGCAAAGCGCGCGTTCGCGTTCTGACGCAACTCATATTACTTTCGGGCTTGCGCAAGATCTCAGGAAAGTTGAGAATGGAGATGAAGTCTATGGGATCCTTACAAATCGATTTTCGCGAAAACGAAATCCTCCGCGACGTTTGGGAGGAAGTCATGGCCGAAAGCGCGCATGAGACTGCCTATAACATCCTCCGCGGCATGCTTGAGGCCAAATTTCAAAGCATTCCGGATTGGGCGGAAGTCCGGATGAATGCGGCAACCTTTGCTCAACTCGATCGCTGGTGCCTGCGCTTGGTTGCCGCTGAATCAATCACCGCGGTTTTCGAGAAAGAATGAAGCCGGATTGCGGGTGAATAACCACTGAACCGAGAAGGAGCAGTTGAACGCATCTGGAAAAGCTATCTTCAACATTTAGCATCGGTTGCATACAACGTGCTCGTCACCTGCTGGGTGACTCGCATTG
>CAIRSA010000207.1 GCA_903881085.1 uncultured Acidobacteriia bacterium
CACAATCGCGCCATCGAACTTCTGCTCGCAGAGCTGAATGAGACGAAGACCGTTTTTCCGGGGACAAAACTAACTTTGATCTACAAACTCGGCTCAATTTGATTTCCCCCAGGTCAGGAGTTCTGAATCTTGGCGACCTGCGTTATCTGCGCAGCCAGGTGGCAGAGCCGATCTGGCTGGTCAACGCGCTGCCCGCAGGCAAAGCACTTTCCGGGAAGCGCTACCAGCATGCCGTCGCCGACGCGGCACTTGCCGGCGCGCAGTGGAGCATCTCGCTCGACGCGGATTTCGCAAGTCATCTGCTGGCCGGTGGCCGCGTGATTGTGTTACTTGCGAATTACACCGACTACCCGGTGGAGGACGTCACGTTGCATGTGCGCGGGCACTGGACCCAAGCGACGATGTGCACGCCGGGCGGTGGGCCCTTGCGCGGCCAGCAATTCGAGGGTGTGGGCCGGGTTCGAGCTCTGCCACTCGGGGAGGCTGCCTTCAAGGGAAGCTCCAAAAGCTGTGATGCGATAATGCTCTACGCGGCCTTTCGCGGCTCCGCGCGCTTGATCAGGCGGGCGATTTCGGACGGGATTGCACCGATGGCCAGCAGCGACCGAAGCATTAGATCTAGTGAAACGGAGCGGTCACCTGCCTCCATCTTTGCGACCCGCGACTGACTGGACCCCAACCTCTCCGCCAGCGCTGCCTGCGTCAGGCCACTTCGTACCCGGAATACGCGGACGCCAGACGCGAGAGCGAGTTTAAGCTCGAGAAATTTAGATTCCTGCTCGCTCAATTTGAGAAATTCTGCCGCATTGGATACGATCCAGCCTGCACGCTCCAAGCGTCCTTTTTTAGCCTCATTCATAAATTACTCCTCATTTTCAATCTCCCGTCGATAGGCCGCCAACCGCTTTCGGCAAGTCTCAAGTATTTGCACAGGTGTCGAAGCACCCTTCTTGCTGAACAACTCAAGAATCACAATTGCATCCTTCGCTGCGTAGTAGACAATCCTTCAACTCTGTTTGCGATCAACTATACGCAACTCATGGCAGTGTGGGCCAATCGTCGGCATCGGCCGGGATTGCGGCAGGCTAAGCATATGGCCATGCTGCAGTAGCCGCAAGAGGAACCCAGCCTCCAAGCGTGCATGTTGGCTGAATGGAGGGGTCTTTACTTGTCCCTTCAGCCAAACGAGCGGCTTGTCATTTCGACCCATGCTGCTTTTCCTATGTCCAATATGACATCATTCGAGCTGAAATACACGCCTCAGTGCGCAAATTACATGGGACGGCATCGGTTTTTGTTGGCACCGAGTTGAACAGCGAATGGCAATCTGTGGAATACTGTTTTCGTGTTCGGGGCCGGTGTGGCTGCCGCGCATTGGAAATTAGAAATGAAAGAAATGGTGAGTCGGGCGGGACTCGAACCTCAACACCATTTTGAAAACAGACAAGTTATTGAAACCTCAAATCAATGAAGTCGATTAAACCGCTCAACCTGCCAATCGGACCACCAAAAACACCACCATTTTCCTGGGTCAGCGAATCATATACAAAGGACCCCAAATCGTTGAACCTGGACTTCGTTTCAGAAATCTCAACGCTCGATTTGGGCCAATGCCTGCACAATATGGGGCAATAGACCGGGCAAATCTTCGGAAACTGTTTCCCAAACAATATCGAGATCCACGTCGAAATAGGCATGGATCAGGCGGTTTCGCATCGAGATCATTTTCCCGAAAGGTAGTGCTGGAAATTCGATGCGTATTTGAGGGCTTATCTTCGAGGCCGCTTCGCCGAGGATCTCCAGACAACGAATCAGAGCCATGGACAACATGGGATCGTTCGATAAGTCCTCGCGGGTTCTTGCATTTGACATTTGCAACGCCAAAGTCAACGCCTCATGCATATGCTTCAGCCTGATTGCATCAGGAGTTTTCATAAACGACGAGAGCATCCCGAACTACTTCTTCTCGAAAGTAGCGGCTCAGATCCATGGGTGTTCGTAAGTCGACCTTCCTGCCGCCCAGCAATTCGCTCAATTCACTTTCCACATCGGCAAGACGAAAAAATCCCACGCGTTGATCCGGCAGAAACTCAACTAGCACATCAATGTCGCTGGAATCGGAAAAGCGGTCAGTAAGTA
Organism: uncultured Acidobacteriia bacterium; assembly: GCA_903881085.1. Taxonomy (GTDB): domain Bacteria; phylum Acidobacteriota; class Terriglobia; order Bryobacterales; family Bryobacteraceae; genus CAIRSA01. Next base: position 2,140 of record CAIRSA010000207.1, read on the forward strand.
CGGAGCCGAATAACGCGAGTTTTCGGATACCAATGCGCTGGCACACCTCGGCTAGCTTTGCCTCAGGAATTTCGATGTGGGCGAGGGGCATTCTTTAATCAGTATGACTCACAAAGGGCAGAGTTGTCTTGTGGCATCAAAGACAGTTCTTCGTTTGGGTTTTAAAGGGTGAGTCGGGCGGGTTCGAACAAACAAATCAAATCAGGTAGCCGCATCTTCGCCACGATTCCAGTGAAGCAGTAGTGCCTTTGCCGTATTGGCTGGGCGGGCGGTCTGTTTTAGCCAGGCAGGTTTATCCGTATCAGCATGCCTGCAAGATCAGGCTTGGCTTGAATCGCGTCGTGGATTCGTTTAGCCTGCCTGTCAAAATCCGGATCGAATGAGCAAATCAGCATGCCTGCATGTTCAACGGTGCAGCGATGATGGCGGCGCAAAAAGTCGCGGCGATTGTATGTCAGCAAGATGCGGTTGTGACTCGCTGCAAATTGCAGAACTTCGTAATACGGCACCCCAGTGTTGGCGTTTCCGGCCTCCAGTGAGGTGACCACATCATGGCCCAACCTCCTTAGCCCAACGACCACCTGTAACGCGAAATTCTCGTTTGTGTAGAACCGCGCCACGCCTCAGGCTTCCTCGTTCTCTCGAATCTGAGCAGCAATTTCAGCCGCGTGCGAGCGCGCATAGGCCCAGGCATTTACCAGATCTTCGGCACGCAGTTGCGGATAGGCTGTTAACAATTCTTGCTCGCTTGTTCCACGCCGTCGCGCATTCTCCAGCAGCCAGATTGGAATTCGGGTCCTGACAACGCAGGGATCGCCACCGCAGACTCCCGGACGAGAATCCACTCCCGGAAAATCGTCGTCGAGTTCGCGGACTACCCACTTCAGAATCTGCGTCTTCTCGCCACGCGAGAACGCCGGCAACATGTTCTGGAAATCAGTAAGGCTCGACATTCGCTTCCTCTAATCATTGTCGCGCATCGTCAGCCGTTTGGCGACGGCAACTCACGATTATGGCATGCCATCCGTTCGAATGGAATTCCGAAGATCTAGCGGGAATCTCATACAACGGGCGAGGCGCTTGTAGAGGAGCAGCACCTCAAGCAGGAAATGGCTGCAATCGTTTCATTCAGAGAAATGGTGAGTCGGGCGGGGCTCGAACCCGCGACCACCGCATTAAAAGTGCGATGCTCTACCAACTGAGCTACCGACTCACACCAGGAGGGGACAACTCTCCTAGTCTACCATCTCAGAGCCGGAAACCCAAATTCAGATCAGGCCAATTTCACCATCCGCCGGTCAATCTTGTCCCAATCCCAAACGCCCAGCCCCAACGCCCCGGCAATCTCCACGTGATCCACCTGACGACTGCGGAACGTTGAGAACTTGTCGGGACGATCCGTGGCCGCTGAATCCTTCCCCACTTCCATGCGTTTGGCGTCGATCGCGCGGAACCCGACATGGTCCAGCGCCACCGGGTCGGTCGCAAAATACATCGTCTTGTGCTCCCACACAAACTGCGGCTTCGCCCCCGGACCACCGTGATACAGCCCCTTCACGCCGTCCAGAATATTCAGCACCGCCTTGTTGCGGATCACCGGCATCGATACCACTGCCGGAATAAACGCGCCACACGAATTCGCGGTTGTCGTAAAGTGACTGCGGCTCACGTTGTTCACAAAGCCATGCGACAAGTTTTTCAACGCCAGCGTCACACCCGCCGACTGATGGTCCTTCAACACGCAAAGATTGATCAGCTTCGAAACTTCGGTGGTGATGAACTTCGACGCATAGCTGCGCCGCGCACGTTCGTTCGAAACATCGTAGCCCGGATGCGTCAGCGCCATGTCCATATAGTGGTTCAAATCGTAGCCTTCGGTGTCGATCTGAATGTTGTCGTAATCCTTCACGGCCGCCGACCAGCGCACGCCCTCAGGCAGCCACTTGTCGAAGCCCGCACTCGTGAACTGGTCGCGATACCGGTCATACACCACGATATTTTTCGCCGGCACACCCGCCGCCCGCAACCCGCCGATGATGGTTTGCAAGACTTCAGGCGCTGAAATCACATGTGGCTGCCCAACCGGGTTCACTTTGATCCCCACCACATCGTCCTTCGACACAAACTGCCGCCACGACTCGGTCCAGTCCACACCTGTCAGTTCTTTCATCCCGCGAGTCATCATCGCTTCCACAGCTTCGCGCTGATATTTGCCATCGATGATGGAGCCGGAATGTTCCACGCCAACGACGCGGCCCTTGTACAATCCGGGCAGCCCCAGCTTGCTCGCCGGAAAATTGGAAACGGTCTGCGCGGAAAGCGCCAGGTCCAACGCCGTCATCGCCGCCCCCGCGCCAAGCATTAAATTGCGGCGCGTGATGCCCTTCAACATCTGATTTATTGCCATATGAAAACTATACTCCCAGATCAGGTCTGCTACAATCGCCTCATGCCGACTGATTTGCCCTCGACACTTGGTGAGTTACGCAAGAGCGAGTTTTCAGAGGAGCGAATCGGACGCCGCAGCGTGAAAGACGAGTTGCGCGAAAACCTGATCTCCCGCCTGAAATCAGGCGAACAGCTCTTCCCTGGCATTGTAGGCTACGAAGAAACGGTCGCCCCGCAAATCGTTAACGCCATCCTTTCCAAGCACAACTTCATCCTGCTCGGCCTGCGCGGCCAGGCCAAGACGAAGCTGATCCGCATGCTGGTCACCTTGCTTGACCCGTGGACTCCGTTCGTCGCCGGTTCCGAAATCCGCGATAACCCGTATCATCCTGTCTCCCGCTTTGCCCGCGACCTCATCGCCGAAAAGGGTGACGATACGCCCATCGACTGGCTCTCAGCCGACGAACGCTACGTCGAAAAACTGGCCACGCCCGACGTCACCATTGCCGACATGATCGGCGACATCGACCCCATCAAGGCCGCCCGCAAAGGCCACAACATCGCTGACGAATTAACCATCCATTACGGCCTCCTGCCGCGTGCCAATCGCGGCCTGTTCGCAATCAATGAACTGCCCGACCTCGCCGGCAAGATCCAGGTCGGCCTGTTCAACATCATGCAGGAAGGCGATATTCAGATCAAAGGATACCCGGTGCGCCTGCCGCTCGACCTGCTGCTGGTGTTCACCGCCAACCCGGAAGACTACACCGCCCGCGGCAAGATTATCACTCCACTGAAAGACCGCATCGGCAGCGAAATCCGTACGCACTATCCGCTCACGATTGAGCACGGCATCGCCATCACGAAAACGGAATCCTGGACGCGCCGTCCGTCTTCGCTGGAAATCGAAGTTCCGCAGTTCATTCGCGAGACCGTCGAGTCCATCGCCTTCCTCGCCCGAGAGGACAAGCATATCGACCGCCGCAGCGGAGTCTCTCAACGCATGCCGATCACGGTGCTGGAAAACGTGGTCTCCAACGCCGAACGCCGCGCCCTGCGCGCAGGCGACACGGAAGTAGTGCCGCGTGTGCTCGACATCTACGCTGCCCTGCCCTCCATCACCGGCAAACTGGAACTGGAGTACGAGGGCGAACTGAAAGGCGGCGAAACGGTCGCCCGCGAGCTGATCCGCTCCGCTGTTGCGCGCGTCTATTCCCAATCATTTGAAGGGGAAAACGTTTCAAATATCATAAATTGGTTTGAGTTGGGTGGAAGCTTGAAGCTGGATGAATCCACGCCGGCGGCCAACGTGGCAAACCAACTGAATGGCATCCAGGGCCTGATGGAAAAGACGCGCAAATTAGGTCTAGGGGCCAGCGAGTCAGATGCCATGCGCGCCTCGGCCGGCGAATTCATTCTCGAAGGCCTGTACGCCCACCGCCGCATCAGCCGCAACGAAGAACTGGGCTTCATCGTCGAAGAGCGCCGCCCGGAACCGCCGCGCGAAGAGCGTCGCAACCCGCGCAAGCAATACAACTAACATCGCGGCCGGGGACGGACTACTCTGTCCCAAGCGAAGCGCGTGGACAGAGCGGTCCGTCCCCGATAGAGAGGAATTCAACCATGAAATGGGTCAAATACGGCAAATTCACCGGTGACGACTTCGGCATTTCCGCCGAAGACCTCATGCGCGCCCTCTCCGATTTCTTCCTCCAAAGCGGCTACGAACGGGCCCTCCATGAAATGACCATGGACGACCTGAAGGACGCCATTCTTCGAGCCCTGGAGCAGGAAAACATGCTCCCCCGCGAACTGCCACCCGAAGAGATGCAGCGCCTCATTGATCAGCTTGCCCAAAAGTTGATGGATGAAGGCTACGTCACCGCTTCCGGAGACCCGCGCACGCAGGAAATCCGCATCGATACAACCGACAAATCCAACGACTTTCTCGGCTTCAAGACCCTGAAAGACTTGCTCGGCTCTCTCGGCCACGCCAGCTTCGGCGCGCACGACACGCGCGACCTGGCCACCGGCGTCGAATCCAGTGGTGCCAGCAAGCAATACGAATTCGGCGACACGCTCAACCTCGACATCTCCGAGACGCTCTTCAGCGCCTTCCGCCGCGAAGGCGTTGGCCTCCCGCTCAACCTCGAATACCAGGACCTGCACGTCCACCAGGCCGAATATCAAAGCTCCTGCGCCACCGTTCTCATGCTCGATTGCAGCCACAGCATGATCCTTTACGGCGAGGACCGCTTCACCCCGGCTAAGAAGGTAGCTCTCGCCCTCGCCCACCTGATCCGCACGCAATACCCGGGCGACAGCCTGCGCTGCGTGCTCTTCCACGACACTGCCGAAGAAGTCCGCATCTCCGATCTGGCGCGCGTTCAGGTCGGCCCCTATCACACCAATACCCGCGACGGCTTGATCCTCGCCCAGCGCCTTTTGGCCAACGAAAAGAAGGACATGAAGCAGATCATCATGATCACGGACGGCAAGCCCTCCGCACTCACCCTGGAAGACGGCCGCGTCTACAAGAATCCGTTTGGCCTCGATCCGCTGGTAATCAGCCGCACGCTGGAAGAGGTGAGCCGTTGCAAGCGCCAGGGCATCCTCATCAACACCTTCATGCTAGCCAGCGACTACGGCCTGATTCAGTTCGTCCAAAAGGTCACCGAAATCTGCCGTGGCAAAGCCTACTTCACTACGCCATATAACGTAGGTGAGTATCTCTTGATGGACTATATGAGCCGCAAGACGCGCACAGTACATTAAGCACATCTGCGCTCCATTACTTTTTCGGCACCATTTCCCCATTCGCTTATCCCAGCCAATCACACAATATAGCTTCAGGAGATATCTATGAAAATTGCGCTCTTGAAGCTATTGAAGGACACAACCTGTCAGGACCTGATCGAATGCGCAATGCTTGCTGGTTTCCTGGAAATCTCAGCCGCGGCAATAATGAAGTTAACGCAAAATAGTACGAACGAACTATTTACTGGTATGCCTCGGATCGACGAAAATCGTCTTATTCACTTTCACCCAAAGGCTTCCCAATTGTGTTCACAATCTTGCGGAATTTAGTTAAGAACACGTCTGGCCAGGACCTGATCGAGTACGCTCTGATGGCCGGATTTGTAGCCGTCGCCGCTGCCTCGATTATGCCTGGCGTCAGCACCAACATCAGCACCATCTATTCCAAGGTGGCCAGTTCTATGTCCAGGTCCGCGTCTCAGGGCAGCTAGCCGTAATCCAGACCCTCAACAGCCCTATTCCCGGTGCAGTAAACCCAACGCACCGAGAATCGACTGCGCGTCATAAAGCGTGAAACGAAGCCGTGCCTGCTTCATTTCGACAATATCACCCACCGACCAACGCGCTTTCATCAACCCACTATCCGAATGGCGGTCAATGCGCTGCAGCACATGGCCGATCTCGTGTGCCAGAACATGCCCCAACAGGATCCCCGTGGTGTCGGGATTCCGCGCTACTTCCTGTTTCAACCGGTCTATTAGAACAGTCACGCAAGGCCCATCTTCCGCGTAGGGAAAAGCGAAGGCCATCGCATCGGCGCTGTGCCCTTTCACGTAGCCGCCACGGAACTGGAACACGACCTTGCGCCACCCCTGCCTCTCCTCGCAGTTTTACTCCCCGCCCGCAGAGACCGCCACACCACTTTCACGCCGATGTCCCGATAAGACTGTTCCACCAGACCTCTTGCTCGACCAAACGTCATGCTCAGTTTACTGGCAATTACCGGCGGGACCACAATCTCCTCTTCCGGTTGCTCCCCGCCTGCCACCAGCAAGCAACGCATATATTAAGGCAGTGGACGGCGCAGGCCCGGAACAACAGCTGCTGGATTCGCCAGGCATCGACATTCAGCGCAACCCCTACGACTGGTCAAGCGATGGCAGGTTTATCCTCTATGCAATCTTGAATACGAACAATGAGGACCTGTGGGTATTCGACACCTCTACCAGCCGCGAGTACCCGCTCATCCAAGGTCCGCTGAACAAGTCACAGGGACAGTTTTCACCAGATGGAAAGTGGATCGCCTACACCTTAGATGAATCAGGGAAGGTTGAAGTCTACACACGGGAGTTCCTGCCGCCCGAAAAACTGGCCGACCATCGCACCAAGATTTCTCTCGATGGTGGCAGCGAGCCTAGGTGGAGGCAGGACGGCAAGGAGCTGTTCTATCTTGGGCCGGATGGAGCAATGATGGCACTGGGAATAGAGGCGGGCTCAATCGTCCACGCGGCAAAGCCGGTGAAGCTCTTCCCGGCAAAAGGGAAACCGGACGGATTCGGCTGGCCCTCTACAATCAAGTTTGCAGTGGCAGCCAACGGACAGAAATTCATCATGGTGGTGGAGGCCAAGCCCGCCTCTGTATCGCCAATCAACGTGCTGCTCAACCCTTTGTTTCAACCTCCGAAGTGAGTTCCCCGTCGCTTCGCCAATCGTGATATTGTAAATGCGAATGCACCGCAGAGACATTTTCAAAATGAGCGCCGCAGCTGCGGCAAGCTCCCTGGCACAGGCGGCGCCAGCCCAGAAGCCCACCGGTAAAAAAGTATTGATGAAAATCGGCACGCAGAACGGCCATAATGACGAACTGCTGCGCAGTTGCGCCGCATTTGGCGTCAACAACATCTGCAGCGGACTCCCGTCGAATAAGATCGACAACAACTGGAGCACCGAAAGCCTCATCAAGATGCGCGAAAAGGTGGAGAGCTACGGCATCAAGCTCGACATGATTCCACTGCCTCTGAGCTCTGCCTATATCACTAGAGCCGAGCTGCCTAACATCATGCTTGGCAAGTCGCCCGAACGTGATCACGAAATCGATACAGTGTGCGAAATCATTCGCAGCGCCAACAAGGCCGGAATTCCAGCGGTCAAATATAACATGAGCATCCTGGGCGTCGTCCGCACCGAATCCACCAAAGGTCGTGGTGGCGCGACTTACTCCACCTTCCGCTATGCCGAAGGCAAGCAAGAGCCCGCACTTACCGAAGCCGGCCGCGTTACGGAAGAGATCTACTGGGACCGCATCACTTACTTTCTGAAGCGCGTTGTGCCTGTTGCCGAAGAGTTCAAAACCAAAATCGCCTGTCACCCGCACGATCCTGGCATGCCCTACGACAAAGGCTGGCGCGGCGTAAACACAGTGCTCGGCAGCGTAGAAGGGCTCAAGAAGTTCCTCAGCATCATGCCCAGCAAGTATCACGGCCTGAACTTCTGCCAGGGTACGGTCTCTGAGATGTTGCAGGACCCCAATAAAGAGATTGTCGACGTGATCAAATACTTCGGCAGCCGCGGCAAGATCTTCAACGTCCACTTCCGTAACATTGAGGGTAAGTTCCTCAGTTTCCGTGAAACATTCCCCGATAATGGAGACGTTAACTTCATCAACTGTATCCGTGCCTACAAAGAGGTAGGTTACGACGGTATGTTGATGCCTGATCACGTCCCGAAGATCGAAGGCGACACGGGCGGCAAACAGGCCTTCGCCTACTGCTTTGGATACATTCAGGCCCTGCTCCAATTAATGAGAATGGAAGGCTAATATGTCTATCACACCCATTCGGTGGCAAAAAGATCTCCCGCCACTCGAAGGGAGTCCGTTTAACTTCCAAGTGAAGTCCGTGGACGAGGCGCGCAAACGCGCCTCGCTCACCAAGAACGCGCGCTGGCCGGGCATCCGCGCCACGGCGCAGAGTTCTGGCCCGACGGGTGTTCCATGGGTCGATTGGAACGGCTGGCAGGTACGCATGATGCTCGCCCGCGACCCCGCCAAACCGGCCTGGGTGGACGTTGTGCCGCCTGCCAATGCAAGGTCTGCTTCGTTTGAAGCGGCCGTGGCCGACGCCGCCGCATTCGGCGGTCGCTGGATCGCGTCAGCCTCGAAAGCAGAGTGGCCGCAGGTCACCAAGGCTGCGGCATTTTTTGACGCGCATAGCGCCTGGGATTCTTATCAGCCCGCCGGCGTGCTCGCTATCGTCTCTGATTTCGCCGGTCCCAATGAATTTCTATCCGGCGAAGTGCTGAACTTACTCGCCCGCCGCCATCTGGCTTATCAGGTGCAGCACAGCTCCCGCATCGGCGACTTAAAAGGCATCAAAGCCGTACTTTATGTCAGCCGCGAAGCCGCTCCCAAGCAGTTACTCGAATGGGCCGCCGGCGGTGGCCTGTTACTCGCCCCATTCGCCACCTCCGTCAAGGGCTCGACCGAAGACGACGAGCGGTGGACCATTCACAGCACAGGAAAAGGAAAAGTCGCTGTCGCGAAGAAGCAGTGGGGCGATCCCTACTCGTTGGCCGTCGACACACACCTGATGCTCGGCCGCAAGCACGACGTCATTCGCATGTGGAACCCCGGCTCGCTGAACACTTTTTACAAGCAATCGGCTGACGGCTCCAAAGCCGTCGTACACCTGATCAACTACGCCTTTCGCGGCGCCGCGCACGAGGTAACCGTTGGCCTGTCCGAAAAATACTCGACTGTCACTATGCACACTTTCAGCGGGTCCACTCCGATGAAACCCGTGCTGGCCGGACCTGGGATCGAACTGCAAATACCGCCGCTCGAAGTTTACGCGGCCCTGGAGTTATCCAAATGAACATCGACCGCCGACACTTCATCATGACCGCCGCCGGTGTTCTTGCCGCGCAGCCCGCCATCGCAGCACCCACATCGCCGGTGGCCATCGCCCGCTGCAAAACCTACGGCGCCGGGCTTACTCCGACCATGCAACGGCTGTTCGACGGCATCGGCGGACTCGGCAAGTTGGTGAACGGCAAGACGGTCGCCATCAAGGTCAACCTCACCGGTGCGCCCAGCATCCGCCTGAAGCATGAGCCTCACGGCCTGGCTCACTGGACCAACCCCTCCGTCATCGGAACCACAGTGAAGTTGCTCTCTGACGCAGGAGCCAAGCGCATCCGCATTCTGGAAAGCCCCTGGTCCACGGATGAGCCGATCGAGGAATACATACTCGCCGCCAACTGGGACCCGTCGCACATTCTGAGCGCCGGCAACAAAGTAGAATTCGAGAACACCAACTTCCTCGGTAATGCCAAGAAGTATTCCCGTTTCGACGTCCCCAACGGCGGCCACTTATTTAAAACTTACTATCTGAACCACTCCTATGAAGACTGTGACGTCTTCGTCTCCATCGCCAAACTGAAGGAGCACGGCACCACGGGCGTCACCATGTCCATGAAGAACTGCTTCGGCATAACGCCCTGCACCATCTACGGTGACGGCGCCGGCGGCAAGGATGAGCCTACCATTGCTCCGCGCGGCGGACGGGGAACGGTGTTCCATAACGGAGCCAAGCAACCCGCGAAGATCGCTCCGACGGAAAACAACCCGTCGTCCGAACGCGACGGCGGTTATCGCGTACCGCGCGTCGTAGCCGACTTAGTCGCCGCGCGGCCCATCCACTTAGCCATCATTGATGGCGTAGAATCGATGGCTGGCGGGGAAGGCCCATGGGTGACCAACGTTCCCGGCGGCCCGCGCCGCAACAGCCCCGGCGTTTTGATCGCCGGACTCAACCCCGTTTGCACCGATGCCGTAGGCGCTGCCGTTATGGGCTTTGACCCCATGGCCGACCGTGGCACCGCCCCGTTTGAGCACGCCGATAACATGATGCGCCTGGCTGAAGAGTTGGGCGTGGGAACCCGCGACCTTCGTAAGATCGAAGTAGTCGGCATGCAAATATCAGACGCGCTCTACCCCTATCGCAAATCATGATGATGAACAAATTGGCCACCGCCAGCGTAGTCTTATTCATTGCCGCCTGCTGCCTTCCCTGTCTGGAATGGCAGAAGGCCGGTCAACCGAACGACATTATGTTTGGCGGCCGCGCCTTGTTACTAGGTTGGTCAGGTCTCTTTAGCGGAGTCTACGGCTGGCTTGCCAATCCGTTTTGGGTGCTCGCCCTCTTCTTCGCCTTGATTCGCAAGCCAACCATTACTTCTGTCCTTGGCGCGATCGCCCTGGCTATCGCGCTGACGACCTTCGGTGTCGTCGGCAAGGAACTTCCAGGCGATGAAGGTGGCGTTACAAAAACAACCATCGTTCGCATCCTGCCCGGTTGCTATGTCTGGCTGATAAGCATGCTCTCGCTCGCCGCCGCTGCAATACTACCGGGCACGCGATAGCCGCTCCAATAAATTCTGCTTATACTTCGGCAGAGGCGCGAAACAGTAAGTCACCATGCGCTTGCCGGCAGTGCCTGGCCGCACTAACAACAGGGGCCGCGCGCCGTCCATCTCTACCGAAGCCGAAAATTCGGCACACTCCATATCGCCGCGGTTTGTCAGATAGGCGACTGCCACCGTATCGAACGGATTGAAGCCCGGTGCCCCGAATTCCCTACCCCACATCGCAACCCAATCCTCCGCGGCAGGCAACAACCACGCCATCCCCGGATTCGTCTTTGCCGCCGCCGCAACATCGGTCCGCGTTAGCCAGATTTTCGAGGAGATCTCCCACGGCGCCAGTGTCACCTTCACCGGCGAAGCCAGCAACACGCGAAACGCCTCCGCGTCTAACTCAAAATTGAAATCGCGAAACGGAGTCTTCTGCTTTGGCCCGGCAATAAACTCCTGCCCCGGCCGCCGCCCCGCCACGGCAATCACCTGCTCTATGTTCTTCACTAACTCCGGATGATTCTTCACCACCGTTGCCACATTGGTCGCGGGACCCAACGCCACGATCGTGAGCCGTCCGCGGCGTAACTCCGCGGCCAGCGCCTTGCTTGCCTCCGTTTCACGCCCTAAATCCTTGCCCGACGCCGCGCCTTCGTGGACGCGCAAACCCTTGGGTCCGAACTTCGTAACCATCTCTCGCCCGATCCGCAAGGCGACCGGCAGTTCCGCATTCCCGTAAACAATGCTCACCCCGCGAATCAACAACTCCGGCGAGGCAAATGCTTGCAGTAACGCGATGCCATCGTCAATCTCGTGCTCACCTCGTGCAACAGAAGGATCCGTATCGATCCACACGTCCTTAGGCTGGGCGGCTGCCACCAAGGCGCAAAGCACAAATACTAATCCGCGCACACAAGCTCCTCTGACTTACGCAGCCAAACCGCCTTCGTGTCATCATCCGCCGCCAGCGGCAACTGCGCCACGCCAATCAACCTACGCATCAGCTCTGCTCCGGCAAATCGTCGAGCCAATTCCCAATCCACGTCCGCGCCATACTCCGCCCAAACCAGATCCCACAGGTGTTCCCCACGGATAAACACCAGGTGCGCCAGAAAGATACCCAGATCATATTCGCGCGGCCCAAGGAAGCAGAACTCTGGATCAATCACCTTCACCCCGGCAGCCGAAACCAACCAGCTTCCCGGAAAGAAATCTCCATGGAGTAAGTGCGCGCCATCCGCTAGATACAATTCACCTAACTCCACAATGCGCTGCGCATACAACGCATTCGACCGCAATCCGCGGGCAGCTTCGGAGCGCATCGGCAGATCGTATTGGTAATCGAAATTCAGCTTGCGCATCGCCCGATTAACCAGAAGCCCTGGTTCGGCGATCGGAATCGCATGAAGTGCGCGCAGATAAGCCACCAACTCTCGGCACGTGTCGGCAGTAAGTTCACCGGTGCGATATAATCCCATTAAGTCGCCCACATCGCCCAGATCTTCCAGGCAAAGTAAGTTCGACTCCGCGTCGAATTCCAAAAGCCGCGGCATCGCGCCAGCCACAGCCGAATAACCGGCTACGATTCGATAAAACGCCGCCTCCACAGCCGCCCGCTCCACAGGCGCAGGTATCTGAGGATACTTCACGCAATAAGGACGCGACTGTTTGAGGATATAACTGCCGTGCGGTCCGCGCACCCGCACGGTGCGGTTCATATTGCCATCGCCGATGCGCCTGACCGAACACCATCCAAGCGCTTCCAGATGAGCGCCAATCGCCCCGCAACCAGCGTCATCGAGCAGAAACTCGCTCATTGAACAGGAGTGGCCTGATACAGCACGACATCGTCGTCCTGATTTACGGCAAGGAAGTAAACGGTCCCGTCATCGCGGAAGTCCATCGCATTAATGCGAATCAGCCAGTCCCCGTCATCGGTCGGCTTGAACAGGTTCTGCACTTGATTCAACTTCGTGCCATTGCGCACAACCATAATCGGAGCACCGTTGTTGAACTGGAACAATGCCTGGCCAAGAGTGTTCACTTCTATTGCGCCAATGCTGTTTGCATTTTGGCCGTTGGGCATGATCTGGTCGACATCCACCAGCACATCCCAACTTGACCCATTCCATTCAGCCAATATGTTAGTGCCAGTCTCGGCGGTTAACCCAGCCATGATATGTTTGCCCGAAGCGCGAACCACATTGGGAGAGTTGATGATTGTATGCTTGCCCACCTTGGTCGTATTCGGAACAGCGGCCGAGGTCCACTTCTGCCCATCCCACACGCTGATTACCGGGAAACTGACGTTGCGGAATCGCAAAGGAGCAATCACGCGCCCCGAATCGTCCAGTGCAATCGAATCATAACCAGAAGCGATCCGGCCATCGATCGTGGTTGCAGTTGCAAGCGTTGTGGAATAAGTCAAAATCTGCGTAACTTGCCCGCCGCTCCAAATACAAAACCGCGTGTCACCCACGCTGGTGCTCGAAACGAATAGAATGTCGCCATTGCTGTTCACATCCAGCGCGCCGGGCGAATTGATCGTCAGAGTGGAATCCACTCTTATCGGAAACGGAACCAGTAACTCCGGCGCACTGTCAGGCTTGATCCGGGCAATGCCCGAACCGTTGATGACATACAAATCACCGTTTGGCGCCTTGCGCATATTGAAAGTTGTACCATACGATCCGCCGAACCACATCGTGGTCCCGAACAGCCGTTCTCCGATTCCCAGCGTCGTCTCCCAATCGCCATTATTGAAGCGCGAAATGCTGCCCGAATTGCCGCCCGCCTGGGTGTGCGGCTGGCCTGTCCTGGCGCCGCCAATAAACGTAAACAGGTTGACCGGAAGTTGAAGGTTGACGGTATCGCCATCCGCAAACAACACGTGAGGTGTAGCATCCATCCGCGTCATCAACAGCGCATTGGAATCGCCACGCAGATACAGCGTGATGTTACCAGACTTATCGATCGTCCCGGACTCTATCTCCTGAATGGTCTGATCAAACAGCTTCTTGCCGAAGATATAAACTGATTTGAGCGTGCCGCCCTTCCACAACCAGGCACCGTTTCCCTGATTGTTGTAAGGGTTCGCATAGATCAACGTTCCCTGGTCCGGGTGCCGGTACAGAATCCCCACCTGCGAATTCAATCGCAGCGGTGTCATCGTCCCGTCTGCCGCATACATCAAATACCACTGTGCCCCGTCTTCCAACAGCACACCGACAATCGCCGTGCCATCTTCGTCAAACCATGTCGCCGGCGAATAAGTCCGACCACCGAGGAACGACCGTACTTTGGAACCTTGCACCGCGTCTCCAACGCCAACCAGTCGCTGCCGCCCTGAGGCAGCTTGCTTATAAAACACGCGTGTCGCCCCGCTGGTCAATGAATAAAAAGCCGTGCCATCTCCCGCAATGCCAAAATCACTGTCAATCGTGAAGGCTGCGGTAAAATCAGGCAGCGGATCCCGTGTATTCACCAGCATCTCATTGGTGCTGGCATTCCCGCGGAACAATCCCACCCAGGACACGCTCTCACCTGGAAAACGAAAGTTGGCCCGCGCGATTTTGTAACCTGACGAGGTGAGCGAATTGCGATTGATATAGATTCCCGACGTGGCTTCTGTCGCCCCAAACGGCACATTGTTATTCAGGAACGACTGTAACCCATCGGTGACATTCCCGAGATTGATTTCCGTCCCATTGATGTTGGTATCTTCGTAACTCAGCACCTGGCCATCGCGAGTGATCGAATGAGTGCGAAACTCCAGCGCCGTCGACCCACGTCCGAACCGCGGCACGCCGCCCGTGCTCACAACAGAAAACTGCCCGTCCTTGTAACCTACCAGCGCATTGGCCAACCCGCTCAACGATGCATTGAAGTACAAGCCACCATCGTCGGTGCTGTATAGCATGGTCTGCTTCGGGCGCAGCGTCCAGTTGTTGCGCATCTGGCCAAGCGAGGAATACAGTTTCCTGACGTTGTATGTTTTGGGAACATTCAGATTAATCGGGGTGTAAGCCGCCCAACGAACCTGCAAACCAGGAAAATTCTCGTTATAAGTGTAGGTCGCCCAGACCCAAACACCGCCCTCGCCAGTTGCGTTCATCATTCCCGTGCTGTCTATCGTGGCCAGCGAGGAACCGCCCTGCCGTTGGTTGGTCAACGACCATTGAAATGGCACGTTGGGAATCACTGCGCCGTTGATGTCGTAAGCGTAGGCCTGAAATTTGGTTTTTGTCCCGACGTCCACATTCCCCACCGCAGGAAGAACCTCCAACCGCAATGGGATCGTCTGAAACGCGCTCTCACCGGTTGCATTGTCGCTTTTTGCAGTGACACGAATTGTGGCCAGTCCCTTGGTTGTGATCAAGCCGGTCTGTGAGATGGTCGCAGCAGAGTTATTCACTGACCATGTTACGCCGGCGGAAGGCATTGCAATGCCACTGGCATCCCGCACCACGGCTTTCACCTGCAGAGTCTCGCCGGCAACGACCTGCGACTTATCGGCCAGGATTTCGATAAAGGAAGCCTGCCCCCAAACAGCCGCAGGCGCCAGCAGGCAAATCCACACCTTTGCCAGCATTATCCGAAGACCTCTTCCACAGGCATAAACGCTCCATCGACGGCGGAGTTGATGTAATAAAATCGACGTCCCGAAGGAGTATCATCAATACCCTTCGTCCAGTCGATCCCCAGCGCTGAATAGACCGTCGCCGCAATATCGTCAGGATAAATCGCACGCCCTGCACTCCATCCCGGATCCACAATTGCGCTGCCGGTTGCATCGGTCGCTCCGATCACACGGCCGCCCTTCACACCACCGCCGATCATCGCTACGCTCATTGCCGGACGATAGTGGTCGCGCCCGTTGCGCGTATTCAAAACGCCGGGAGTACGCCCGAACTCACCCATCATCACAATCAAAGTCGTCGCCAGATCGCCCGAGGCTTTCAAGTCGTCCACCAAATTCGAAACAGCACGGTCCAAATCGGTCGTCAGACCGTAAATATTGGAGTTCTGTCCACGGTCGAACTGTCCAATGTGTGTGTCCCAGCCACCCTGCGTCACACTGATATATGCCACGCCCATCTTCCGTTGAATGGTATTACGAGCCACAATCAGTCCGCGTCCAATGGAGTTCGAGCCATAGCGCTTGTCATCGTCCGAAGAGAACTTGAAGACGGCGTCCACGGCGCTGTTGTACATCATCACCTTCGCCCGGTCGTAGTAGCCGCTATAAGCCGCCACATCGAGATTCGGCGGATTGTTACGTATTGGAGCGTCCAGATCCTTCAGCAGCTGAAAACGCGATTGGAACTGCTGCTGACTGGTAGAGCCAAAAAAATTGTGCGTCAGCGTGGAGAGCCCGCCAGAAGAGGCTGGAGGCATCATCGGCATGTACGGCCCGCCCAGAAAGGTCGAGCCCTGCAGCGTCTGGTTGAACGCTAGAAAGGGTGGTAACAACCCATTGAAGCCCTTCTCATAACCCACTACCGCACCCACATGCGGCGTTTCAGCCATCAAAGCAGGGTTCGAGGAATGCGAAGTCTGAATATAAAACTGTCCGCGTTCATGTGCCGCTTCCCAACTGGAGCAGGAGCGTAGCAGCAGTAAGTCGTCCGACTTGTTACTTAGATTCGGAAAGTAAGTCTTAGATAGGGCAATTCCGCCCGTTAACTGCTGGATCTTCGCGTCTGCCGGATTCCACGGCCCATCCTTCGGATCCCAGGTATCCAAATGGCTCGGGCCACCATTCATATTGATAAAGATGACGGTCTTTGCCGTTCCGCGCGGCTTAGCGTTGCGCGAAGTTACCACATCGGCATCTGCATGCGGCGCCAGCAAGGAAGCCGATGCCGCGCCAAATAAAAAGTGCCGCCGTGTGAACGGGGCGTGTCCATCGCAATTCTTTCTGATTTTCATTTTCATCGCCCCCTTTTAATAATTGAATGCAAAATCCAACTTATTTACCAGCGCCCACTGCAGATCGCTTAACCATTGAAACCGCGGATTGGTCAGGCGACTCTTCAACACAATCGTCATTTCCGCATCCGTCGGAGAGCGGCTCAAGGTGGCCAGGAACATCTGCCGCGCCGCTTCTTTGTCGTCGGAATAGTCGGCATCGATCTGATGTACCCGATTCGTGATACCGACGTTCGCGTTGGAAGCCCATAATGTGCGGTTCACGTTATTTCCGTCATTCATCATGTAGAGCAGCCCCAGAATCGTCGGCGTGGAAGTCCGGTCGATGGTAAACCAGTCACCTCGCCCAAACTTACTGAGGAAGTCGGTTACCCGTCCGTCGGAGTACGGCTCGGTCGGATCCGGCAATTGATTGGCATAAGTCACCACATTGGCGCCTTCAATCAAGGCCATCGGTTGCTCGGTATGCGTCGCTGTAATCAGCGAATCGTACATCTGCTCAGCACTTAACCGCCGAGCCTGATAGCGCGCAAAATACCGTGTGTAGGCCGGCTGCCACTTATCTGTGTACCGGCTCGATAGCTGATACGTATCGCTGGTGACAATCATGCGGATCAGCGGCTTTAGGTGGAAACCATTCTGAATCAGGTAATCCGTCATCTTCTCCAGCAACTCCGGATTGGAGTTCTGCAACGGCCAATCGCCGCCAGGAGGGTTGGCCGGGTCTACACGCGCCATATCCCATGCATCCGGGGGATCCACAATGCCATATCCGAAAAAGTTCGCCCACACGTAGTTGGCCGTAGCCCGGGCGAACTGACGGTCGTTGATAATCATCCGAGCCAGTTCTTTCCGCCAGTTACCTGACTTGGGCTCTTCGCCTGTTGAAAAAAACTTTGGCGTCACAACCGCATCAATGCGCGCCGGACGGCACCCGGGATTCGACTGCGGTACGGATCCGGAGTAACTGCCATAAGACCGGTCAACCACGATCACTCGGGGTCTAAAACCAATCGGATCATCGCTTAACCGCACAAAATTCATCCGCGACAGAAACGCCGACATCTGCCACAAATCCTTCCGCGTCCGCGTGCTCAGATGCAGATTGATCTTCTCCAAATGAGCACGCCCATTATGGCAGGAAACGCATTCGGTCTTGTAACCCAGAAAGCTGGTTGTAATTTTCTCTGTAATGTTGTCCCAGGAATCCTGTATCGGCCCATTCAAGTCCATCCACCGTGCATGAAACTGCGTTCCGGGCGATAAATCGACTTCGCCGGAAGCCGTAATCAGCTGGGTAACAAACTGGTCATAAGGCTGGTCCTTGGCGAAAAGGTCATGAATAAACCCGCTAAACACATTGCGCGCCGAGGTTGAAATGTTATCATGCGCCCGCGTAACCTTATAACGGTTGGCAAGAAACAGCGTCATCTGATCCGCATACGCTGGCGTATTCATCAACGAATCAATCAGCGTTGTCCGTTTTGTGGGCGAAGTGTCCGCCAGGAAATTGGCGGCCTGCTGCGGAGTCGGGATGCGCCCGGTGAGGTCGAGATAGATGCGCCGCAGAAACTCAGAATCGGTTGTGGCCGGCGCCGGTTGCACGCCGTCCGTACTCATTTTGTTGTTGATCAGTTGATCAATAAAGTTACCCGAAGCCGCCAATCGCGTAGGCACAATCGCCCGCGTATTGCGCGTCTTCCGCGCAACGCTCGAAAACTCGGCAGCCTGGCGGTCCAGATCAATGCTCGTTTGAATCTCAGTCCGGACAGAAGCCGGATATGCCGGGCAGGCCGGGTCCTGAGCGCGTAAAGTGCACAGCACGGTGAGTGCCGGTAAGCAGACGAGATAGGCGTTGCGCATAAATTGGTTCAGTTCACATATTTTACACCATTTTGTCAAGCCGCAACTGTCGGCCTTTCTGCTTAGTTTTCATCTTCATTGCGCGTATGCTGTGAGCCATTGGTCCAACTGTTTTCGGCTGCGAAGATCGTCCTTCAGCGTCTCCTCCTGATAACGCGCACTTCTCCCGGGTTCCTCGATGGAGGCCCGGTATTCGCGCATCGCCGGCGAGAAGTCCACGCCCAGTCCCTCGAACTTCCCAACCACGGCAATCACCTCACTCGCATCGTCGACGAATTGAGAGCCGCGCGGATTGTATTCCTGCCTCATGATCTCCCGCACGGACTGGCCTACCAGCAGCACGGCGTCTCGAACCGCGCCAGCCAGTTCGGCCTTAGCCGCCGGCGCGGGGTCGTGATCCGACAGGTACTTAAACCCATTCCGAAAGTAGTTTCCGTTGCGAAGGGTCTCGGCCATCAGCGCGTCGAAACGCGCGGTCGAGCGCACCTTCTCCAGCGCCAAGGCCGCAATCTTCCGATTTTCAAACCGGCCCGTATGGCCCAACAGCATGCCGAAGTCTTTTTCGGCATCGGCCGTCTTCACCTCTTCAAGTATTGCGCTATCACGGTCGTTGGTGCGCTCTTCGATCGCCACCACGTGCCGGGCCGCACCCTGCTGGCTCCAGAACAGCCAAACGCCAATCTGCGCCAGGGCTGCCAACAATCCCAGTGACATCACCCCGAGCAGGCCATATCGGCCCCAGGCCGAATCGGAGAAATTCAAGCAAACCAAAGCCGCCAGAATAACCCCGGTCATCACAATCAGGCCGGCCAGCCCGGATGCCGCAGCGGCAATCCAAACAGCGACGCTTGCAATCGCCACACAGGCAAGAATTATGGCAGCGTACACAAAGCCGCGCGGCCAGCCCACCGCGTCCAGCTTTCCCTGCGCGACAGCGGCGCAAAAAGCAGTGCCCACCAGTGGGCACCAGATCCATCCGGCAATCGCAAATGTCGTTGCGCTCTCCTGCTTGCCCATGCCGCTTGAGACACCAATAAAAAGGAGCACGCACAGCACCGAGGCAAGGCCTAAACAGATGTTCCCAGCAATGGTCATTCTGATTAGGTCCTTGCCGGCAAAGCCCAATCTGCCCCAGGAAGACAACCATGCTCCACATCGATCGACCACCCTGGGATCCCGGCCCAGATGGCGCGAACTACGCATTCGAAGATACGGCGCTTTTCCGCTTTGTCAGCGCCCTCCGGAAAGGCAACCTGTTCTACAAACAGTATGACGGTGCGATTCAGCCCCATCTCAGCAGAGAACCTGACACTGACGCTCCCCTCAATATACATGATGGGCGTTGTGTGCCCATTCCCAAAGTCGACTTGAAAACCCAGGCTGCTGACCACGCTGTTCTGGCCTATCGTAAACTCTTTCTCCACGCTGTCTCCTTCTGGCACTCGCGGCGCCTACTGAATATGCGTAATTTCATAGGCAAATGAGTCGCCCGCAACTTTGTTCTTCAGCACCAGATGTCTATTCATCAATCCCCGCTTTCTGGAATGCATCGTCACCAGAATCTTACGCATAGGCCCTTGAAAACGAAAGAATACTGCCACAGACCCATTGCAATTGAAACACAATTGAAATATTCTGTTAACACAACCGTAATGTACGTAAATTTCGGTTGCTGGCTTGCAGAATGCAATTTGCATGGTTGTTCCTAACTACCGGCTTGCTTTCAGGCGCACCGGCGGAGATCGCCCCTCCCGACCCGCCGGTGACAGCCCCTGCGCTCTCCAGCGCATACCGCCCGTACCAAATCCGCCTGTCCACGCTTGCTGAGCCTCCAACAGGCGCTATCGGGTTGATTATAAAAGCAAAAGTGAACAACGGGCCAGCCCTCCGCCTGCTTCTGGATAGTGGCGCGGAGCATCTGGTTCTGGACCGCAAGGCTGCCCGCCGCTCCGGCCAATCATCGGGAGTCTCGCTCGACCTGATCGGCGCCGGTCTCGTCCCCAGGCACGCCCGGATCGCCACCGCCGCTTCCCTACAAATCGGCGAATTACAGTTTCGCGATGCCCCTATCGTCATAGTGGAAGGCGAAATCATGGAAGGTGTCGACGGCGTAATGCCGCTGGCCATGTTCTCCGGCTTTCTAGTCCACCTGAACGTCCCGGCGAAACGTCTCGACCTCGAACCTTTTCCAGAATCTGAACTACCTTGTGAACCCGGTTTCGTCCCTGTGAAAACACATCACAACCTTCTCTTTCTTCGCACCAAACTCGACGGCCGCCACAACGGCACCTTGCTGCTCGATACCGGCTCATTCTATAACGTCATCTCCACCACCGCCGCAAAGGCCCTTAATAGGATGACCCAATTCGGTGGGCAGGTCTCTATCCTCGCCGGCACGGGCGACGCACAAGGCCAACGCATCTCTGGCCGAGTGTCGTACAAACTTGGCGATCGCGATATGACCATGGAACCGGTTGTGGCGGTGAATCTCGAACAGATGAGCCAGCGCAACCGCATTGATGTCTCCGGCGTCATAGGCTTCCCCGCCCTTACCGGTTCCGTCATCACCGTCGACTACCGCCAGTCCGCCATCCGAATTGTTACGAAGTAGGGCAGAATGGCATTCTGCGCCCGAGTGGTACTCGGACAGAATTACTAATAGTAGTTAACGGTCCCGTTATCCTGTTTCCGCGTTATACTATCCCCAGCAAAGGAAAACCAATGGCATGATCCGCCTCATAGCCCTAGCAATCCCCCTAATCTGCCTCACCGCCACCCTCTCCGCTCAGAATGGCGGCTATTGGAACTACTCAACAACCAATTTCTGGAAATATTCGCCCCAAGCAGGCCGTACAGACGCCCGTTGGGCGCAAAACATCCTGGTTGATTCCATAGAATTCACCTTCGAAAACTACTCCGCGCCCGCAGGCAAATGGTTTACCGACACCGAAACGTTCAAATGGGACATGCTTGATCCAACTTTACAAAACATCTCGATCCTCCCGCGCAACGCAAACGGAACCCTTCAACCCGGCCAAAAGGTCCGCTTCAACGCCACGCTCAGGTTTAACGGCCAGTATTACACCACGGGCGGAGCTAAGATCAACATCGGCGAGCCGCCCAGAGAGACGCCCAACGGCTGGAAATCATCCACCGACTTGTATCCAATGTGGGGCTGGATGACCGACGCCGTGGTCTACCTGAATGCCGTCAACAACGGGACAGCCTCAGACTCCGCCGACGCGGTGATCCCCAAAGGACCAAACACTGGAACAGCACAGCTTACCATCACATGTTCCACCGGAATACAGGGCACTGCGGCGGTCGAGTACATCTATAACTGGGTCGCGCCGGTTCCACCCACCATCAGCGGCGTCACCAACGCTACCACTGGCAAACCAGTCATCACCCCCGGCGCCTGGTTCACCGTGTGGGGCGCTAACCTTGCAGGCAAATCGCGCAGCTGGACCGGCACCGATTTCAGCGGCCAGCAACTGCCAACCACGCTCGATGGCATCCAAGTCACAGTTCATGGCCGCCCGGCACTTGTGTCGTTCATCAGCCCGACCCAGATTAACGCCCTCGCCCCCACAGACTCATTCACCGGCGAGGCAGATGTGCAAGTGCTCGCCTCTAACGACATAAAGAGCACTACATTCAAGGTGACGCTGGCCAAACTCGCGCCTGGCTTTTTCCTCTATCAGGTGGCCGGCGCAAAGTACGTCATCGCCCATGCCGGTAACGAGTACATCGGAAACCCCGCGCTGGTGCAAGGCCTCACCACGCGCCCCGTCAAGCCCGGCGAAATCATTACACTCTACGGCACCGGCTTCGGACCGACCACCCGGACCTACGCCCCCGAAACGATGGTAAGCGGCAGTTCCCCGCTGGCCTCAGCCGTCACTTTCACAATCGGCGGCGTCCCAGCCCCGGCCTTGTGGGCCGGCCAGATAGGTTCGGGTCTCTATCAGTGCAACGTACAGGTGCCCGATGTTCCAAATGGCGACCAGGAAATAGTGGCCACCGTCGACGGTGCCTCTACGCTCGCTGGAGTGGCGATCACGGTCCAGCGGAACTAACGGCATAGCTGCGGTGTCATTGAAGATTGGCTACAAACTACTGGTGGTACATCGCCCTTGAAGCCGCATGCTGCTTTGGATTGGCGCCATGGCAGCTTTCCGCCGCATACGGCGCACCATTGGACCACCCATTCCTTTTCATCGCCGAGCTATTGGCAACCGCCGCGCTGGCGGCGCTGTTGTGTCACGTCGGCCCGGCCCTGTTCGCCGAACGCTTCGGCGTCGGGCCTCGATATCTGTGCTGGGCCGCCGAAATTTGGCTGGCATTGGGATACCTGCTGTGGCTTGGTGAGATAGCGCGCGGCTCAGGAAGTATGTTGTTAGCATTGGTAATCGTAGTCGTGATCGCATGGTCGAATGGGTGGTGGAAGGCGGCAACATTGGGATTAGCGTCCGGAATTGGTTTGCTCACATACTCATTGGCCACCAGTTGGCACGGTATTCATGTAACCAACCCCAGAATCATATATCCGCTTGAGCATGTAGAACGACTTTTCGTCTTAGGTCTTTTGATGACAGCGTCACCTTGCCTTGTCCTGGCTTGGAAAACCGGGCGCCTTTATCCTCGACCATCCCAAATCTGGCGCGCGGGGCTCTTCGGAATGTTCTTGCCATTGGTTATTTCCGTGGCGGCAGCATCTTTGGCCATCAATGCCGGCCTGAATTTACACTACACTCCCAGCCTAAGTCGGGGCTTCAATTGGGCGATGATAGAGGGAAAACTCAACTTTGAGGTAGTGGACCTGACCTTGATCGCTCCTGCTTTGCTATGTGGGCTGGCAATCAAAGAGATGTTCACAAATGCCGTGCCCAAGGCCCCGCATGTTCTAACGGCCCTGGCCGCGGTGGTGTCGTCCATTGCGGCTATTGCAATTGAACAGCAAATTCCGCGAAATATGGTAGCTATCCGCTATGGAAGCCAGTATCTTCTTCTCCTATCTGTTCTGGAATCAAGTCGACCATTGGCGCATGTATCTGGAAAGCCCCTTGGAATTCTGCCTAGCGCTTGCGCTGGCAAGCGTACTGGCCACCGCACTCTTTCACCTTACGCCCGCCTATGCAGCCGCAAGGTTTGGAAGTTTTCAACTCCCTCTAATTTGGATCCCGGTCTCGCTAGCCATCGCAGCCTACGTCTACTTTCTGGTCGAACTCGCCACGAAAGTACCTGCGCTGGATAACCCGTGGCTACGCCAGGAAGTCTTTGCCCTTGCTGCCGTGTTTATCCTGTTCGCGGCGAGCGGACTGAAGTCATGGTGGAAAGGCGGAGTCCTCATTCTACTCACAGCCGCCGCCTTGATATTCGCTCTCTCGCTGACCGAAAACTGGCGCGGCGTTGGGCTGGAAGACAGATTCCTCGCCGTCCTCGGCCCTGCCTATTTACAGGTACATTTCTACTTCCCCTTCCAACTGGTGCAGGACAGTCTGCTGTTTGCCGCGCCCTGCATCGTGCCAGCATGGCGCATCGGCCTGACACAACCGCGGCCCTCACACACCTGGCTCACCGGCAGCTGCGCGGTAGCCCTGCCTCTCGTCGTGGCAGTAATCCTGGTCCGCTGCGCCGAAAAAGCCGGGATCAACCTGCACTACCATCCCTCGCTTCAGCGCGATTTTGCATGGGTACTCTGCGGACACAAACCGCGCCTCGGCCAGTGTCTCTATTCCTTAACGATGCTGACCCTACTCTCCCCCGCCCTGCTCTACACTTACCCATCATCCAACTTGCACAGTCACTCACCAAAGGGGTAGTATCATCGAAGAGTTGAAGCTCTTCATGCGCTATCTTCGGCCACTGCTTCTCATGCTATTGACCGCCACGCTGGCCGACGCTGACGGCGCGCGCGATGAAAGGATTCGGCAGGACCTCGCCGCAGTAGTCTACGCCATTCAAACCACGCACCCCAACCCCTACACAAAAACAAGTCAAGCCGATTTCGAAGCCGCCCGTCAGCAACTCTACAACGCAATCCCGGCATATTCCGACCTCAAAGCTTACCTCGAAATCCAGCGCCTCATGGCCATGGTCGGTGATGCCCATACATCCACGCTCCTTTCAGACACCCGACTGGTTCCGTTCGGCACTCAGTTTTCGCCCATCAAAGTTAGCCTCTTTGACGACGGGCTGTTCATCACCTCGGCAACCAAACCCTACGCCGCACAATTGGGCCTTCGCGTCGTATCCATCAACGGCCTCTCGCAAACCGGACTCATGGAAGCAGCCCGCCCCTACATCTCCTACGACAATGAGCAGTGGCTGCGCCAGCAGTTTCTATCGCTCGCCCGCTCACCCCAGCTGCTGGCCGCAATCGGCGTGGGTACGACTCCCAACCAAATCGAATACCTGCTCGAAGACCTCAGCGGAAACCGCCAGACCGTTCTTATCGACGGCGGCACCGAACTTCCCGGCGCGGCCTCCATCACCGATCCAGCCATCGGCTACCTTTCGCCCATTTACTACAATTCCAATCTCGCTTACTGGTACAAATACTACCCTGAACAGAAGTTACTCTTCTTCAAGTACAATCAATGCGCACAGCGGCCCGATCTGCCTTTCGCAAGCTTCGCCATGGACCTCTTCCAAACAATCGACACCCAGCCTGTAGACCACATGGTGGTCGACCTGCGCGACAACACTGGTGGCGACACCGAAGTATGGCGACCGTTCCTCGCCGGCATGCGACAGCGTTACGATGCGCTTCGCACCAATCCCCGTTTTGGTTTCTATGGCCTCGACTCCAGACTTACGGCATCCTCGGCAATGTTCGCCGCGCAAGAAATCAAGCTCTTCGATGGCGCGTTGCTGTTGGGCGAAGGAACCGGCGGAAACCCGGATGCCTACGGTCAAGCCGTCACAAGTTACATGCCCAATTCCGGAATTCAAGTCAACGTCGCATCACGCTACTACTCGGCATTCGCACCCGGCATTCACGGGCCCACGGTTGAACCCGACATCCGCGTATATCGCGATAGCTCCGATGTCTTTGTCCGCTTCGACCCCATCCTCTTCCGCGTCTTTTCCCTCAAGGACAGCCCGGAGCCCTCCACCGCCGAATGCCGAGACTGCGCCGTCCGCAGCGCGGCCTCACTGCGCGCGGGCAGCGTGCAGTCACCCAACTCGCTCTCCACGATTCTAGGAGATTTCGGCGCTTCGGCAGACATAAAGGTGATGTCCGGCGGTGCGCCCGCCACCGTGCTTTACGCAAGTCCCACCCAGATCAACTTCCAACAGCCCGCCGGGCCACCGCAATCAGGAACAGTCGAAGTGCGCCGCGGCAGCGAGGTCATATGGAGCGGCCAGCAGTTGAGTCTTCCGGCAGCCCCCGCCATCTTCGTAGCCGATCGCGCAGACATCCACCAACAGGGAACCATCCTAAACCAGGACAACACCGCCAACTCGCATGCCAATCGCGCCGCACGCGGCAGCATTGTCGAAGTGCTAGCAACAGGCTACACGGAACTCGATGACAGCTTGCTCAATACCCGCGTGTCGCCTCGAGTCACTATTGGCCAATGGAATGCGGAAGTCCTCTTCAGCGGCCCCCACCCGCAATATCCGGGCGTATGGCAGGTGAAGGTACGCGTTCCCAGCAACCCTGCCATCGTCAACCTTATGCCCGTCGCCATACACGCCGGTGGGCGTGTCAGCAATGCCGTCAGCCTGTGGGTTGAATAACCGATTGCAGCTTGGGAAAACCATACTCCGCGCCACCCGTGGTGACACTCAGGTTATCCAGCACTTGTACGCGCCCAGCACCATGCGTGTGACCACACAGCACATCCATCCCTTGAAACGGATGCTCTCGCATCACCGCCGCCAACCGTTCGCCCACCACGCGGCACGCGAAATGCGGCAGATAGTCGTTGTCGGAAATCCGTCCCTCATGCCAGCATGCTTCCCGAAAGGGCGGCACATGCGTAAGCACAATCACGTTCTTGTGCTTAGCCAATGCCTGCCGCGCCTGCACTTCCAAATACTGCGCCGCCTCATCGCCCAACTCGTTCAATTTCGCCAGCCGCTGATACTTCAACAGCCCGGTCACTTCCTCAACCAACCGGTAGTCATTCAGAAACACATCCGACCGTTCAAAGTCCCCGCATCGCCCATCGGCCCAGGAGTCATGCCCAATCAGGGCCGTGCCGGCCGTCAACGATACCACCCCCACCGCAGGCAGCCATCGCAGCCACTCGGAAGCAGCGCAAAGCGACTCAATCTCCCGGCGCACACCCGTCATCGACCCGCCGTAGAAGTCATGATTGCCCAGCACGAAATACACTGGCACCTTTACCACGGCGGCAAACTGACTAAGAATCGAAACTACCGACTCCGCATCGCCAATATCTCCGCTAATCAGCAGCGCATCCAGCCGCTCCTCGCGAATCTGCTCATAAAACGCAGCCTGCGCCCAGGGTGCAAGAAAATTCAAATGAAGGTCAGTCAACCAGCCAATACGCACGCCCGCAGTATACCGCACGTCAGGTAACTTTAATGCATGAAGTATAACCGAATTGAGGATACTCGGGAATGGCGAAGGAATACGTTGAAGAGCGGGATGGTGGATACTATCTCACCGGCACTCGCGTCTCCCTGGATTCCATCGTGGAGTGCTTCAACGAAGGCATGGCCCCGGAAACCATTCGCGCGGAGTTCAGCACCCTTGGATTATCACAGGTGTACGGGGCCATCGCCTTTTATCTCGATAACCAAACATTGGTCGATCAATACCGCGTTGATCAGGAATTGAAGTTTTCGAACACTAGAATGGCCGCCGAGCCGCTTCCTGAAGAGATGAGACGCAGGCGTCAAGCCGCACGTGAACATCTTCACGCCATCACCCAATAGGCCTACCAAGATGCGAAGGAATGCGCTCGCGAACTGGACCGGCGAATCTCCGGTCCACCCTTAGAACATAGTTCGTCCATGGGTAGGACGGGCGATTCGCCTGTCCAAATTCTACCTAATCACGAAGCTTGGGCCCAAACCGCCTCGATCTAACCCCGCTCTTCACGCCTTTCCCTTCGCTGGAACGTCGCACAACTCCACAACCTTATCCAACTCACCAACCAGCCGGTCGATAATCTCCAGGTCCTCGTCCCAATCGTCATCCTCTTTCAACACAGCGATTTCTTCAAGTGCAGCAAGAATCTGTTTCCCAAGAGCCCGCACACGTAAATCGGTCTTCCCTTTAAAACCCTTGACCAGGCTGTTGCCCACATCGAGCGTCGGCCGCACCAGTGTGCGCAAATCCGCACTGGCCTTCTTAATGGCACTCTTCTGCAGCCCGTCATCGTCGGAATGCTCATCGATGTAGTCAGCCAGGTTGTGCCATTTGTCCGCAAGCATCTCGATATCCTCGCAGGCGTCGGCCGCGCAGGTATCGCCGGCAACAGCACAGCCAAACACAACGCCAGTGCTACGGCCCATGTTCCAGTGAAATATGAAAGCGATGTTAAGCGGCGCAAAGTACCCCATCCCCTGCGCCCAGATTAACATAAGACCATACTTCCACCAAAAACAAAAGCGGGCAACCGTTGCCAGGAATGCCAGGGTTGCCCGCACGACGCTACCGTCGTCAGGCTAACAAAGCGAGCTGGAAATTCCGCTGCACACGTTGTTTCCCATGGACTTCACCGCCCCTGACCAGTCCGCACGATTGTTCAAGAACGAGTTCTCGCCCACAACGATGCTCAGCGCGCCATACGCATACACTCCATAACCGAGACCGCCATTGCCAATATTGGTGAAAACATTATTGGTAATCGTTCCCGAACTCGTCACAACACCACCGGGATAGTTGCCAAGCGGATTGGAATTGACTGTGCCATTGTTGTCGAAAGTGTTCCCCGTAATGCTGCCCGCAATCATAATAACCCCCGCCACCGGATTGTTCGTTAGCTGCGAACCGGTGACCGTGATTGCGCTCTGACAGTCGATGCCAACCTGGTTACTGTCTGCGACGGTATTTGTCACCGACAACCGCCCAGTTGCATAGATACCGATGCCGTTGTTGTATAGCTTTACGCGGTCCACGCTGGAGCCATTTCCCATAAGGTAGATCCCGTACGACGTGCTGGTGACCGCCCCGCCGAAGCCCGAAACCACGCCATTCGAGATGCTGGTGTAGGGCTTCGTGCTCACAATTCCAGGCACGCCCGAGCAGGTAGTGCAGAATATCAAAAAGCCATTCAAATCCAGCGTGACATAGGGCGCTGTGATCGAAATCGCCGTGGTTGAGGTCGCGGTCAGATTTCCTGCAAGCTTGTAGCTGCCCGGCTGAGTGATCACATAGGGGAACCCTCCCGCCGCCACTACGGTCGACTGATTGATAAGCGTCACGCCGTCAATCGCAAATGCTGCGGTCGAAAACGCGGCGAAAAGAACAAGCAAATTGGTTCTGTTGGACATTAGATACTCTCCGATTTGATAAGTGATTTTAATTTGAAATTGCCGCTTCTGCGGCGTGAAAGGAGCAAACAACCAGCCCCAATGGCGATCATCGTAAGCGTAGACGGCTCCGGCGTTGAAGTAGTCCCCGTGTACGAATAATTACTAAGTGTCCCTTGAATTTCCGTTGCGCCGTCGTCCTCCAGCAGGTCCACAGCTAGAAGCGCGGGAATTGGCTGCGCGGAGATGTTACTTCCGGTCAACGAACTCGTCGGCACCTGGAAATTTAGAGCCAGTTGATTGCCGGTCAGGCAGCTCGAAGCGCTAATCAGGCAGCCAACCACGGCGAACTGGCTCATACTCCCGGCTGTCGTAATCACCGCCGTACCGGAAATGAACCCCAGCTCGTATGCCGAAACCGTGGTATCCACGAACGAAACGGAGGTCAACGGAATCGCCCCCGGCCCGCCAATCGGGCCCGCAAAACTCAACTGGATTGTAAAGGCGTCAGCATCCACCACATTGTTAAGTGCCGGGTTGGCCACGGCGGTAGCGCCGCCGTCCTGCGGACTTTGCGTTACCGTGCCACCAAGTGTGATCATGGTGCCCTGTGCAACGCCCGATGCGAGAAGATAAACGCACGCCGCCGCAATACCAAGTCTGCTGATTTGTTTGGTCATAATTCCCTCCTGAAGACACACCAATGCCAAGGATCAAAGCATCGGCAACCTGACAGTTTTTATAGTTGTTGTAATCTGGCCACGCAGTATTTACCGCGACTGTCCGTCAATTAGGAAAGCGCAAAACAGAGTGTCAATTTATCGCGTCATTCCACATTTTTTCGCGCCCGTCATTCAAACACCCCCGTCAAGTCCAGACTTGATACACTAAACCGAAGATTACTCTGATGACAGGACGAACGCTCGGCAACTACCAAATCCTGGAAC
>CAIRSA010000208.1 GCA_903881085.1 uncultured Acidobacteriia bacterium
AAGGTGTCAGACCCCAAATGCGACGCGTCGTTCCAGTCAATGTATCTGCCCCACATCATCTCAGAGCTTACGGGCGATTCGCCCAGTGCCACCTAGTTTCTGCTTTCTGTGCGAGGTGACTTTAAAGTTAGTCAGGGCAGGCAAATTGCCTGCCCCACCCTATTTAGCGCGGGAGGGTAATTACTCCCCATGGCGACTTGCCGCACTTGATTGAGCCGGTAACCTTCATCGTCGCCAGGTCCACTACAGAAATATCGTCAGACGGGCCATTGGCCGTAAACAAGGTCTTACCATCGGGCGACATCGCCAATCCCCACGGGCGCTGCCCAACTTCCACCGAACTTGAAACTGCATTCGTCGCCGTATCCAGCACAAACAACTTGTGGCCGCGGCCTGAGGTGACATAGAGCTTTGCTGCGTCTGGCGAGAGTAGCAACCCCATCGGTTTGATCACGCCGGGCTCACCGAGCGAGATCGCTTTGACAACTTCATGCTTCACGGAATCCACGAACACGACGGTGCCATCGTTTTCCGCATTGACGTAAGCATGCTTGCCATCGGGCATGAAGGCGATTGACCGCGGACGGCGGCCGGTCTTGAACAGCTTGGTACGGGTGGCTGATTTGGTGTCAACCACACCCACTGAACCTTCTGCTTCAGAAGTTACGTAGATAAACGATCCATCGGGCGACAGGCGAACTCCTTCCGGCTCATCGCCCACCTTCACGCTCTTGGTCAGCTTGCCCGATTGAATCTCAACGAAACTGACTCCGGCGGCATCCTCATTGGAAACGTAAATGATTTTGCCATCGGCGCTGATATCGAAGTTTTCCGGATCGGAACCGCCTTCAATCACGCGTACCACTTTGTTGATATTGACGTCGAAAACGGCGATCCCATCCGCGGATTTGTCGGGCGGAGGCAGCGTGCTTTCGTCCACGCCGGGAGGCGCGGGGGGCGTGCCGCTGACGGCCACATAGATTGTGTTGCGGTCCGGACTGGCATGAATGCCGCGCGGGCGCTTGCCAATGGGCACGGTTTGGATCACCTGCAAGCTAACGGAGTCGATGATTGTCATGTCATGCGACCCTTCGTTGCTGACGTAGATGCGGTAGCCAGTCGAAGCGGGGCCATTGGTCTTATTGCCGGCGGGAGGCGTTGAACAGCCAGTCAACGCGGCGGCAATTCCAGCCACCGCAATCATCGATTTCAAATTCATTTTGCGTCTCCTGTAAAGGTCATGTCAGTAGTTATTTTGCCGGAAGCAGCGATGGTCACCTGCTGTTCCTGTGTTCCCAATTCTTCCTGCCAGGCTGCAATTGTATAAGTTCCTGGAGGAAGATTGGGTAAAACGAAGCTGCCGTTCTCGCCCGTTACCGCGAAGTAAGGATGCTCAACAACGCCGATCCATGCGCGCATCCAAGGATGAATATTGCACTTCACGCGGAACATTACCTCGGGAAAATTGAATTTGCGCATCAGCGGCGGTTCGCCCGGAGGCTGGCTCTGATTCCATTCGCGATTGGCTTTGGAGCGCGGATGAATATTGTGCGTGAGCGGGTCGGAGTTCGTGACGCGGAATGGCTGACCTGTTTGGAGCCCTAGCACGCGAGGCTCAAACCAGCAGCCCTGCTGATCGATGGTTCCAGGAGTGGTTGGCGGCTCAAAATGCTTACCCTCCAAGCCCTTCTTCACATAAACAAACACATTCGCCAGGGTACCATTTTTATTCACTGCCAACGGCGCATCTATCACCTGCGACTTATGCAACTTGGCGCAGGCCGGGTCTTCATCCATGTCCACATGTTTGACTGGCGGCACCTTGCCCTTAAACAGGATTTTGCCCGATACACTGCCCGCCGTCGACGCATCCACCTTGAAGTATTCCACCGGCGCCTTCGCTGCCTCTTTTGGTTTCTGCTGCTGGCACGACAAAAGCACCACCAACAGCCCGGCTGCTAAATATCTCATTGACCACCCTCCGGGCCTGAGTTGGCGGGCGTGGAACCGGTTAGCGATTCGAGGAACTCCACCAGATCAGCCCTGTCGCGCCCGTTCAATTTCAGCTCTTTGATTTCCTTGTCCAACTGCGGATTCGAACTGCCCCCGCCGGCGTAAAAATCGACGACCTCTTTCAGCGTGCGAAGGCGGCCATCGTGCATATAGGGCGCGGTCTTGGCGATGTTACGCAGCGTAGGCGTGCGGAAGGCACCTTTATCGGCTTCCGCCTTGGTTTGATCGAAGCGCCCCATATCCAACATTTCGCCGTCCGGCGAGATGCCCGCACCGATGTTATGAAACTTGCCGTCGGTAAACAGCGCGTCGTTCTCGCCGATGGTATGGCAGACCACGCAATTGCCGCGGTTCTTGTCTTTGAAGATGGCCAGGCCACGCTTGGCGGCTGCGCTGAGGCTCTCCGCTTCGCCACCGAACTGGTAGCGATCAAAAGGCGAATCGGCGCTGAGCAACGTCCGTTCGAAGCTGGCGATGGATTTCTTCAGCCGTTCGGCGGTTACGCCACCTGGACCGAAGGCCTTGTCGAAGGCGCTCACATAGGCGGCATCGGCATTCAGTTTCGCCACGCAATCACTGATCGGATGTTTCATCTCGATCGGGTTGGCGATCGGGCCGGCGGCCTGCTCTTCGAGCGATGGCGCGCGCCCGTCCCAGAACTGCACTGGTTGATAGGCGGCGTTCAACACGGGCGGCGCATTGCGATTGCCGCGCTTACCGCCGACGCCGATGGAACCGGGCCGGGGATCGGCGAAACCAAATTTCGGATCGTGGCAGGAGGCGCAACTTACCGAATTATCGACCGATAGTTTGCGGTCATAAAAAAGACGCCGGCCCAGCGCAACGGTGTCGACGGTCGGCGGATTGTCTGCGGGAATCGATACAGCAGGAAGGCCCAACGGAACGTTAATTTCGATTGCGGCACCAGCCGGTTTGGAAGATACCGGCGGGGCAGCAGGCTTGGCGCAGGAATAGATGAATACTGCGCAATAAACAACGAGGCAATTACGCAACATATAGACTCTTGGCCGAATCATAGCACAGCAGGCTTGCGCGCAAGCAACTGGGCTTGCAGGCGGTGGGCATCGGCGGGTATCCCTTCGGAATAACTCACAATTTGCCAGTCCGCAAAGAAACCGCGAAGTTCCCCTTCCGCGAGCAGGTATTCGCGATTCATGGTGCGGATTCCGGGGCGGTCGTCGACCATGGGGATCACCATTAGCGCGTGTCCGCCGGGCTTAATGCCGGCACGGATGGCAGGCATCAGACTGCGCTGCAGGTAGCAGCACACTACCACAAGATCGTAGTCGTCTTCGGCGAGCTGAAACTCTCCGCTTTCTAAATCGGATTGGTGGACAGCAATGCCCGGCACTGCACTTTCGCGCACCATGCGGCAGGCTACGGCGGAGTTATCGACGGCATCGACCTGCCAACCCGCGTTTGCAAGGGCGATGGCGTGACGACCGGGACCGCAGGCAACATCAAGCGCGCGGCCAGCGGGAAGGCGGGCAATCATTTCGCGCACGAACGCGATCGGATGCAGATACGGAGTGGCGTCGGCTAGGTATTTCTCATCCCATTTCTTGGACATGGGGTTCTATTTCAAGATCGGCAAGAGCACTTCGCCTGCGGTCTCGGCGTCGGTCGCATCGGCATTGCGGAAGCGCGGGTCGAGCAGACGGTCGGGATTGATGTTGCCCATCGCGGCGAGCAAGCTCTCTTTCAGCCGCGGATGTTCCTTTTCCATTTCGCCGAAGAAGTCGCGTAGCGTGCGGCGCACCGTGCCTGTCTTCTGCGAGCAACCGCAGGGAATCACAGGGGCGCTGAGGCTGGCGGCGTAAGCGGTTGTGATATCTTCAGTCACGTAAACGAGCGGGCGGATAAGGCGGAACTCTTTTTTCGCTGACCAGGTGACTGGAGGGAGCGCACTCAGGCGGCCGGTGAACATGGCGTTGCGGAGGAAGGATTCGCAGAAGTCGTCTGCGGTATGGCCGAAAGCGATGGTGTTTGCTCCGAGTTCGCGGACCACTTCGTAAACGGCGCGGCGGCGATAGCGGCTGCACATGTCACAGCCGTGATCGGGCTGTTCGTCAAGCAGGGTAAAGCTGGCGTCGTCGTGGAAGTAGGTCCAGTCAACGCCGCGCGCTTTCAGGTATTCGCCGAAGGGTTGGATGGGGCTCAGAAATTTTCCCTGTTCAATGGTGAATGCGCATACACTGAAAGAGATGGGCGCGCGTTTCTGCAAGAGCAGCAGCGCTTCGAGCAAGGTGACGGAGTCCTTGCCGCCTGAGAGGCCAACGGCAATGCGGTCGCCGTCGCGAATCATGTCAAAGCGGTGAATGGCTTCGCCCACTTTGCGGAGTAATGTTTTTTCCAGTTCCAAACTACTATTGTACAGCGATGAGAAAAATGGGCACAGTGTGGGCGGGAAAGGGACAGGAGAAACTGCTCCCTCGCGGTCGCGGCTCAGTTCGTGTCACAGCCGGAATTGTGGCTCCCAGGTGGCGCGGACACTCATGTCTGCCGCGTCCCGAATCGTCGGGACGCTTTGTTTCGATCGCCAAGCCAAGCGTCGACACGAGTGTCGACGCGGCAGGCAAAAGGGCCTGCGCCACCAAACCCCTGCGGCGATCAGATTGCAAAGTGATTAGACAGCGATGACACCTAGCGCTCGACAGATTGCTTTTGATGTACTGCTGCGAACGGCCAATGGGGCTTTTGCTGGCGATTTGCTGGATGCTGCTTCGCGGGGCCTCGATTCGCGGGAGGCGGGGCTGGCATCGGAGATTGTGTTCGGGTGCTTGCGGCGGCAGACGGAACTGGACTTTTTGATCGACCATTTTGCGGGGAAGCCGGCGCGACTTGACCTGGAAGTTCGCGTGGCGATGCGGATGGGGGTTTATCAGATCCGCCATCTGGATAAGATTCCGGCACATGCGGCCGTCAGCGAGAGCGTCGACCTGGTGAAGCGTGCGAAGAAGCGTTCGGCCTCGGGCTATGTGAATGCCGTGCTGCGGAAGGTGAATCGCGATCTGGTGCGCTTTCCCAATCGCGCGGTCAGGCTCAGTTGCCCGGAATGGCTGCTGGCCAAATGGGACGCTGAGTCGCGCAACGCGGAAGGCATCGCCGAGGCGTTTCAGCAGCCACCGGAAAAGTTCTTTGTGGGCGAGCGGCAGCAGGACATCGGGGCTCAGTCGATTGTGCCTCTGTTGGAATTGGAACCGGGGAACACGTTTCTGGACTTGTGCGCGGCGCCTGGCAACAAGACGCTGCAGGCCATCGAAGCGGGGGTGCACGCCGTAGCCTGCGACATTCACTTTCACCGCATCCGGCAGGTGCCGGTGACTGACCGCGTGCAACTGGATGGCACCACTGCCCTGCCCTTTTCGCGAAAGTTCGACCGCATTCTGGTAGACGCGCCCTGTTCAGGAACCGGCACACTAGGGCGAAACCCCGAGATCCGCTGGCGCATCCAACCCTCTGATTTGACCGAGCTGCACGAAAAACAAACGCGGCTGTTGCGCAACGCGCTGGAGGTGCTTTCGCCGGGTGGAATCCTGGTCTATTCCACCTGCTCGCTGGAGCGCGAAGAGAACGAAGACGTTGTTACCGAAGTAACTGGAGTGAAGCAAGTTAACACATTTCGCCGGACGCCGGGACAAGATCCGGGAGACGGCTTTTTCGCTGCTGTGATACGATCATAAGAAGTCATAATAATGGTTGAAATTGTTCCATCGCTTCTCGCCGCTGACTTTACCAAGCTGGGCGAAGAGATTACGCGTGTCGCAAACGGCGGGGTCACCATGCTCCACTTCGATGTGATGGATGGTAATTTTGTGCCCAACATCAGCATGGGCACGCCTGTTTTGCAGTCGATCCGGAAGTTCACCAAGCTGACGCTGGACGTTCACCTGATGATCGCCGATCCGGATAAGTACGCGCCGATGTTCATTGAAGCCGGCGCGGACCAGGTTTCGATCCATCAGGAAGCCTGCACGCATCTGGACCGCGCGCTGCGGAACATTCAGAGCGAGGGCGCGCTGGCCGGTGTGGTGCTGAATCCTTCGACGCCGGTTTCGACGCTTGAAGACGTGCTCGACATTGTTGATTTTGTATTGATCATGAGCGTGAATCCGGGGTTTGGCGGGCAATCGTTTATCCCCCACGCGCTGCACAAAGTAGCCGCGCTGGCACGCATGCGCGCGGAAGGCGGGCTGCAGTTCAAAATTGAAATTGACGGCGGAGTGGGCCTCAAGAATTTGTCCGATGTTGTCCGCGCCGGCGTGGACTGGGTGGTTGCGGGTTCGAGTGTGTTTCACACCGCCGACCCGGCAGCTACGATAACTCAAATGCGCGAGGTGGCGCGAGACGCCATGTCGCTGAAGGTGTAAAGGTCTCAATAGGTAATATGAATCGATATCGCAATCTGATCGCTCTGCTGTGCATTGCCTTCGCGCTCACCGGCTGCTTCCGCCGGAAGAAGTACGAAAACCCTATCACGAAGGACACGCAACAGCCCGACAAGGTGCTGTTCGATAAGGCCATCGCCGATATCGAGCGCGGCCGTTATGAAATCGCGCGCATCACGCTCAACACGTTGATGAACACCTACGACACCAGCGAATTTCTGGCCAAGGCGAAGCTAGCCATCGCCGATAGCTGGTTCCGCGAAGGAAGCACGCATGGTTTGGCGCAGGCTGAAGCCGAATACAAGGATTTCATTCTGTTCTATCCCACGCTGGAAGAGGCCGCCGAATCGCAACAGAAGATTTGCGACATCCACTTCAAGCAGATGGAAAAGCCTGATCGCGACAACAAGCACGCATTCCGCGCCGAAGAAGAGTGCAAGCTGCTGTTGACGTCGTTCCCCAACAGTAAGTTCGCGCCACTGGCGCAACAAAAGCTGCGCAACATTCAGGAAGTGATTTCAGAGGGCGAGTTCCGCCGCGGCGATTTCTATCACACCAAGGGCTCGTTCCCGGCCGCCGCCAACCGCTTGCAGTACATTGTGGATCAGTATCCGCTGTTTTCGAAGGCCGATGATTCACTGTGGATGCTCGGCGATTCTTATGGACACATGGGCCCGCGCATGCGCGAGAAGGCCGGCGAATCTTATTCGCGCATCGTGAAGGATTATCCGCTCAGCCCCTGGGCCGACGCTGCCAAGAAAAAGCTGAAGGCGATGGAAATGAATGTGCCCGATCCGGATCCGGTGGCGCTGGCACGCATGAAGTACGAAGCGGAAAACAAGACCAAGCCCAGCCTGATCCACAAGACGCTTTCGCCGTTTGAAAAGCATCCGGAGACGTTTATGGCGGCCAAGAGCGGCACGCCGGCTATGGAGAGCATCCGGCCGTCCGTGCCGGTCAGCGTTCCTGTGCCGGTTGCAGTCGCAGGCGTTACTGACGTCGGCGCATCCGTTGTTGGATCTACTGACAAATCGCTCGATACGAAACCCGACGCACGCATGGCACCGCAGCCTGCAACGCCTGCTCCGGCAGAGGGCGCTGCTGCACCTGCAGCCCAGCCCGCCAAGCCGCCAGCCGCTGCCGACCAACCGCTGCCCACCAACCGCACGTTAGCAAAGGGCAAGCCGAAGAAGGACAGGAAGCCGGGCAAGAAAGAACTGGCGAAGATGCAAAAGGAGCAGGAGATGGCTGCCGCCGCCGCACAGCAGAAGGCCGCCGAAGCTGCCGCATCACCGCTTTCCGCACCGGTTGTACCTCAGCCCGCGAAACCATGAACCGTATTCTCCTGGCTGACGACAGCCCGCACGCCCAGCGCATGGGCGAGCGCATTCTCAGCGACGAGGGTTATGAAGTGCTGACCCTCGCCGACGGGGATGCGGTAGTAGCCCGCCTGCGCGATTTCGACCCCGACGTTTTCATTCTGAAAGCCGATCTGCCTGCGATGACCGGCTATCAATTGTGCGAACTGATCAAACAGAACCCTTTCCATCAGCACGCCAAAGTCATACTCACCAGCGGCGCAATGGACAATGTGAAAGAAGATCTGGCGAAGATGGTGCGCAGCGACGGGTCGCTGAAAAAGCCGTTTGAAGCGTCGGTGATGATGGATGTGGTGCGCCCGCTGATTGATTCCGCTGAGCGCGCCAGGCAGGACAATCCGCGGCCCAGCGCCGCACCTACCGCGGTTTCGGCGGCCCCGGACCCTGAAGTAATTCGTGCCGCTGTAGCTGTGGCGCTTGACGAGGCCTACCCCAAGCTGGTGGACGACCTTACAAAGCGTATATTATTGTTGTTGGGTAAACATGCCGGATAATAGCTTTGACGTTGTATCGAATGTAGAAATGCCTGAAGTGGTGAACGCCATCCAACAGGCCCTGAAAGAGATCCAGACACGATTCGATCTGAAAGACTCCAAGTCCAATATCGAAATCAACGAGAAGGACAAGAAGCTCACGCTCAGCAGCAAGGATGAATTCAAGCTGAAGGCCGTGATTGAGATCATGGAATCGAAGCTCATTAAGCGCAAGGTGTCGTTGAAGGCCTTCACTTACGGCGCGCTGATTCCGTCGGCGGGCTCCACGGTGAAGCAGGATGTCACCATGCAGTCGGGTATCGCCACGGAAAAGGCGAAGGACATTGTGAAGGCGATCAAGGATTCCAAGAAGAAAGCGCAGGCGGCTATTCAGGGGGATCTGGTTCGCGTGAGTGCGAAGGACCGCGACACGCTGCAGGATGTGATTTCACTGCTGCGCGGCAAGGACTTCGGGATCGACTTGCAGTTCACAAACTACCGGACGAACTAGGACATTTAGCCACGGATGCACACGGATGGACACAGATAACACATCTTTCTTCTGTGTTCAGCTGGGTGCATCCGTGGTTAATTTTTGAGCCCTATGCCTCGTAAGATGGAAACCCATATGATCCCTGACCCGGCCGGACGGCTGGCGCGCGGTCTGCGTAAAAGTTCACCAACTACCGGACGAACTAAGACATTTAGCCACGGATGCACACGGATGGACACGGATAAGAATGTGGTTTTATCCGTGTCCATCCGTGTGTATCCGTGGCTTGTTTTTAAACCTTATGCCTCTTAAAACTGAGCCCCATATGATCCCCGGCCCGGCTGGACAGTTGGCGCGCGGTCTGCGCAAAAGTTCACCAACTACCGGACGAACTAAGTCATTTAGTCACGGATGCACACGGATAACACATCTTTCTTCTATGTTCAGCTGGGTGCATCCGTGGTTAATTTTTGAGCCCTATGCCTCGTAAAATTGAAACCCACATGATCCCCGGCCCGGCCGGACGGCTGGAGTCTCTTCTGGAAGAGCCGGAAGAGATGGCTCCGCGCGAAGTGGCGCTGGTTTGTCATCCGCATCCGCAGCACGGCGGCACCATGCATAACAAGGTGGTCTACAGGCTTGCGCGCGGGCTGCGCAAAACAGGTTCGGTGGTACTGCGTTTCAATTACCGCGGCGTGAACTTGAGCGAGGGCACTTACGACGACAGTGTGGGCGAAACCGACGACGCGCGCACTGCGCTGGCTTGGCTGCGCGAGCGATATCCGGATCTGCCTTATACGGTCAGTGGTTTTTCGTTTGGATCGCGCATTGCTTTGCGGCTTGGACTGGAGATGCCGGAGATGACGCGTGTGATTGCTGTAGGATTCCCTACCGTGTATAACGATTGGTCGGTTCTCGCACCCAGTCCGGTGCGCCGCATCTTTATACAAAGCACGAACGATCAATTCGGCCCCGTCGCTGCGATTACGGAAATGGCCGCCGGGCATGAACTTCATTTAGTGCCGTCGAAGGATCACTTCTTTGTCGACGCTTTGGACGCCTTCGAACAAGCGGTCATTGATCTTCGTCCGTAAAGAAGATATCGTCCTCGGCCATATTCGGAATCCCGACGACTAAGACCCGCATCCGGCCTTTGGCTCCATGCACTACGCGCGGCGGAATGTGCACCACGGAGCCTTTGCGCACTTCTTGTTCAACGCCGTCGAGGAATATGGCACCGCTGCCTTCCAGCACGTAGTAGAGTTCGGTCGCAACCTTATGATAGTGGAGTCGTGCCCCATCGATATCGACGGCATGGACCCACGCGGCAACGTTTGAGTCCTGACGGCTGATCAGAAGATGACGCCATCCGCAGGCGCTGCGCTCGGCGGGAGCATCCCCCTCATGCCGAATGAGTACTGGTGCTGAAGCAGTAGTTTCCATGCCGCTAGCATATCGCAAATCAAAGCAAATCGGCCATTTTTTGGAACTCGCGACATTCGTTTGCGCGGTTAAGAACCTAAGGTCTAGTACCTTAAGCACCCTAAGGCATTTGATCTATGACTAAATCCCGTTTAGTATTAGACAACAGCTCCTATGCGGAATAACATGTTAATTCTAGGAATGCTGGCGGCGACCAGCAATTTGATGGCTTCGGGAAGCGAACCTGTCAACAGCATCTGGAATGATGCTCTGATTTTTATCTGCGCCATTTTTGGGGCAATCACCATTTTGTTATTGGGAATTTTGTACCTCGGCGAACGGCGCAAGAAAAGCGCGGAAGAGGCCTTGAATGAAAGTGAACTTCGAGCCAGCCACATTTTGAACGGCGCAAACGACGCGATCATTTCAGTGAACGAAGCGGGTTACGTTCAAAGTTTCAATCCGGCGGCGGAATCGATGTTCGGCTGTCCTGCACAGCAGGCCATAGGCCAGAGCATTCTGAATTTTCTGCCGGCCCCGGAGAACAGTTCGAAAAAGGACAAGCATCTGCAAGCAGGTCAATCCGGGCGTGACCTGATCGGCCAGCGCGTCGATGGCTCGACATTCCCGGTAGACCTGGTAATGAATGAAGTCACGCTGGAGACCAATCGTATGTTCAGTATTTTTGTGCGCGATGTATCGACGCGCAAGAATACAGAAACGGCACTGGCCAACGAACGACACTTCTCCGCAGCTGTGCTTGATACCGCGGGGGCACTCATCGTCGTGATAGACCATCAGGGGCGTATCGTCAAATTCAACCGCGCATGCGAAGAGACCACCGACTATTCTTTCGGCGAAATCAAGGGACGCCCGTTGTGGGAAGTATTCGCCACGCCCGATGACTTTGACGCGATGCGCGAGCATACGCTGGAACTGATTTCAGGCGACTTCCCTGCCCGCACGGAAAACATCTGGCGCACACGCGATCTTACGCCGCGCCGTATTTCGTGGTCGCACACGTCGTTGCGCGACGAGGTGGGGCGACTTGAGCATGTGGTGAGCATCGGCATCGATGTTACAGAGCGGCGTGCGCTGGAAAGCCAGTTGATTCAGGCACGGAAGATGGAAGCGGTGGGCCGCCTGGCGGGCGGTGTGGCGCATGACTTTAATAATCTGCTGACGGCGATTACGGGATACAGCGATCTGATTTTGCACTCCATTAAAGAGGGCGATCCGATCCAGCGCGACGTGGAGGAGATCAAACGGGCAGGCGACCGCGCCACATCGCTGACGCGCCAACTGCTGGCCTTCAGCCGCAAGCAGGTGATGACGCCGCAAGTGATGGACTTGAACGGAATCGCCGCCAGCACCGGCCAGATGCTGTCGCGGTTGTTGAGCGAGCAGATTGAAGTGAAGTTGCTGCTGGATAAAGAACTGAAACCGATCATGGCTGACGCTGGACAACTGGATCAGGTGATCCTCAACCTGGCGCTCAATTCTCGAGACGCGATGCCCAATGGCGGCACGTTAACCATCGAAACCGCGAACGTGACACTGGGTGCGAATAACATGCGGACGGATCCGGTGATTGGGCCCGGAAATTATGTAATGTTGCGCGTCATTGATACAGGGGAAGGCATGAACGCGGAGACACTTTCGCATGTCTTCGAGCCCTTCTATACGACCAAGGATCCGGGCAAGGGCACGGGTCTTGGCCTGGCAACGGTTTATGGAATCGTACGGCAGAGCAACGGTGCGATCGCAGTTACCAGCGCGCTGGGACGCGGAACCTGTTTCACGATCTTCTTCCCGGTGGCAATTGCCGGCGAGGTCAGTTCCAGCGGGTTGGATCATTTGACCAAGGCACTGCAAGGCTCTGAGACGATTCTGTTGGTAGAGGACGAACAGGACGTCCGCAACCTGATGACACGCGCGCTGGAACGCTCGGGCTATCAAGTGATTCAAGCAAGCAACGGCGACGAGGCGCTCGATCGCAGCCGTCAGCGGCAGGGCCCGATTCACCTAATGCTGAGCGACATCGTAATGCCCGGCATGAACGGCCCGGAACTGGCGCGCCGCATTAGCGTGGAGCGCCCGGAGATGCGCACG
The DNA here is from genome assembly GCA_903881085.1 of uncultured Acidobacteriia bacterium. Taxonomy (GTDB): domain Bacteria; phylum Acidobacteriota; class Terriglobia; order Bryobacterales; family Bryobacteraceae; genus CAIRSA01. The sequence continues at coordinate 12,302 of CAIRSA010000208.1, forward strand.
CTGTTCATGTCAGGCCACACGCTGGACGTGGTGGAAAAACACGGGATCGATTTTTACCTGGAAAAGCCGGTGAGCATGGACGTGCTGGCACGGAAGGTTCGCGAAGCGTTGGATGCGCCGCCGTCTCGTGCAATGCGTGCCGTGGCGGGTAACTAAACACCGTACTGTTCTTTGATAGAATTGGGCACTGGACGCCTACTATGAATCGATTCCAGTGCCTCTTTTTCTCACTCTTGATCCCGGCCATCTCGTTGGCCCAAACTGCCGCACTCAACGGCGTTGTAGCCGATAGCAGCGGCGGCGTTGTCCCGGCTGTTACGGTGGCTATTACCAACCTGGATACAGGCCTTCGCCACGAAGCGCAGACCTCAGACGCAGGCGCCTATACGTTCACTCTACTGCCCGTTGGCAGATACAAGATTGAGGCCGCCAAGGGCGGCTTCGGAACGCAAACACGCCCATCGATCAAGCTCGACGTGGACCAGGTGGCACGACTGGATTTTGTCCTCAAGCCCGGCTCAGTGAGCGAGACAGTCGAAGTATCGGCGGCGGCCGAACTGCTCGATTCGGAGACCTCCACGGTGGGCCAGGTGATCGCCAACAAGAGCATCGTTGAGATGCCCTTGAATGGCCGCAATTATTTGAACCTGGCGACGCTTACGGCCGGCACATCGCCATCAGTCGGCGGGCGGACCCAATCGGAAGGCGGCTTCGTGAGCGGCGGACAGCACGGGTATCAGATGAATGTGCAGGTGGATGGCCTGGACAACAACACGGTTTACTCGGGAGGCCCGGTTGGCTACGAAGCACAATCGGTGAAGCCGTCGATCGATGCGATTGGCGAGTTCAAAGTCGTTACCAACAATATCTCCGCCGAATATGGTGGCAAAATGGGCGGCGCGGTGATTGTCAGCATCAAGTCAGGCACCAATCAGTTCCGCGGAACCGCGTTCGAGTTCCTGCGCAATCAGGTACTGGATGGCACCAACTTCTTTGCCAATCGCAGCGGGGCGGCCAAGCCCACTTATCGCCAAAATCAATTCGGCGGCACGTTCGGCGGGCCGATCATCAAGAACAAGACCTTCTTCTTTGCCAGCGTGGAAGGCACGCGCATTCGAACGGGCACGAGTTCTATTTCCACCGTGCCTACGCTCGACGAACGCAATAACGGCGACTTCTCTAAGATTCGCAACGTCTTCGATCCGGCGAGCACCGTTGGTACGGGCGGCACAATGACGCGCCAGATGTTTCCCGGCAGCATTGTTCCCAAGAGCCGCTGGGACCCACTTGCCGGGGCGCTGATTGCACTTTATCCACTGCCCACCAGCAATGGCATCGTCAATAACTACTACTTCTCCGGCGCCGATAGCAACGATTGGAACAGCTACGATTTCAAGGGCGACCACAGCTTCAACGACTCCAACCGGCTTTCGGTTCGCTATAGCCGCCGCGATAAGAATCAATATCAGAACGGCCCGCTGCCACTGCCAGCCGATGGCGGACTGGCGACGACCACGATTATTCACAGCTTCAACGTGGTCGGCAGTTATGTCACAACGATCAATGCAAGCACCAGCAACGAACTGCGCTTCGGCGTTTCGCACATGCCGACATCGTTTGACATTCCCTACGACAAACCACTCTACGATCAGTACGGCATTAAAGGCATCCCCAAGGCAAACTTCACCTCGTCAAACGATCATGGACTTACGCGCTTTACACCAGCAGGCTATGCCGAATTGGGCTCGCGCAGTTTCTGGCCCAATACGAACAATTTGAATGTGTATCAGTTCAACGACATTCTGTTCAAGTCCATCGGCAAGCACAACGTGAAGGTTGGTTTTGAATTCAAGCACAACACGGTGTTCCGGAATGCCGCGCGCTTTGCCCGCGGGCAGATGGCGTTTAATCGGGAGTTCTCAGCCGATCCGCAGAATCGCGCGGCAACGGGAGACGGTCTGGCCGAGTTCATGCTGGGCATGGCGGCGGGCGGTACGCTTGGAAACGAAAATGGCGAAAACGCTAAAGCGAATTCGATGGCTGCGTTTGTGCAGGACGATTGGAAGATCTCTTCGCGGCTGACTCTGAATCTGGGCGTGCGCTACGACATTTTCTATGTGCCGACATTCCCGGATGGCGGCGTTTCGAACTTCCTGCTCGACTACTCGCAACTGGGCGCCAATGGACGCCTGCCGCAGATCCGCCCCAAGAGCGGTAGCGATTGCGGCTGCGAGCAGAACTACAAGAATTTCGGGCCGCGTGTGGGACTGGCCTACCGTCTCGATAACAAGACAGTGTTGCGCACGGGCTTCGGCATCCTCTTTGGGCAGGCGGATTCTTTGACTTCGAACATCGCACGCTGGATCAACCAATCGCCCGATTTCATTGAGATCGGCTTTGCGACGGTTGACCGCATCAATCCACTGCTGACGTTGAAAAACGGCTTCCCGGCAGTGACGCTGCCAGGCACTGTGGTTCCGGGTCCGGCGGCGGTCGGCGTGAACGTGCAGCAAACTAAGATGCCTGACCAATACTCGCAGCAGTGGTTTTTCGACGTGCAGCGTCAGTTGCCATTCGACTTGGTGACCACCGTCGGCTACAACGGCAATGGCACGCGCAAGCTGATTGTCGGGCTTGACTACAACTTGCCGTACGGCCCGGCGACCACCACGGTCGCGTCGCGCCGCAACTTCCCCTACTACACCGGGGTCACTCGCCAGATGCCGCTTGGCAACCTGGACTACAATGCACTGACCTGGAAACTGGAGCGGCGCTTTGGCAAGGGTTTGAGCGTGCTTTCGGCGTTCACGTGGGCTCACACGATCGACAATGTTGGCGAAGTCGGCAACGGTGTCGGTTATGGCGCGGTCGACCCGTGGCACCTGAATTTGAATCGCGGCAACTCTTACAGCGACATCCGCCGTCAGTGGGCGATGAGCACCACCTATGAACTCCCGTTCGGCAAAGGCAAAGCGATGATGAATCGCGGCGGCATCTCTGACGTTGTGCTGGGCGGATGGCAACTGGCTGGACTGTTGACTCTGCGCACGGGGATCCCCTTCACGGTGACCACCTCCGGCGGCCTGACCAATGCGGGGGGGCAGGACCGTCCGAATCGTATCGGCAGTGGCGTACTGCCGTCCGATCAGCAGACGATTGATCACTGGTTTGACACTACGGCCTTCAAAGTGCAGCCACAGTATACTTATGGAAACTCCGGGCGAAGTATACTGACCGGACCGGGATTGAAGAATCTTGACTTGAGTTTGTCAAAGAGCTTCACGCTTACGGAACGGTTCCATTTGCAGTTCCGGGCGGAAGCTTTCAACTTCACGAACACGCCTTCGTTCGGTCAACCGGGCGCGACGCTGAATGGGTTGGGGGTTGGGACGATTACCAGCGCGGGTGATCCGCGGCGCATTCAGTTTGGGTTGAAGTTGGTGTTTTAGGGAGATGGGCGAGTGCCACTCGCCCGCAGATTACCAATCCAATGTCGCTTACATTGCGTTAATGAGGCGAGCTTCCGATTTGGTGAGCGATTCA
>CAIRSA010000209.1 GCA_903881085.1 uncultured Acidobacteriia bacterium
ATAGCTTTTCCAGATGCGTTCAACTGCTCTTTCTCGGATCAACTACTGGATCATGATGCTGACCGGATTGGCGGGTACGCCTTCCGCGATCACCTGCACCAAGGCGTTTCCAGCGCCTGCAGCCTTCGCCGGAATCAGGATGTTGACCTGGTCGAGGCCGGAGTTTTTGCTGGCCGGTCCGGCATAGGTAACAGTTGCGGCCAAGCCGTTCACTGTTGCCGATGTCAGCGCCGTGCCCGCTGCCGCAATGCCTGTGCCGTATAGCACCAAGGTGGCGCCAGGAGCGGCTGCGATGGGGTTGGCGACGATTGCGCCGGAGCTATTGGTGGTGTAAACGGGCATTGTCACCGGCGCACTGCCGTCAGCGGCGGGTGTGACCACCTGTGCAGCAGGCGTACCTACGCCGTTGATGGTGAGGATGCCGGGGGCGACAGTCGAGATCTGGATGTTGTTGGCCGTCTGTGTCGACGAGCCGGTGGTCACGCTGACCTGAGCGATGCCGGGAGCCGCTGTGGGCGGCACCAGGAACGTGATCTGGTTCGGCGAGATGGAAACAATCTGCGCGGCACTAGTTACGCCCGCGCCGTCAACGATGGAAACAGAAGTGCCGGAGACAGTGGTCGGGTAGGGTACGGTCTGCGTGCTGGTGGCAGTCGCCAGGCTCTGGCCGCTAGCGGTTGCCAGGGAACCGGGGGCGATTGCGACCGCGCCGGGGTTGGCGGCGGAGAGAATCAGCGGGACGTTCGCCATCGGGGCCTGACCGGCTGTCGGGGTGAGCGAAACGCCGCGGAACAACTCGCCCGCGTTGGCAGTGCGAACGATGCTGAATTGCTGCTTGGCAGCCACGGCCGGATCGGTGTTGGCCAGAACATCAGTGATCATGACGAGCTGGTTCGGATCCGCGCCCTGATCGCCATTGGCGCTAATGGTAGACGTGACGGCCCAGATGGTGACGGTGCCGTCACTGTTTACTTTGCCGGCGATGTTGCGCAGGCCGTCGTTGGCCGGGTACAAGGCAGGCGGGTAGTTGCCGATGGTGTACTGCTTGCCCAGATTGAGACCGTTCTGCATTACGTAGGCGCGCGTCCAGGTGCCGTTGTTCAGAACCCATTTCTGGAGGCCGGCAATGGTGCTGGTGGATGCGTTGGCGTTTGTGCCGTCGCCTTCGTCAGAGACATAGAGCGTATTCGCATTTGCGAAGAAAAGTCCGAATGGATTTGACGCGCTCGCTGCATTGGCCAGCGTGGTGGGGAAGCCGGGAAGCACTGTGATTGCGGCGCTCGCTGCATTAGCCGGCGTTGGAAGACTGCCCTTATCGCCGACACGATAGACCGTATTGATGCCGTTGCTGCCGCTGCCCTTGGTCACGTACATTGTGTTACCGAAGATGGTGAGGCCGCGGAAGTTATTGTCCTTGCCTGCCTTGTCAGGAGGATACGGCAGACCGGTGGCGGGATTGGTCACCTGGCTGATGGAGAACGTGCCGATTGGTACTGCGGGCGTGCCGAACGCCTGTCCTGCGATGGCAAGTTGCGCTCCTGCGGTGTTGATGATGTTGGCGGCTGTACCAGAGCCGTTGTTGGAGTTCCCGACCATGTAGTAAATGCCATTCGACATTGCCGCAGCGCGTCCATTGTTGCCGCAATACGAATTTGTGGGGGTCACCATGATGGCGCCGTTCGCACCAACCTGGACTACTCCACGAAAGTAGCTGGTTCCGACCGGGTTGGTAGGATCGTAGGCGCCCGGTGTGTTTGAGTTCGATACATCGACCGCGTTCTGCGGCGCGACGTAGCCCATGAATGTGATGGCTGACGCATCGGCGGAGACATTGAGCGCCAGTTCAGATTTCGAAGGGAAGCTGGTGGTAACGAGCGTGGTAGGGATGGCCAGGATGTTCACCAAATTACCGGCCGGCGTCATCTGGTCCAAAAAGATTGGGGAGGTTACGCCAAAGCTGCCGTCCACGGCAGCGTTCTTAAAGGCATTGTTGGCGTAGGAGGTGGAAGGATAGGCTCCGTTGTCAGTGGCGGGACCATTGGGGCATTTCGCTGTAACGGCTGGGCAAACGGGCGGCAGGATCTGGCCATCGCCGAGCGTTGCCGGGCTCCCCACATAGGCAGTGCGGCTGACAATGATGTTGCCTGGAGAGAAGCCGGGGAACGTCTGTGCGACTGCGTGGGTCGTCAGGGCGCAGAGCACCCATGATACAAGTATTAACTTTTTTGACATGCAGCTGGAATTCTATCCCAGCAATATTTCGATGTCGTTACGATTCCGTGACGGTTTTGTTGTTGGGGATTCCGGCCAGCGATTTTGCCATCTCTTTCTTCGCTTCGAGGTTCATTTGGCGGGCAATTTGGATGCGTTGCGCCTGCGGGCTGCCTGCGCCGTGCATCGATTCGGTGAGGTAGCCGACAGCGTTGCGGCCTAGCGTCATGTTCTCGATCAGGCGCAGGATGCGTGCGCGATCTTCCACGCGGACGCCGTCGCGGCCCTTCAAATACTTGTTGAGTAGCGGGCCGGTCTCGGGGTTTTTGAAATCTTTTTCGGAAGGCAGCGTGGCCACCAGACCGCCGGCCAGATCCTGCGCCAGGCGGGCGATCTCATACGGGAAGCGTGTGACGTTGTGTTTGCAGACGTTGGCCAGCAGATCGTCCGGCTGGTAGTTGCCGGCGGCGGTGGGTTGCGATTCGTGCGAGGCGGCGATGCCCGCGCCGTAGATGGTCTCGTTCAGATGGGCCATTTCCACGAGCTTGTCGCGCACATGCGAAACCTTCTCCACGCCGTTGTAATCGGCGGCCAGCGCGGCTGCGCCGATGATTACGTCGCCTAGGCCAGTCTTGCAGACGTAGGATCGGCGGTGGTAGGAAGTGAAGCGCTCCACAAGCATGGCCGCGAAATCGGTCTCGCCGTTCATGAAGATCAGCTCATTGGGAACGAACACGTCGTCAATCAGAATCATGGCTTCCTGGCCGGCGAACTGCGCGTTGCCCTGGTCGATGTCGCCGCCTTCCATGGAGCGCGTGTCGCAGGACTGGCGGCCGTAAATGAACGTGAGGCCAGGGTGGTCGACTGGGATGGCGGCTACGATGGCGTAGTCCTTGTCGGCCGCACGCAGGCGCATGGTGGGCATGACGACGATCCAGTGCGAGTTGAGGCAGCCGGTCTGGTGCATCTTCGCGCCGCGGATGACCACGCCGTCGGGGCGGCGTTCGATGATGCGGACGAACATATCGGGGTCTGTTTGGTCGGCCGGAGCTTTGCTGCGGTCGCCCTTTGGATCGGTCATCGCTCCGCCGATCACGTAGTTCGCTTCCTGCATTTTGATGACGAACTGGCGGAAGCGGGCGTGGTAGGGGGTGGCGTGGGCCTGGTCCATTTCGAAAGTGGTGGAGTAGAGGGCGTTGATGGCGTCCATGCCGACGCAGCGCTGGAAGCAGGTGCCGGTGAGTTGGCCGAGACGGCGCTGCATGCGGTTCTGACCGACGACGTCATCGACCGATTCGGTGACGTGCAGGAAGCGGTTGACGCGGCGGTTGGAGAGCGTGGACCAGGCGGTGGCGAGATCGGGCTGTTCGATGCCGAGGTCGTAGGTGCGCGCGACGGCGTTGATGGAGCCGCGGATCATGGGATGATCGACCGGCTCTTCGACGCGTTCGCCGAACAGGTACACGCGCAGTTTACGTCCGCGCAGGCTTTCGATGTATTCGACGCCGGATTCGATGCGGGTTGGGGGAGCAGTCATCATGCGTCAAGTTTCTTATACACTGAGAAACAAATGCAAGTAAATATCGATGACATCAGACGCTCGTATGAGCTGCTTTCGGATGAGGCATTGCTGGCGATGGAGCGCGCGGACCTGGCGCCGGTCGCGCAGCCGGTGTATGACTCGGAGTTGGCCGCACGTGGGCTTTCGAAGGATGCGCCTGCCCATGACCCAGCGGCGGCGGAGACAGATCCCGATCAATTGACCGAGCTGGCGGAGTTTACCTCTGGTGATGAAATGGCGACGGCGAAGAGCACGCTGCGCGCTGCGGGGATTTCGGTTTTCGACAATATCAACGACCTGTCGAAGATGAAGTGGATGTTCGAGCTGGGCGCGATGGAGGGGTTGAAGCTGTTTGTGCCGCGCGCTCAGATGGAGGATGCGCAGGCGGTGCTGGACGGGTGGGAGGAGATGGACGAAGAGGAGTTGGCGCGGCAGAGCGAGGAGTTCGAGGCGCCGGAGTAGGGAGTTTGGCCGGCATTGCCGGTTGATGAGGCCGACCAGCAGTTGCTCGGGCTTACAAACGCTCACGAAGAATCCGTTCCAGATCACGGCGGCCATCGAGGATCGCGGCCACCTGCAGGGGCTTCGTCTCAGGACGATAGACTATCAAGAATGAATAAGCTGGGAAGAACTTCACTTGTTCATCCGTCAAGTCACGCCGCCAGTGCCCTGCACCGGGTTGGCCTGCAAGGAATACTATCTTCTGGCGGATGAAAGTCTCTACTTTATTGGCAATGCCAAGACTGGCATTTTCCTTGATGTACCACCAGATCCTTACAAGATCCTGTGCGGCCTCAGGCGCGAGGACAAACGCACGCCGTATTAGAGTTGTGATTTTAGCTTTGCCAGATGGGCGTCCAACTGATCTTCGTGGATGCCTTCGCCTCGATCCAATTGCTCAATCCCCAACCGGATTTTCACGTTTATGGAGGCTCTGTTTTCCAACAGCCAGCGGTCCTGTTCTTCCTGCGTGTCGAGCAGGCGAAGCAACACTTCTTCAGGGCTTGCGGCGCCGGTCGCCTCCATATGCCGATGAATTCTCGCTTCAAGCATGCTGTCACGAATGTCGATGTTCATGCAGTTTCCCTACTTCGAAGTATAAACTGTTATCTTATCGCCGGTGACCTTCGTGAAGGAATGCGCGGGTGATTGGTTCGCCGAGGCGCGGAGCACCTTGACGACGTTCCATGAATTCCAACATTCGCTTAACTGCTTCCCGTCGGCGGTCTGGATGGAAACGATCGTCCGGCTCTGGGGGAGGAGAGGTGAGAATTGATTCCCTCATTTCAAGCTACCGGTTGCATCCTTCGGATGAAGGCCCAACTCGACCTCATACTTCTTCAAATCATCGAACATTCGTTTTAGGTCGTAGCCATGCTCCGCCGCATAGGCTTCACGAACGGCATAAAGCTCACGGAGGATCTCGTCCTCCCACGGATGTTGGTTAGACGAGCGCGTCCGGGGTGCAGATGGTCGTTTTCGAGTAGCCATGCCTTAATAATATCCTTTCCACTTCACGTCGAATGCGAACGTTAGCGATGTGTTTGAAATTCCACGTGAGCAGGAACTCGCATTGTTCCACTGCTGCTGCGGCGACATGGATGGCGTCTTCGGAGGCTCGCTCCGGTATTGCGCCTGGCACAACAAGCAAGCGCGCAATCTCAAGCATACGGTCGGTGATGGGGAAGAGTTGAGCCTCCTTGAGGTAGCTCCAACGTCTCTCGGCCATATCCGGGTCCCCACGCTGAATTTCTTTAGCGCCGGCTGCGGAGACCATTAGTTCATATTTCTGGCGCTCATTATCCCACCATTTCCTGCTACTGCTCTGACGGCCAGCAGTAATTTGATTCCTGCTCGGCTTGGAGGCCAGGTAACTCAGGAAACTTGTTTCGATGTAGACCTTGGGCTTCATGGAATGATTGTGCCGCAATGCACATTCCCATTATGCCTACGGCTGATACCAAAAAAGCCAGCCAACCCGTTGCCGGGCCGGCTGGCTTTTTCCTTACCGCTGCAGAATCAGGACTAGAAGTTGAACTTCAAACCCATCTGGATCTTCCGCGAGCCGCTTTCCACAGAACTGCCGATTCTTCCGAACGTCGAAGAGGTCAGCGTGGCGGTGGGCAAGCCGAACGACGGGGTATTGGTCAGGTTGGTCGCGTCCATGCGAATTTCCAGGTTCATCGACTCCTTGATCAGAACGCGCTTCAGGATTGCAAGATCGATATCCATGAAGCGTGGCCCAAAAAAGTAGCCCTTCCCCGTGTTGCCCATGGAGCCGGCCGCAGGCGAAGTGAACTTCGCCTTATCGGTGTTCGGGTTGAAGAACCATTCATATCCGTTTATTTCCTGCACCGCGCCCATGCTGTGCGAGCAGTCCTTACAATCCGAAGTGGACTGCACCACGCTGCCGAAGGTGTTGGAGCCGGAGTATACCGTGAACGGGCGTCCGGAATAGTAGGTAAACACTGGCGCCAGTTCCCAGCCGCCAATCACGCGGTCAACATAAACCGGCAGATGAGCGGCCAGCTTCTTACCGCGGCCGAACGGCAGTTCAATGAGCGAATGCAGTTGGAACGCGTGGCGATGATCGTACTGCGGCTCGCCGTAGTTCAGCTTGCGATTGTAGAGATCGAAAGGAGTGGAAGCTGCTCCTTGCGAAGCACCCGTGCTGACCACCGTAAAAGTGGGGTCGAAATCGCGCGTTGCCAGAGCCTTCGACAATGTGTAGCTGACCTGGAACTGAATACCGCCGCGCATGCGCTGAGCAAGTTGCACCACCATGCCGTTGTAGGTGGAATAGTCGTTGGAATCGATGGTGGTGACCTGGCCCGAAAACTGCGGGAACGGAATTACGGCGAACGCGCCTGCGCCGGAAAGCGCGGTCACGTTTTGACCGTTCTGAATGCGGCGGCCAAGCGAACTGAGGATTGCCGCATAGCTCAAACTGGCCGGCGACAACTGGCTGACGAAGTTGGAGCGGATCATGTCGGACGCGGTCTTGCCGGCCGCGATGCGGCTATCGGCGGAGAACAGCTTATTGAGCAGGTCCGACTGGCCGCCGGCCTGAACGATATTGAACGCATTCAACATGCCCGGGGCAAACAAGTTCGGCTGATTGGCGTCATAGGCGCCTGTGAGGTGATAGGCGCGGCGTCCAATATAGTTGGTCTCAATAACCCCACCGCGCCACAGTTCGCTCTGGAAGCTGAAGGACCATTGGTGCGTCGTGGGGATCTTGAAGTTCGGATCCAGCACTGCGATCGATGCACTGGAAAACGCCGCCGGCTTCTGGAACGTGGTGGGGCTGACGGTGGGCGGCTGCACGGGTTGAACGGTGGAAAGGCGCGTGTCCTTCTGGCCCAGACTTTGATCGTCGAAGCTGTAGGTGTAGCCGGGCAGATTGTTGAACACGTTGGAAGAGAGTACGAACGAATTCAAGCGATCGTAAGCGATGCGATAGTTGGAGCGGATGGCGGTCTTGCCGTCGCCAAACGGATCCCAGGCGATGCCGAGCGACGGGCCGAAATTGCCGAAGCTGTTCTTGAACTGCGAACCATATACCCATTGCGCAGTGTTGGTGGGCGTTGCGCCTCCAACCAGCGGCTGGTCAGGATGCGAGATAACACCTGCCGGCGAAGATGGCGCCATCTTGATTTCCCAACGCAGGCCGAGGTCGACCGTCAGGTTCCTGCTGACTTTCCAGGAGTCCTGCGCGTAGAAGTCGTACTCATTCCAATGCGCTTCGAAGGGCAGCAAACCGGTAGTGAACTTCTGACCATCGGGGGCAGCAAATCCTCTTTGAACTTCACCAACCCGGCCGAGCAGGAAATTGATGCCCGATTGCAGTGTGGGAAGATCGTTGGCGGAATTGATGCTGCCGACGGGGATGCCAAACGCGGCGTTGTCGATCGTGGAGTTGAAGTAAACGTCAGTAGTAGCGTTGTATGCGCCAACGCTTCCGCGCGAGTCGATTTCGCGGCCAAGGCGCAGATTCATGCCGAACTTCAACGCATGATTACCCATCTGATAGGCGAGGTTGTCTACCACCTGCCAGGTCTTCAATGTGCGGGAGTTGCCGAAATCCGCGGCCGCGACCGCCACTGGAGCAGAGAGCGAGAGCTTGTTCAAATCGGCGGGCGGCTGGTCGAAGTTGAAGCTGAACTGATTCAAGCCGACCACCAGTTCATTCGTAAGCTTCGCGGTGGGGTTCCAGCGCCAGTTGTAGGCCATGTTCTTCGGGTTGCGTTTGGTGTTCACCTGGCAACCGGTGCCGGGGAACAATTCAATGCCGCCGTTGGCGTTGTCGCAATTGGTGTTCTGTTGACCCCAGGAAACACGGGCATATACGGTGTTCCTCGCATTAATGATGTGATCTACCTTAAACGTGATGTCATGCTGGCGCTCCTGCTGCGCACCGGAAAAGGCAAAGCCGGCAGTGTTCAAACCGTCGCCGACGTTGAAGCGGTTGGGGAGCGGAGATGAGGACATCAAGCCCTGAATCGTTTTGTCCAGGCCGAGACGAAGTGGATCACTTGTGACGATGTTGTAAGTCGCGACGTTGACACCGGCCGCCACATTGCCGGCTGCGTCAACGGAAGCACCGGGGACGCCGGCCGGATTGTTGCGTCCACCGGCTACGTAACGGAACAAGCCCTGGCGTGCGGTTGCGGTGTAGACCGTTCGGTTGACTTGCACGGTATTGAGAGCCGTTAGAGCCTGAACATTCAAAAAGAAGAACGTCTTGTTCTTAATGACCGGGCCGCCGATGTCGCCACCGAAGATGTTCTGCTGGAACTGGCCCTTGGGCAGGCTGTTGAAGTTGTTCTGCCATTCATTGGCGTTGAAGCGCGGCGTGCGGTAGAACTCAAACAAGCCGCCATGGAACTGATTGGTGCCGGAGCGAGTCATCATGGCCACCTGCGCGCCGCTGCTGCGGCCATATTCGGCGCTGGGGTTAGAGGTGATCACACGGAATTCGGCGAGCGAATCTGGATTGGTGCGGAGCGGTGCGAAGTTGGAACCGCCGCTGGACGATTCGTTGTTGTCGATACCATCGAGCGTGATGTTCCAGGCGCGGTCGCGCGCGCCAAAGACGACCACTGCGCCGCCGCTGATGGCCTGTGTATCGATGACGCCGGGCTGAAGGTCGACCATGCCGACCGGGTTGCGTCCGCGCGTACCGACGATGGGCAGATCGGAGATGGTCTTCTGTTCAATGATGTTGCCGATGTTGGCGGAGGAACTGGTCTGCACGGCCTGCACCGCGCCCATGACTTCCACAACTTCTGTAAGATTGCCGACTTCGAGTTTAATATTGACGGTTGCGGGCTGACCGATCGTGACGGCGTTGCCCTTGGAGCTGAATTTGCGGAAGCCCGTGGCCTCCACTGAGACTTCGTACTTGCCGGGCTGCACGGCCTCAAACGAATATGCTCCGCCGTTGCCAGTAGTAGTGCTAAACGTGGCACCGGTTCCTTCACTGACTAATTTCACGGTAACGCTCGACACGGCTGCTCCAGAAGGATCGCTCACCACGCCAACCAAGCGCGAGGTGGTTCCTTGACCGAACACGAGTGCCGAGAAAAGACTAACAAGCAAAAATGCTGCTGAAACCCTGATTCTCATACACGCAATTGTAACAGCTTACAATTTTGGCGGACTCATGGAACTTGCCTCGCTTGTGGTAGGGAAGGAGAGCGAACATGACCAACCGTCTGATCAACATTACACGGCGTTGCCTTTTTGTAGTGGCCGCCGTTTCAACGCTTGCTGCTTCCGCGCATGCGCAAGATATGAAAATTCGGAGCATCATCCATTACACTGTGAAGCCTGACCGCACTGGCGACTTTGAAGGCGCGCTCAAGGAATATAATGGTGTGCTTCGCAAAGCTGGCTGGCAGAAGAACGCCACCTGGTGGCTTTCGCTGAGCGGTAAACGCGAATACATCTTGGTGCGGTACCACGAGAAGTACGCCGAGTTCGATACTTCTCAGGACCCGGCGTTGAAAGAAGTCCGGCCGGAGCTGACGCGGATCTCCGCCCGCATGATGAACTGTGTGGAATCGATGGAACGCGTGATTGACGAAGTGCAGCCTGAGTTGAGCCTGCCGCGCAGCAAGGAGATTCCCCCGATGATCTCGCTGTTGCGGGTTCGCGTCAGGCCGGAGCGTGTCAATGACTACATCGCCGCCATTAAGAGCGACTTTATGCCGGCAATGAAGAAGTCGGACATCAAAGCGTTCGTGACGGCACGCGTACGCTACGGCGCCTCGCGCATGGAATTTCGCTCCAGCCTGGGTCTGAAGGATTGGGCCGACCTGGATAGTCCATCGGACGTGGTCAAAGCGATGGGTGCGGAGGCCTACCAGCGCTACCTTGCCAAGATCAACCCGATGTTAACATCGGTGGAGTTGAACCTGGCGCGCTTCTCAACGGAGCTCAGCTACATCGCCGCCCAGAAGTAAACACAATGCCGCGGCGGGCTTTTTGAGTGGCCCGCCGCGGCCAGTCACAAGCAATTGAAAAAAATGTTACACCTGGGTCCTAGGCGTAACCCCTTTATTCCTTTGGTACAATTGGCTTAGAAATTACCACCCAGGCAAAATATTCCTGGATTCTTGTCTCGATCCGTGGTAAATAGAGATGGAAGGTTAAAAGCGGGGCATTCAATGAAGCCGGAGCCCAAACCCGGCATGACCCTGTCACTCCCTTCAAATTCCCTGAACTGAGTTCGCTGTAGGTTCCCCTTGTATGGGAACATAGGGCGGGGTTTTTCAGGACTCTCGATCTCTCATAGTCAATTAAGTTAAGGAGTCTCCAATCCAATATGGACGGCGACCGTAAGTATAAACAGAGCGGTTATATGGACAATGACCGCGATAAGTCCAATGGCGGCAACCGCGATGACCGGGCGCGCCAACAGGGCCCCCGCCAGCCGATTGACGTGACCGGCCCTCGCTTGCCGCGTTTGGTTCAATCCGTAACCGCGTCCAGATGTTACAACTGTTCCACCACTTTGCCGCAGGGAACCGATTTTAAGGGGAACTGCCCGAAGTGTAACGTGGCGTTGCATTGCTGTAAGCAGTGCGGCCACTTTGAACCTTCCACAAGGTTCCAGTGTTTGAAACCGATCCCGGAACGGATCCCGTCAAAGGACAAGGCGAATGAATGTTCGCTGTTCGGTGCCAGAGTTACGGTTGCGCGCGATTCCTCGCCCGCAGCAGCGACTCCCGCGCCTGCGATGACGATTCACAACACGACTGCTCCGAAGAATTCCAGTGATGCCCGCGCTATGTTTGATAACCTGTTCAAAAAATAATGCGTATTGCGGAACTCATAGCTCAGCACAGATTCCGGCTGACTGAAGGCGCGATTAACCCACCTCAGCCGGGGTACGTGCAAGTTCGGGTTACGAGCGTCGGCATCTGCGGCTCCGATCTGCACAACTTCGCGGACGGGCACGTGGGGGATACCCTCAGTGTCTATCCGATGGTGTTGGGGCACGAACCTTCAGGCGTCGTGGAGAAGTTAGGGGAAGGTGTCTCTGGTTGGGCTGTTGGCGACGCGGCCTTGCTGGAACCGGCCATCTACTGTTACCACTGTGAATACTGCCTCACGGGGCGGCACAATGTGTGCAGCAACCTGCGATTTCTAAGCCAGCCGCAGGACCCCGGTTTCTTTCGCGACTTTGTGAATCTGCCTGCAAGGAATCTGCTTCCGCTGCCGAAGGGCTTGTCGTTGATGCAGGCGACGCTTTTCGAACCGCTGGCGGTGGTGCTGCATTCCATGAAGTTTGTGCAGCCTCGGCCGGGCGAAACGGCGGTCGTCTTCGGGACAGGACCTATAGGACAGATGACCGTGGCGGTGCTGAAGATGAGCGGCTTTTCGCGGGTGTGGGCTGTGGATCCTGTGGCGCATCGGCGCGAGCAGGCTGTGCTTGCGGGCGCCGATGCGGCGATCGATCCGCGGGCGTGCGATCCGGTGAAGCAGATCATGGCCGATACGGGCAAGCGTGGAGTGGACGTGGCAATCGATTGCGCGGCGCTGGGGCCGTCGATGAATCAGTGCCTGAATTCAGTGCGGAGCGCGGGCCGCGTGGTGATCACGGCGATTCCGGCGGAAGCGGAGCCGAGCCTGCAATTTCATGTGATGCGGCGCAAAGAGATTTCGCTGTTCAACGTGCGGCGGTCGAATCACGAATCGGAACTGGCGTTGGAACTGCTTGCCACGCACAACAGTCGATTTGCGCCAATGATTACGCACACTCGGCCGCTCGAAAAAGTGGAAGAGGCGTTCTTTATTTTGGAGCGTTATGAAGATGGCGTGGGCAAGATCGCCATCGATTTAGCCAATTCCAGCGCACCGTAGAGCACGCTGTCGTCGCCCATTTGGGCGGGTACCACGTCAATGCGTGCGCGCGACCATGCTGTAATCTGGCGGCGCAGTTCTTCGCGAAGCGGCACAAACAGCTTGTCGCCGGCTTTGGCAATGCCACCGCCGATGACGATGCGCGCCGGGTTGAGGATCATAATGCAGGCCTTCAAGCCGAGCGCCAGATCGACTACATAGTGTTTGACGAACTCAGGCGATTCGAGCAGATCCTTCGCCGCCATGCCGCGATCTTTTTCCAGCCATAAGCCGCAGCAGATTCTCTCGAAACAGCCATGCGCACCGCATAAGCAGAGTGGGCCACCAGGACGAATCGTGATGTGGCCGAGTTCGCCTGCATACGAATCCGCGCCGCGATAGATGCCGTGTTCCGTGACGATGCCGCCGCCGATGCCGGTGGAAAGCGTCATGTAGAACAGCGGTCGAGCGCCGCGGCCTGCGCCGTGTACGCCTTCGCCGAGCCCACCGACGTTCGCATCGTTATCCATGATGACCGGTACGCCCAGTTCTTCGCGCAGGAATGCCGTGAGGTCAAAATTGTCCCATCCGCCGACGTGGGTGGAGAGGTTCACGCGCTGCAATTCAAAGTTTACCGGGCCTCCGAAACCGACACCGCAGCGATGCACGGCGGTTTCCGCGCGCCAGCCTGCGGCGATTTCGCGGATCTGAGCGACCATCCAATCCTTGCCGCCTTCGCGGTCCGTGGCGCGTGATTCGCGCCGCGTCATGCGGTCCTCTTCGAAGAGGGCCATGGAAAACTTGGTGCCGCCAATGTCGATTGCGATGGTGTTCATGCCTTAGCCAATAGTTCCGCGGGCGAGGCTGTGCCCGTGCCCTTCTTCATGATGGTGATGGAGGCTACCAAGTTGCCGAAGCGCGCAGCCTCTGCCGCGTTGCCCGTGACGGCGAACGCGCAGGCCGCGCCGGCGGAGAAGCTGTCGCCGGCGCCGCAGATATCGACCGGATTGGCCACTGACGTTGTGTGGACGCGCTGCTCCCCTGCGGCATCAATCAACTCAACGCCATCGCCGCCATGGGTGACCAACAACAAAGGCCCCTGAATTGTTTCAAACAATTGGCGGTAGTTCTGTGCACCCAGGCGGCGCAGCGCGGCGTGGGCCTCATCTTCATTGGGCTTGACGATTACGCCGCGGAAAAGCTCGGGCCGCATTCGCGAGTCGACCCAGATTACTTTCTGCGGACATGCCTCGGCGATTCCGGCAAGGGCCTGGCGCAAGGCAGGTGAAACCACTCCGCCCTGATCGGTCTCGGCCTGGTCGGAGACAATGATCACGTCGAATTCCGCGGCGTAGCTCCACAGCCGGTTCACAAGTTCGGCTTCCACATCTGCTGCCAGCGGCTTCACGGAGACAAAGTCGAGCCGCGGATAGTCTTCCACGCCGGTGGTGCCGTTGATCACCTTGGTGTAGGTGAAGGTTTGCAGGCTGTCGGTTTCCACAAGCATCTCAGGCTCCATGCCGCGGGCGCGCAAGGCCTGCTTCAGTTCGAAGCCGAAGCCGTCGTTGCCGATCGCGCCCAGCACCGCTACGCGACCTACGCCCAACGCAGCAAGATTGTTGGCCACAGTGCCGCCGGCGCCTGGCGTCACTTCCACGGTGACCACGCCGATGCGTGGAATGCCCGTTTCGCGCGAAGGTTCGGCGAGCGAAGGATCGTAGATGCACCAGCGGTCGAGACAGATATCGCCAACTACTAACGCGGATAGTTTTGGGAACTCATCGAGAATTTCGGCAGTGGTCATGACTGACTTAATATCTTACTGCGCAGCGCAGGAAAAGTGGCGCGGTGGTCGCCGCAGAAGTAAAAGCTCTCGCCGCCTTCGGCGACGGTACGGACGAGAATGGTTTTGTGCGGGCGGAAGTAATAGCCCGGATCGCTCTTCGGCAGTTCCTTGTGGATGTCGCCGCCGATGGGCACCATGTCGAACACCGCGGTAGCAAAATTGCGAATCTGCGCGCCGTGTTGATGGGCGACGTTGCGAGACATGGCCAGCGCCTTCAGGTAGACCTCGGGCGCCATGATGGCCGAGCCGAAGCTGAGCATTGCACCGCCTTCCAGCCGTTCCATGGTCTTGGCAAAGATCAGAAAATCGCGATAGCTGGCCGCGCCGAGGGCCGCACCGTCGCAGTTGGGATGCTCGTGCAGAATATCGTAGCCGATGCCGACGTGAATCGTCACGGGCGTGTTGTTTCGATAGGCTGCGGCGAGCACGCTGAGATCCTTGTGCGGATAGTCGCTCGCGTCGATGCGGCGGCCCACGTTTTCGCCCAGGCCCAACTGGAGCGACGCGGCCTCGACAATCCAATCGTTTAGTTCGCCGGTCTCGCGCCAGAGGCCGAACTCGCCGGACTTGATGTAGCGGGCGACACTTTCGGTGGTGGCGCCGATGCGCGCGATTTCGTAATCGTGGATCGCGCCGGCGCCGTTCATGGCGATGTGGTCGATATAGCCGCGCTCTACCAGGTCGATAATGTGACGGTTGACGCCCGCGCGTAACAGGTGAGCGCCCATCATCAGAATGCGCGCGGCGCCGGATTGCTTCGCCGCGGCGAGACGCGATGCGATGTCGCCCAGGTGCTGGTGCTCAAACGGCGGCGTCTCGTCTTCAATACCCAGCCAGCGGCCGAGCGGTAGATCATTGACACGCTCGGCCAATGGCTTGACGATCAGGCGCGAGCGGTCAAACGTTTCGTACTTCGATTGGGCCATGGCTATTTCGGGAATAACGACGCAGTCAGTTCGGGCATGTCCGCATAGCTGGGGACGATCCAGTCGGCGCCGACTTCAATCAGGCGCGAGCGTTTCCACTCGTCGATTTTGGCGCAATCGGGTTCGTCGCTGGCGACGCCGACGGCAACGCCGCCGGCCTTTTTCACGACTTCGATTTCCACGTAGCCGTCGCCAAAGCCGAGGAACTCTTCGCCCTTCGCTTCGGCTGAGGAGAGGATACGTTCCACCAGCATCGCTTTGGAAAACGCCTTGTAGTCGTCCAGCGCGCCGTAGACACGGTCTTCAAAGTACGGCGTGACGCCCAGCAGGCGGGCCTCCTCTTTCATGTAGATCTCGTCGGTGCCGCTGGCCAGATACAGCTTCATGCCGCGCTCTTTTAATGTTTCCAGCAGTTCGATGGAACCGGGCACTAGATACTTTTCCGGTGAGCAGTGGCCCTCGCGCAACTCTTCGACGCGATCCTTGATCCGTTCCCACAGTGCGTCCAGATATTGGTGCTTGTAGAACAGCGGCTCTTTCGGCGTGCCGCCGCGCTTGGTGATCTGGTCGGCGAGTTCGATCATCTGATACATGGTCTGCTTGCCGGTGAGGCGCGAAACAAACTCGCGAACGATGGCGGTGAGGTCGGCTTCGCTCTCGCCGGTTTTCAATTCGACAAGATGCTCCACCATCAAGGGGATCATCACGTCAACCCAACCGGAGCGGATTACGGAAAGCGTGCCGTCGAAATCAAAGAGCGCAATGCGGGTACTGTGGGCATGCGTGCCCGGGCGAAGGTGTTCAATCATTGATTTCTCTATTGTGCCATGGCGGGTACCGGGGCATCGGTGTCGTAGGGATCGATAGTATCTGGATTATCGTCCGGACTCATCTTCCAGAACGATCTGCCTTTGAAGTAGCCGATGAGTTTGCGGTTCTCCGCCGGCCCCATGTCATGGGCCCAAATCACATCGGATGCATCGATATCGGCACGATTGTAGATCCACTCCTCATGCGGCGTTTTCGTTTTTGTATAGTGCACAAAAATGACGTTCTGCCCTCCTTTCTTGTCGCGCAGCATCTGCTCTATGATCTCTTTGCGAGCGTTCGCGGGCTTCGTGATCTGAACCGGCTCCTGCTTGTACAAGCGGATTCCCGCATGCGTCATCATTACCAGAAAGGCCGCGGCGGGAATTGCGCGGCTAAGCATCCGGCCGGGGATCCTGCCCTGGAAGCTGGTCTGGCGTAGTTGTTGCATCGAACTGACCAACAACAGCAGAATCGCCATCGCGGCCGGCGCGGCATAGTGACCGTAGAAGATAGTTTCGCAAAGCGAACCGAGAACTATGATCGCTGCGCAATAAAATGGCAGTGACCACTTCCTATTTCTCCATGCGGGAAGCAGGAAGAGAAGGAAGGGGACGGCCACGATAACGCCACCGCAAAAGTCGTTGAGGATATTTCGCCAATCCTTGGCGCGTTTGACGAACATGATCGGACTACGCGATTCTTTCCAACGTTCAAACTCCCAGCCGTGGGAAAGGTCGAAGAGGTTTTCATGGCGGTAGACTGTTTCAGGTTGTAGACTCTGAAAACTAAAATAGGGTGCATAGCCGTATTGTTTTTGATGCTCGATATAGGGCAATTCCGTGGCATGCCCCGTCACGCGGTAATTATAGTAAAGAAGGAATGTGCCGCCCAGCGCCACAACCAAGCCTGAAAGTCCCCACACTCGCAACGATTTTTCTTTGACGAAGAGCAATGCGATAACGGGAATGACAAACAGTAAGCCTTCGTACATCCGGGTGAAGGCCAGCAGTACAGCGCCCAAACCGACCAGCCAGGAATAAGCCCACCTTTTCTGCTCAACAATTCGAGGATAGGCACCCAGAATCAATGCACCGCCGATGGCTGCAACAGCCCCACCCCAGTAGCTATCCATCCAATAGCTGAACAGACAAAGCCTCAACGCCAGAAAGGAACCGAACAAAGCCCAGCCCGCGGTTAGCCATCCTTGTAGTGCCCAGCACAATACCGACATGAAAATTCCGCAGCTCAACCACACGCCAAACCACGGATGACCGAATACGACTTGTCCAAAGGCCATCATGAACCCCTGCCCTGGGGCATACTTTGACGTATAAGTAGGCTGCATCAGGAGGTACGGGCTCTCAAAAAACTGCCACATCGGGTGAGTTGGGTTCGTCAGGCGTCCTGAGGCAAAGGTATCCGCTTGGAGCAAATAGCCGAACTCGTCGTAGATGTAGGGCTTGGGTATCTCCCAAACCGGCAGCAGGGCCAACCTCGCTACCAGCACAAGTGCCCCCAAGGACAAGCAGCATGCCGTTCGATGCTGAGCCAAGCGCCCCAATTTCTTTTCTAGGCGCCGCGCGTAAAGACCAATCCGGAAAAAGATATCCATGAGCTAATCTCTTATTTTAGTTGATCCAGGTATCGGTGCATTCGATACTCACATCCAGTAGCCTGATAGATGTGAATGAATTCTGGCAGGAGGAAGAGGTCAACGAAAAGCGCGAGATGGGACGCTTTCTCGCCAAGTGGAGCATTGTGTTTCTCGGCTTAATCGCGTTATTGGCCAGCACGTTGTGGTGGGCGAGTTCTGCGCTCAGCTATAGCGCAAGCCGCGTGGGCGAAGGCGGCAAGCCTTCGTACAAGGTGATGGGCCTAATCACCGATGCGCGTTCAGGCGCGCCGGTCGCGTGGGCAAAGGTACAGGACGCGCCTGAGAAACGTCCTCCACTTTTCGAAACCAGCGGAGACTTTTATGGAAAGTTCGAGCTGATGACGCTGCCGGAACCGCACAATATTGTGGTGTCCGCTTATGGACACAAATCGAAGCTTGTAGCCGTTGGCAAGACCTGGTATCTATGGATGCCGAGTGGAGAAGAAGAGTTGGAGATCACGTTGGACCCGGAGTAGCTCGCACCGGATCAACTCTTCGACGGGCTACTGTTTCGGGTCCACGGAAAGGACGGAGACCCAAAAATGAGTGTCTTCAAATCGGAACGCCAGTCTTTCTTTGACCTCTACGCCACAGATGCGATGCGCATAATCCCGGCCACTCACGACCGATGGCATGGAGAGGTGGATCCCAGGGCTCAAAATACATTTGAGATTTCCGCCAACCATATTTGCCAGTTCGCCAAATACATCGATCACATCGTCGTTTAGCTCCGCCGGGGTGTCAATGGAAAGAAACTGAGCGGCGAACCGGCACGCCACTTCGCGGCTGCATTCCAACATGACGGCGCCACACCATGCTCCGATCAACTGCACGGAAGAGGACATCCGGTCGCCGCTCTCAAACCAAGGGGCATCGCATTCGGTGACCGATGTGTTCATCATCGTTTCGAAGACAGAGTTTACAATCTCTGCCAGGTCGGCCGGTTGAAACACGATCGTGTTTTCGGTATCCAGGGCTGGGCTTTCAACGTGCGGCATATATGGTTGCTCCTCCTATGGGTGTCCTCTCAAAAAGATCGTCCAATCCAAAGGCAGTTTCCGCGCCGCCCAGCAGGAACCAACCACCGCGGAAGAGTGTACCGTGGATCTCCCTCATGATGTTTTTCTTCGTTTCGGCATCGAAATAGATAAGGACATTTCTGCAAAAAACCAGATCGAAGGGTCCCAGCGAGCGCATACTCTTGCGCAGGTCAATGGTTTCAAATTTGACCATTTTTATAATCTCTTCACTCAGTTGCCAGTTCACTCCGGAACGCCGGAAATGCTTCACCAGCAGCGACACAGGCAAACCACGATTCACTTCGATCTGCTGGTAGGTGCCTGATCTGGCACGTTCCAGCACCTGAGGCGAGAAATCAGTGCCGGTAATCTGAATTTGCCAGCCGCCAAACCCTTCCTGCAACAACAGCATTGCCAGGCTATAGGCCTCCTGGCCAGTCGAAGCGGCAGCAGACCAGAATCTCAACTTTCTCGTGTCCCCCCGTTCTTCCCGCAACCTTGGCAGCAAAACGGTTCGAATTGCTTCATAGTGCGCGGGATCGCGAAAGAAGTAGGTTTCGTTGGTGGTCATTGCCGTGACCACCTGCATTCCAACCTCGTAGCCTCCGGTAGCCCGAATCAATGCACACAAGTCGTTGATGGTCGCAAGCCCGAGCTGCTTTACGATTGGAGAGAGACGGCTTTCGAAAAGGTAATGCTTGTCTCCTTCCAGCACAATGCCTGAATGCGTGTAGACATGGTTCTGAAGAAACCGGTAATTTTCGGTGCCAATCTCGGGGCTGTTCGCTCTAGTGGTGTCCATGCCGTGCCTTCTATGCGCAGGATGTGATGCGCAGTATCTGCGGAATGATTTGATCAAGTGGCGCAACGCTGTCAGCGAGGCCGGCATTCACCACCGCGCCTGGCATTCCCCAGACCACGCAGGAAGCTTCGTCCTGCGCAATGATTCTTGCGCCTTGCGCTTTTAATATTTCGGAGCCGCGAAGTCCATCCTGCCCCATGCCGGTCAGGATGACGCCAATCGCCGCGCCTCCGTACACCTCGCTGACCGAGGCAAACAGGGCGTCCACTGCCGGACGGCAGGAGTTCAACGGCGTCGATTGATCTAGCCGCACACTGACTGAGTCGCGAAACCTGATCACCTTCATATGGAAATCGCCAGGTGCAATGAGTATCTTTCCTGGTTCCACGGAAGCTCCTTCGGTGGCTTCCCGTACGCTCAATGCGCACGACGCATCCAGTCGCTCGGCGAGCATCCGTGTAAACATGGGCGGCATATGTTGAACCACCACAACGGGCAGCGGAAAGTTGCGAGGCAATTCCGGCAGGATGGCTCCCAGCGCGTTCGGTCCCCCCGTGGAGACGCCAATAGCAAGCACCTTGGGCCGCTCCCATGCCGGGTTGAAGTGCGGAGTTCCTACGCTGGGCGTGGGGGCATGTTTAGCGGCATCTGGTTCTTTGGCGGAACTGGCGGCCAGACATTGCCCCGGCAAATGGAAGAACTGTTTGATTTTGGGAATCAATTCTTCACGCAGTTTCGCCATGGACCGGTCAAGCGAGCCTTCGTTTGAGGCTTTGGTAACGTAATCGTCCGCACCCAGCGTCAATGCTTCGAGCGTCGCCAACCCGCCGCGCTCAGTCAATGTGCTGAACATGATGACTCTTACCTGAGAAAAATCTTGGCGGATATGGCGGAGTGTTTCCAGGCCATCCATCTCCGGCATTTCAATGTCGAGCGTCAACACGTCAGGATTGAGTTGCGGTATACGTTGCAGGGCGATCGCACCGTTGGATGCAGTTCCTACCACTTCCAGTGTGGGCTCCTGCTCGAGGGCATGAGTCACTAACCGCCGTATTACGACGGAGTCATCCACCACCAGGACGCGGATTCGCGCACCCTTGGGAAGCATTTTCTTGTTTACGATTGCCATGGGTCCTTCACTAAGAACGGATTCCTGCCAGCTCCAACTTTTCGACAAGTATGTCCCGGGTAAAGGGCTTCATCACATACTCATTGGCGCCGGCCTCAACCGCTGCCGCCATCTGGTCAATCTCGGTCTCGGTAGTCACCATGACAATTTTCATGGAGGCGTGAGCCGGATTCTCACGCAGCAGCTTCAGCAATTCAAAGCCGTTCATCTCGGGCATATTCCAGTCCACCAAAACAAGCTTGATGGGGTCTGTTTCCGCCTCTATCAACGCCAGTGCCTCCTTGCCATTTGCTGCCTCTCGGACATCATAGCCGAGCTCCCGCAGAATCTTGGCGAGTATCATTCGTACTGCCCGTGAGTCATCCACAACTAGTGCTTTAAGCTGCATTGCTTTCACCTTCAATCGTTTGGTCAGGCTTGCCGCACAGCCAGCCGATGGCCGGTTGTGCGGCAAACGCCCGACTGCGTTAGACCGTGAACTTCGACAAGACCAGTTGCAGCCGCGAAGCCATGTGGCCCAGTTCCTTGGCAGCCTTTTGGGTATCGTTAGCTCCCACGGTTGTATCCTTTGCCGCGGAGGCTACTCCACCAATGTTCTTGGCGATGTCGCTTACGCCTTTGGATGCTTCGGTCACACTGCGGCCGATTTCATTTGTGGTAACCGTTTGCTCTTCCACGGCCGAGGCGATGCTGTTGGAGATACCGTTGATTTGGTTAATGATCGAACCAATTTCCTCGATGGCTTTCACTGCGCCTTTGGTGTCGCCCTGGATTGCTTCGATCTTTTGGCTGATCTCTTCGGTGGCCTTTGCCGTTTGTTTGGCTAGTTCCTTGACTTCGTTGGCAACCACGGCGAAACCCTTGCCCGCTTCGCCGGCCCGCGCCGCTTCAATGGTGGCATTCAGTGCAAGCAGGTTGGTCTGCTGTGCAATGGATGTGATCACCTTAATGACATTGCCGATTTCCTGGCTGGATTCGCCCAGCTTTTTCATAGTTTCGTTGGTAGAGTGCGCCACGCTCACTGCGTTCTTGGCGACGCGGGCTGATTCGTTGGCGTTCTTGGAGATTTCACGGATCGAGGCCTGCATCTCCTCAGATGCGGACGCCACGGAGGCAACGTTTTTGGAGACCTGTTCACTGGCGGCCGAAACCACATTCGCCTGCGTTGCCGTCTCTTCGGCATTGCCTGCCATCTGCTGGCTAACAGCGGTCAGTTCTTCTGACGAAGAAGCAAGAGCATTGGCATTCTGTGATGTTTCAGAGATCAACCCGGTCAAATTTGCCCGCATCTGTTCGATGGTGTCGTTGATAAAGGCCTTCTTGCCTGGAAATCTTTCCAGCAGCGCTTTGAAATTCCCTTTCCCGAATTCCGCCACGCATGCCATCGCCTTTTTCTTGACGGCAATGTGGCCGAAGACCATGTCGTTAACGTCTTGTGCCATCTTCTTAAATGAACCAAGGAATTTCTCGGCCGGGATCGCTACATCGATATCCCCGTTAGTGTGCTCCTCGGACATATGGACGATCTCGCCGACGAATCCGTCGATCTGCGTGTGGATAGCTTGCTTGATACGGCCTAACTGGTCAGCCCGGTCCCCTGCCACACATACGTCATCCAGGCTGATCCCGCCGGCCGCGAGCATCCGTTCCAACGTATTCAAAACAAATGCATCGCCGATTGCCTGCAGATCCAGGTTGAAGACCCGTCCGAGGGCAGATTCGATTTGCCGCACCTTTTCTTCATTCCTGATATCCCGCCGCAAATACTTTGCGAACAGCCGTTGATACTCAGGATAGGACCCGACATACCATTTGAATGGCAGGTTGATCCGATCGTGTACAGCGCCTACCTGCAGCCTCTTTTCGAAATACCTCAGATCCCAATGTACCGAGGCGCCGGCAAAAATTTCGACAAGGTACCCTGTCTGGGCGGCCTCAAGGTGGCTGCGGAGAGCAGAGAGGGGCGTACCTCGATCCCCCGACATCTTTTCAAAGAACTGCCTGGTTGCGGAGAACTCGAATTGCCAGTCGTAAAATTCCTTGGCAATTTGCGGGGCAACTTCCTCTGCCCATCCGGCCAAATCAGCCAGGAGAGCTCTGTCATCTTCACTTAAGCGAATAAACTGCCGTCTGGCGGCGATGCTGTTATCATCCATGCCGAACCTTCGGCCAAATGAATCGCTTGCTCCGGCTTGCGGCCAGTTGATATGCATCGAGGCTGCGCGAGGCTTGAACGTATCTTTGGGTGCGGCGGTCCGCGCGATCTTCGTGGGCGGCTCCAATACGGCGGCACCGCCTTGTTTCTTGCTTGTCATTAGTTGCTCCTCCCAAAAGTTGCTATCCGGAACGCTCCGGCCGTAGCCGGAATGAAAGTGTTGCACACCTGTTGCTGCGCTTTACCGGACGAATTCTTCAGGCCGCACTCCGCGAATCTGGCGAAGCTTACGGCTCGGTTCGTGGTCATTTCAATACTCCTTGCTTGATCGGTTTGAATTTTGCACGGCCTGGTTGGGAAGCCGCGCCATAAGGGCTATCGTGCCGCGATATCAACCGTTCGTTCCGCATCCAAGATCAGCAGCAAACGGTCCTTTAGCTTGTAGATCCCGCGAATCAGGCTCCTCGCCGTGGGGTCGAGGTTTTCTGGCGGCCGTTCATAGGTGGCCGCGTCCATGTCAAGTACATCCCCGATCTCATCCACCAGTAAGCTGACGGCGCCACCTTCGGAGCGCACAACGATGTTCATGGGGGGCAGGTCTTCCGCGCGAGGCGGCAGGTTGAGGCGCTTCCGCATGTCGATCGCCGTCACGATCTGGCCACGCACATTGATCAATCCTTCAATCACATCCGGTGCTTGTGGCACCCGGGTCATCTGTTGGTACCGCAATACCTCTTGCACTCGTAGGACTTCTACACCGAAAAACAGGTCAGCTACATAGAAGGTGGAGAACTGCTCGCACGTCTTGTTCGCGGCAGCTTGAGCGGCCTGTTGAATGGTATTCATGAATTAGCTCTCCTTGAGCAAGGCGGTTGCGCCGCTTGCCTCTGAGACCAGTGCTGAAGCGAGTCTGGCGATGGACTCCAGCATTGCATCCCGGTCGTGTTTTCCATGGCATTCCTGGAAGCCGGCCGTTCTCAGCTCACCAATCTGCACAGTCTCCTCGTTCTCAGACAATGCAATCACCGGTAATGACCGCCACTCGGCACACTTGCGGATTGCGGCTAAGAGGCCCGCACTGCTGGAAGGCGGCAGGTCAAGCGCGACCATCGCAACGTCCACGTGCTCCTGTTCAAGTATCCGCAGGGCCTCCGCCTGATTGACTGCCTCCAGGACCCTATGGCCAGCCATTTCCAGGCCGCTTCGAATCAAGCCGCGCGAAAAGGCTGACGATTCCACTACCAGAATCCTGCGCCCTGTTGAGATCTCGCCGGCACTCTGCATCCAAGTGTCGTTGGTGGATCGCAATACATAGTTCAAGTCCACAAAGTCAGTGACCCGCTTCCCTATGACCGCAGATCCAAGCAGCCCCTTTCGGCTGGACTTCTGCCGTACCGTGACGGCCTCCTCCGCTACGTCCAGAATTTGATCGACAACGATGCCCACACTTCGGTCCCCGTCATTAAACACCACCACTTGCAATGGGTCAGAGTCTAACTCTTCATCTTTGCAACCAGCTTCAAGCACCTCTTTCAGAGACACCAATTGCAGGATGCGGTTCCGGTATTGCACTACGGTGCGGCCGCTGGCATGCTCTACCGACCCACTGGGAAACTCTTCCAACCTGGCCACCAGCGACAAAGGAACAGCCAGACGATGGAACGATCCGGCGCGGAACAGCAGCAGGCGCTGCAGCTCCGGTCCTGTCTCCGTCTTCTTCCCGGACAAGGCACGGGATTGATCGCGAGATTCAAGCAGAACTCCCGAGCGTTGGCCAATCCCAAGCACATCGAGAATAAGAGCCACGCGCCCATCGCCCATGATCGTGGCGCCGGCATACATGCTGAGCCCTTTCAATTGCTTGCTCAGCGGTTTGACGACAATCTCCTGGGTATCGGCGATGCCGTCCACCACCAGTCCGAACTGCCGGTCCTCTGCTTGCAGGACA
This sequence comes from uncultured Acidobacteriia bacterium, assembly GCA_903881085.1. Taxonomy (GTDB): domain Bacteria; phylum Acidobacteriota; class Terriglobia; order Bryobacterales; family Bryobacteraceae; genus CAIRSA01. The sequence continues at coordinate 24,411 of CAIRSA010000209.1, forward strand.
ACGATGTTGACAATATTTGTGGCAGGGCCACTCTCCAGACCGAGGACTTCATTCAGGTAGGCGATTGGCAGCAGACTGCCACGCCGTCTATAAACCGGCGTTCCATGAATCGACTCGATTTGCGCACGGCCACCCTGGTCCTCCAGGCGGATCAACTCGACCAGGCTTACCTGCGGAATCACGAAACATTCCCCGCCTCCAGCTCCGCTGCGAGGGCCCGACCTCTTAATGCCGCTGGTGATTACAAGGCCGGGAATGATCGCCAAAGTAAGTGGAATCTTCAGCTTTATTGTTGCGCCCTCGCCCAAACGGCTGACAATATCGACAACTCCGCCTATCTTTTCGATATGCGCTTTCACCACATCCATCCCCACGCCGCGGCCCGAAAGGTTTGTCACGATCGGAGCGGTAGAGAATCCAGGTTGGAATAGGAGGTTCATTACTTCGCGATCATTCAGCTTTTCGGCCTGCTCCAACCGCAGAAACCCCTTATCAACAGCCGATTGCCGCACCCGAGCGATATCAATGCCAGCGCCATCGTCTGAGATTTCGATATTCACCTGGCCACCTTCGTGGTAGGCACGCAGAGTGAGCTTTCCTTCAGCTGGCTTACCCAGTTTCACGCGTACCGCGGATGCCTCAATGCCGTGGTCGCACGAATTGCGTACCAGGTGCACAAGCGGGTCCTTGATCGCTTCAATGATCGTTCGATCTAACTCGGTTCCCGCGCCATCCATCTCCAGCCGGATTTGCTTGCCCAACATGACTGCCATGTCGCGCACAACCCTGGGTAGTTTGTTCCACACCGTGCCGATTGGCTGCATACGCGTCTTCATGACGCCTTCCTGCAGTTCGGAAGTGATCAGGTTGAGCCTTTGCGAAGTCGCGTTCAGCGCAGGGTCCTCCCGCTCTGCATTGAATTGCAGAATCTGATTGCGGGTCAGCACCAACTCGCCAACCAAATCCATCAACTTGTCGAGCAACCCTACTCCCACTCGGATATTGGAGACGGAGGCCTCCGAAGATTTCGGCAATTCCCCATCGGCCCTTCTTTCCTCATTGGACTCGGTGGAATCGGCATCCGCGGCAGTTTTCGTTGTTTCGCAAATGCCATTGCAAATATTTTGCAGGCGTTTAATCAAGTCGGAGAACACCTCCGGACCTTCCTGGCCAGTCGCTTCAATTGCAGATAATATCTTTCGAATGGCATCCATCGATTCCAGAATGATGGAGACCAATGGTCGATCGAGTTCCAGTTTGCCCGCGCGAAGCATGCTCAGTGCATTTTCGGCCTGATGCGCAACGCCTTCCAGTTTTGAAAAGGCAAGAAAACCACAGGTTCCCTTTATCGTATGAAACGTCCGGAAGACACTGGCCAATAGTGCCGAGTCCTTGGGGCGCTTTTCGAGCGCGACAATTTCCTGATCCAAACGCGAAAGGTTTTCGTGACTTTCAACAAGGAACTCACGAATCACATCCTGATCCTGCATGCGCATGTTCTCCAACTAAACAGATACGTATTGGGCGGGGAGCCGGCTTTACGCCATCTTCCAACTGTCCATGGAAGACCGGTGTATCTTCAGCCGCTAGTGATTTATCGGCTCAGAGTATAAAAGTCTGTACATTCTTTTGCGCTCTGGTGCTCTCAGATTATCCCTATAGCAAACGCAACGCCATGCGTATAACCACGCATGTCCATTGGCATTGGAGGTGCATGGTAATAGCCGAGGCCAGGCGAATGAACGCGGAATGCTGGGCGGCGAGTGTCCACGCAGCTTGCGTTTGCTGTTCACATCCCGTATCCTCAACCTTATCTCCGTTGGATAACTCTCAAGAAAAGGCGGTCTGTCCTATGACGAAACTTGCTAGTTCTTTCCTGAGCTTTTCCCTGATCTGGAGTCTTACCGCGGTCCAGTCAGGACAAGCTCAAACCATTTTTGGATCGATTGTTGGCAATGTGCGGGATGCATCCGGCGCAATCATCGATGGAGCCAAAGTCACCCTAACCAATACTGAAACGACGCAATCGCGCGAGACCACGACGTCCGACGCCGGCAGCTATGAGTTTTCCACGATACCCACTGGCTCCTACACTGTAAAGGTACTGAAGCAGGGCTTCAACCTGCATGTGCAGAATGGCGTTGTGGTAACAGCAAACAACACCGTGCGATTCGATGCCACGCTGAATCTGGGTACGGTCTCGGAATCGGTAAGCGTGAGCGCCGCGGCGGCGTTGCTGCAGACCGATCGAGCCGAAGTACGAAGCGATGTCACTTCGGAGCAACTAACCAATCTGCCGATGTCGATCGGACGCAACTATCAGACACTGTTCGTCACGCTGCCAGGGTTCGGCGGAATTATTGCCAGCAATAATTCAACTCCCTCCAACCCATCGAAGGCACTTGTGTTCAACGTCAACGGCGTCAGCTTCAACATCAACAACACGAAGATCGATGGCGCGCAATCCATCAATGTGTGGCTGCCGCACGAAAGCGCCTACGTGCCAACGCTGGAAGCCGTGGAAACAGTGAACGTGGTTACCAACAGTTTCGACGCCGAGACAGGACTGGCGGGCGGCGCGGCGATCTACGTGCAGACCAAGAGCGGCACCAACGAACGGCATGGCACGGCATTCTGGAATCACGACAATCAACATATGAACGCGAGGCCGTTCTTCCTGCCGTATTCGCAATCGAAACCCAAGTTCGTGTATAACGATTTCGGCGGCGCCACCGGCGGGGCAATTATCAAAGAGAAGCTGTTCTACTTCGGCAGCTATGAAGGCACCAACGATCGCGAGAGCGCCTTCCTGATCGCCACCGTGCCCAACGCCGCCATTAAGAGCGGCAACATGCAGGGCAGCGCCAGCCCTATCTACGATCCGGCGACAGGAGACACGACGGGAGCCAACCGCACGCCATTTCCAAACCAGACCGTTCCCGCGTCGCGCATGAGCCCGATCGCAACGAAGCTCGCAGGACTTACGCCGCTGCCTAATCTGCCAGGCAATCTGCTCACCGCAAACTACTACGGTGCCGCGCCTTTCATCTTCGACCGCAAGCGCGCCGATGCCAAGGTGAACTGGAATCCCAGCTCCAAGCTTTCCACGTTTGTCCGCTTCGGCTTCCTGCGCTACAACATGAGCAACCCGCCGGTCTTCGGCGATCTGGGCGGCACCCAGGTGGCGAGCTTCGGCGGCAATCCTGGCAAAGGCTGGGGCAATACGTTCAGCCTCACTGGAGCGGGCACGTACGTTTTCAGCCCGAGGTTTGTCATGGACGCCTATGTCGGCTGGACGCGGCTGGCAACCAACATTGAAACCGTCGGCCTGGATTCACAAGGCGGCAAGGACCTGGGAATTCCCGGCACCAACGGCCCGGCGCATTATCAGGGCGGCCTGCCAAGATTCGCCGTCAGCAGTTACGACGACATCGGCACGCCGGGCACCGTGTTGCCATACTACCGGCACGATCCGTCGACAAACTACGTAGTCAATTTCAGTATGCCGAAAGGCTCGCACGAGATCCGTTTCGGCGTGGACATTTCGCAACTGGCGATGAACCACATTCAGGCCGAGGGCGGTGTTGCCGCAGGCATGGGCGGCTTCATCTTTAGCGGCGGGCCAACAGCGCTGAACGGCGGGGCCGCATCAAACCAATTCAACAGTTACGCCGCATTTTTATTAGGGCTGGCGAACCAGGCGGGCAAGAATACCATCTATGCGCCAAGCGCCGACGGCTACATCACCACGCGTGCCTGGCGCTATGGTTTGTATCTGCGCGACCGGTGGAACGCCACGAGCAAGCTGACGGTTTCCTATGGCGTTCGTTGGGAATACTATCCGATGCCGACCCGCTCCGGCGAAGGTATTGGACTGTACGACCCCTCGACCAACAACGTGAACATCTGCGGCTTCGGCTCTGTTCCTTCGGCGTGCGGCTTGAGTATGAGCAAAAAACAGTTCGGACCCAGGCTGGGGATCGCGTACCGCATCAACAATGGGTTTGTGATCAGGGCCGGATATGGCATCACCAACGATCCTTATTCACTGGACCGTCCGTTCAAGTACAACTACCCCACGCTGTTGCTGCAAACCAACGATCCCGCGAATTCCTTCCAGTGGGCAACCACCCTGGCGCAAGGTATCCCCACCGTCCAGCTTCCCGACTACGGCAACGGGAAGATTCCGCTGCCTCCTTCGTACGTCACAAACACGACGAACTTGAAGGGCTATCAGCGCGGCTACATACAATCGTGGAATTTCACGATTCAGAAAGAGCTCAAATACGGCTTTGTAGGTCAGGCCGGTTACGTGGCGACGCGCTCCACGGACATGGATAACGGCGTGGATATCAATGCCGGCCAGATCATGGGCGCGGGCACCGCTGGACAGCCGCTATTCCCTCTCTACAAGCGCACGGCGTCAACCCTCTTCTATGAGCCGGTTGGCACGAATCAGTACAACTCGCTGCAGGCAAAACTGGAACGCCGCTTCGCAAATGGCTTTCAGCTTGGCTCCAGCTACACCTGGGCGAAGGCCGTGGGCTTTGCGCCGAATAACGACAGCACGCTCGCGGAGCCCGCGCCGGCCTATTGGGGCTTGAATCGCTCCGTGCTGCCCTATGACCGCACGCAAAACCTCTCCGTGCAGGGAGTTGCGGACCTGCCGTTCGGGCAGGGCAAGAAATACCTGTCGCAGAGCAAGATCGGCACGGCCGTGCTGGGTGGATGGCGCGTGAGTGCCATTGCGTCGTTTATGACTGGGCTGCCGTTTTCCATCAGCGCCACAAATTCGTTGAGTATGCCCGGCTCCACGCAGCGCGCGGACCAGGTGACGCCCGATGTGCAGATTCTGGGCAACGTGGGCTCAGGCACTTCGTACTTCGATCCGATGGCGTTCAAGTCCGTCACCGGTTTGCGCTTCGGCAACGCGGGTTTCAATTCCATGCGCGGGCCTGGCGTGGCCAATGGAGACTTCACCATCTCGCGCGACTTCCCAATTAAGGAGAAGTACAAACTGCAGTTCCGGTTCGAAGCGTTCAACTGGACCAACACGCCGCACTTTGCGATTCCCAGCGGCCGCAATGTTTCCAGCATGGTGCTGAATCCGGATGGTTCGATCAAGAGCCTGGGTGGATACTCGTCGATCACCGGCGTGCAGAATCTTGGGCGCGACTTCGATGAACGGCGCTTGCAGTTGGATTTGAAGTTCAGCTTCTGATCACGAAGTACGGCTGATTTGTCAGATCCTTGTTGAATCCGGGATAAATAAAGGCAGCACTTGGCGCTGCCTTTATTTCGAAATAATATTGCAGCGGATAGTTTGAATCCATGTATTTGGCAGGGATCGAAGTGCGATACAGGCTGGCCGATGCCTGCATTTCGACCGCTTCGTAACGTTCGGCCTGCGTCACGTGACGGTAGTAGAGGCGCACCGATGCGTTGCTCGGCCCCTGAATTTCAATCGGCAACGGCCGGCCGGGTTGGAAGCGCGCGGCTGGTTGGTGCTTACAAGCGGCCTGCTCGCGGCGGGGCCTGCTTGTGATCGACTGGATAGCCGTGCCGACTTTCGATGCTGAGATCGCCTCGGGCTTTGCCGATCCTCGCTTCTTTTCCATCTCCGCAATATCGGCATTGATCGCCGGCAGGCGGTCGGCCCAGTGTCCACGCAGCTGGGGATTCTCACCGACAGTGATGTCGGGCAAATAGATCTTGCTGGCCAGTGTCGCAATCTCATTCCACGAGGCACGGGCGGTGCGATAGGCCTTGAGCGCCTGATCAAGCGCCGCCTCATTACCGGTGCGTTCGTAAATGCGGTACAGCGCTCCGCTGCGAAACTTGGCGCCAAAGAACCGGCCCAAGCCGATTTGCATTTTCACGTCGGCGTCGAGTCGGCGGAACTCCGGGCGCGTTTTGCCGGTAGCCAACGGCGTGGCTTTGGTCAGCGCGGCGGTGGCCTGCGCGGCGTAATCTTCAATCCATTGCGCTGCTTCGATCGGCGTATATTTTCCGCTCCGTTCGCCGCTCAGCAACTCATCTGCGTACTCATTGATCGCAAGGAAAAGCTGAGGGTCGAGCGGACTCACGTTTCCGAAGACGCGCGGCGTGGGCGTATCGCGATAAGGCCCGTATGCTTCCGGATCAACAATTGACTGGTTCAGATACAACTCTGGCCAGTAAGTATTGTTGCCGGCCGAGGCCGCATGGCTGGTCATGATGACCGGCAAGATGCGGCTTGCATTTGCTAACGCGGTTTCAATCGCTGGCGCACCCGGACCAAAATCCTTCTGAAGTAAACGGCGCCAGGCATCCGGGGCGGCCTCGGGATTGTACATCAGCCGCCCCCACACACGATGCGTGTAGAGATACTTCTGCCAGTCCCACCTCGGCTTCAGCGACGCATCCTTATATGCACAACGGTCGCCCGCGATCCCCGAACCGCGCCTGCCTTTGAACGATAGCGGCTCCATGATCTCCACGCCGGCGCTGCCGCAGAATTGAAACGCTCGCGAGTGCGCGGCCACAGTCAGTGGATCGCCGGAAAGCAGCAGTCGTTGCGTGCCCGGCCAGATGCGATGCAGTACGCCCCACTGGCGGTCTTCACGCAGCAGATCGCCGTAACCGTAGCGCAGAAAGCTGCGCGAGCCGGCGCTGAACTTCATCAGGCCTGTGGCTGTGCGATCGGCCCGTGGCCGCTCCAATTCGCGTATATCGGCCTGATGGTAAGGCATGCCCAAATGCTCGGCCCAATATTTAGGTGAAATGTTCACGGGTTGTTTGGTAGCGACGGCCATCTTCATCATGGTCTCGTCCATGCCTTTGGCGTGCATGTCGATTTCAACGCGACGGCCGCAGGTCGCCACGCCATCGAAGACGGTCTTCCAGAAGTCGTAGCTGCCTTCTTCCACGCCGCTTTCGCCATGAACGCGGAACGTGACGCCGCTGATTTCCGGCACCGCATGCAGCAGCGCGCGCACGGCATCGCGGCAGTATGGCCCGTGATTTTCCTTGGTGATCCCTTCGATTGTGTAGTTCGGATTCGGACTGTTGATCCATTCGTAGCCATGCATCCACAGGCCCAGTTGGAACTCCATGCCGCGCGCAACTGTCTGCTTGGCGATGAAGCGCAGCATCTCCAGATTGTGGTCGCGCTCGCTGTCTGGCAGTTGTGGCGAGCGCACGTTGTAGCCAGGGACGGCCAACAAAAACGGATAGGAAAACAGGAAGTAACCGTCAGTCACCTGGCGAATAAAATCGTAGCCGATGCCCAGCGCCAGATTAAAACGGTTGAAGCGATTGGTCGCCAGCATGGTCAGGTACTGCGGCCACATTTCGCGATCGTTATACCAGGGCTTGTCTTCCACATCGCTAGTGAAGAGGCGGGTCAGGCTGCGGATTTTGTTGGCCGGACGCTCGACGAAAGCTTTCGGAACGCTCAGGCTGGAACCATGCTGAACGCGGTCAGCAAGCTCAAGCACGGAGAACACCAGGCCGCGAACGTCAAACCCGCAAGCCAGCACAACCGCCGTTCCTCCGACGTTGCCCGGAGCCAGCGCCAGCGCTTCAGCAACCGCGGGCGCGGCAACGCCCGCTGCCTTCAGAATCTGCTGCGCAATGGAGTTTGAAGCGCCAGCCGCAACGATGCATTGGTTTCCCGCGGCAACCTCGGCCACGCGCGCACATCGCTGCACTGGTACTCCCGTGGTAGCAAGCGCCCGCTGGAGTTCCTCGACGGCCCATTGTGCCTGAGCGGAGGTGGCGATTCCATCGCCTGGGTCCATGACGATAGAGACACCTTTACCGGCCCCGTGGGCCGAAGCCGCTGTCAAGGATACAGACCCGGTCGCCTGCAAAAACTGGCGTCGATTGAATGAAGACATAATCGCCCAAAGTATATCCCATGGCTGGCGGTGACAGTACGAGGGGGCGAACCTGTTAACCACTTGGATAATACCTCTATCCAATCTGTACACGGCGCTTTCAACTTGATGATGCTGCCAGATTGAAAACAGAGCGCTGGCTCGGCTGGCGCTCGAATTGCACTAACCACCAACGAGTCGTTTATGATTGACAGATACGATAGCGGGCGAGCCAGATGATTCCCCTTCTACATTCGATCCTCTTCTCACTGCCCCTGCTTGCCGAGGGGCCGCCCTCGATGCGGGTCCATGAGCCGGTTCGCTGTGTCTTTCGGGAGGGCGATAGCGCGAGCTGGGCGCAGCCTGGCTTCGACGACAGCGCATGGAATACAGAAGTCCATCGCGGGCGAGATCCGATCCTCTGGCAGCGTTGTCATTTCGATCCCATTAATGATGCCGTTCCAGGCGATTTCGACCTGCAATTTCGCGTGATGGCCGCGTGGATTGTCTACGTGGACGGCCGGCAGGCCGCGACCTCCGGAGATCCGCAATCGGGCTGGTACAACCTGAACAACCTCTACCAAGCGCCGATTTCAGATGCCGCAGCGGCGAGCCGAGGCACCGTGGTAGCCATCCGCATGACCCGCCGATATACCTGGGACAACCTCTTCCTTTGGAATTCCCTGCAACTGCCCCCGGCGCTTGGCAGCCATGCACGTTTGGAATTGCGTGGCGTTCAGTACAGTCTGGGTAAGACGTGGGGGTATGGGCTTCCGTTCTTCGCAGGAATCGTGTTGTTGATTTTGTACTCCGCAGATCGTGAGCGTCGCGATACGCTTTATCTCGGAATCATTGCACTAGGAAGTTGCTTATTTCCAATGTGCGTTGGATTGCCCTCTTCACTCGCCCCCGTTTCTTATATTTTCGATCCCTTGTGCTACTTCACGGGCCGGACAGCAATGTTGCTTTTCCCGTTCTTTGTGTGCGCATTTCGCAAACAACCCATGCCCCGATTTGCGCTCGTTGCGGCGGGGGTTCTGCTTGCATATAACCTGGTCAGGTTGCTCTTGCTACCGCTTCCAGCGTGGATTGCGTTTCCGGCGAATGAATGGGCGAACAGCACCGGGCCCTTGCTGGTTGTCCACATCGTTACGCTGGTAGCGCAGGCCCCTTTTCTTACCGCTTTTCTGCCACTGCGTGATTTGCGCCGCCACGAAATCCCAATATTCGCTGCCGCGCTGCTGGTTTGGCTTCCAGCCTTCCTCATTCTGCTTGGACAATATCCTGGCCTTGGCCATCTGCTGGTACCGGCCGTGATTGCGGGCAGCATTGTTCATGGAGTCGTCCTGCTCTACTTCTTCGCGTTAATCGCTTTCCGCTATCACCGTCTGCGCGAGGATCGTGCGGTGCAGCAGGCCGCCATGCGCGCCGCCGCAGAAGTCCAGCGGCGTCTGATTCCGGAGCAGATCCCGAACTTTCCAGGCTTTTCGCTCGAGGCCGCCTACCTGCCCGCGAGCGAAGTAGGGGGCGATTTCTATCAGGTCCTGGCTGTGGCGGATGGCTCGCTTCTCGCCGTGGTAGGCGATGTCAGCGGCAAAGGACTCGATGCAGCAATGCTCGTAGCCGCCATCATCGGCGCATTGCGCGGCGGAAGCGTGGAAGAGCCAGGTGGCGTGATGGCATATTTGAATCGATCGCTTGCGGGCAAAACATCGGGCGGCTTTGTCACCTGCTGTTGCGCGCGGATTCATGCGGACGGCGCCGTCAAGTTTGCCAGCGCAGGTCATCTGGCGCCCTACGTGGATGGGGAGGAAATTGCAGTGGAAGCCGGCCTGCCGTTGGGACTTGTCCCCGATGCGGATTGGCCAGAGTCCAATCTGCAACTCGCTCGCGGAGCGCAATTGACGCTCATCTCCGATGGCATTATCGAAGCCGCCAACGCAAAGGGAGAACTGTTCGGCTTCGACCGCACGCGTCATATGGCCACACGACCAGCGCAAGCCATCGCTGAAGCTGCCAAGGCGTGGGGCCAGAACGACGATATCACTGTGGTGACGGTCCGCCGTGCAGTGTAATGCGGCTTAGATCTTCGACGCCCCGCCCTGTTTGAGAATTCCGGCCAGCGCGCGCATGCGGTCGGCATCGGCGGGCGACTTCGCGGTGGCAGCGTCCTTTTCCAGGCTGGCGCCCATCGACTTCAATTGCGCTGCACCTTTCTTCGTCTTTTCGAACTTTTCGATCGCCGAATTAATCGCCGCGATCCGTTCCGGCTTGAGAGCAGTGCCGCGATTGAGCTGATCAATGTAAGCACGGGCGACAATGAAATTCGACGGCCACTTGATCTTGGGCTGATTCTGTACGTTCAGCTCGTCAAAGTGCACCTGGTTGGACGCATCGATTTCGTTTTGCGTGATGAACTTGTTCGGCACCAGTTTGAACACGTCCACGCCGCGTGCGATCTCGGCACCGTAAATATAACCGTTATACCAGTAGGTGGACCACTGCCCACCCATGGCGCGTTTGGCCGGGTCGACGGGACCGCGGTCGAAGAAGGCGATTTCATAGGGGTGCGAGGCATCGGTGAAGTCGACGATGGAGATGCCGCCCTGATACCAGCTCTGCACCAGAATGTCTCGCCCGGGGATCGGAATCAGCGACCCGTTGTGGGCCACGCAGTTTTCAAACTCCGTTTGCTCGGCCGGCATTTTGTAGTACGAGGCCAGCGTCAGCTTGCGGTCCTTCAGCTTGAAGATCGCGTCGGCTCCCCAATTCATGGGGTCGCTGGCGCGGCAGCGCGGCTGGCCGCCTCCACCCCATTCATCGGTGAACAATACGGTGGTGCCGGCGTTGTTGAAATTCGCGGAGTGCCAGAAGGCGTAGTTGGGATCGCTGACCGCGTCGATGCGGACAGGGTTCACAGGGTTTGAAATGTCGAGCAGGATGCCATTGCCTGAGCACGCACCGGCGGCGAGGCCGAGTTCGGAATATATGGTGATGTCGTGACATTTATCAGTCAACGATGTTGTTTGCGTACCTTCGCCATGTTTGCCGCCAGCCCAAAGCCCATTGATGACGCCGGTCTGCGGATTGATAAAGATGCGCGGACTGGCGACAATCTTCGCTTGTTCAGGATGCGCGAGCGGGACTTTGATGATGTCGATTCGGAAGAGGGAAGTATCGGGATCCTTGTCCGGAGTTGCACCGGAGCAACCGGGAAGCTCCTCGGCTTGGCGAACCTGCGCGGTGCCGGAGATGTACACGTAGATGTTGTCTTTGTCTTTCGGGTCGATCAGCAGCGTGTGGGTGTGCGAGCCGCGGCAGCTCTGCACGGCGGCGATCTGTTTGGGATTCGCGACATCGGAGATGTCGAAGATGCGCACGCCTCGGAACCGGTCCGGGCTGGGCGGAGGTAGCGGACGAGGCCGGCGTGCAGTTGGGGTTCCTTCGGCTCCAGGCGCGGGCTTGGGCTCCGCGGGCGGAGGAGGCGGAGGTTTATAACCGGCGGGCAATGGGATTCCTTGCGTGCCACAGTCAGTTCTGCCATTCATTGTCTCGGCGGACATGAACATCAGTTTGCCGTAGACGGAAACGTCGCCCTGACCGCCGGGGCACACCAGCGACGAGATCAGCTTTACCTTGCCGGGGTTGTCAATATCGTAGGTATTGATGCCGTTATAATTGCCGACGAAAAGGCGATTGCCGCTGAAGGCGAGATCGGAGTTGGTTGAGCCCAACTGAGCGGCAGGAGGCTGTGGGGGCTGGCCAGGCTCGGGCGTCCGTTCCGGCGCCGGGGTCGCGAAGAAATTGCCGGGCGCGAAGCCAGGAGGCTTGGGCAGCGAGGCAAGACGCTGCATTCCGAACGCAGCTTCTCCGGCGTCGTACAAGCCGCCTTTCAGGCCGATGCGCGGATCGTCCTTGCCGGCGCGGGGATTGGAGGCCACCTGCGCGGAGCCAAGCGTGGACAATAGCGAGCTGATTATAAGCGCGCCCCAGATGTGAGGACTATTTTTCATTTTTCTCCTTGCTTAGCATGTCTTGCATGATTTTGATTTCCGCGCTTTGGGTGTTTTCAATGTCGGTGGCGAAGTCGAACAACACGGGATCCTCGGCCGCGCGTGGAACGGCGAGCAGGTCGTCCACCATGGTCAGCGCTCCGCCATGGTGCTGGATCATGCCAGTCAGAAACAGGTGGTCAAATTTGCGGCCGGTCGACGCGGCCAGCTCTTTCATCTGTTGCGGAGTGAGCATGCCCGGCATTAGCGGCATGGAAGCCATCGCATTGTGATCGCCGTGGTTCATTGTGCCATGGTCCATTTTGGAGTGATCCGTGGAGGGCAACGCGGCCATGTGACCCATGCCATGCCCGCCGCCGGATTGCGGCCGGCCATGATCGGAAAGCCACAGCTTCATGAACTGCATTTCGTCGGTTTGCGAAATGCGGATGCGGTCGCCCAGACGTCGCAGGTCCTTATTTTCGCCTCGCGTCTGCATCAGCTCCACCATATCGACGGCTTGGGAATGATGATGGATCATGCCTTCCATGAAATTGAAATCGGCTTCGGTGGGCGCGCGATAGGGTGCTGCGGCGGTCTTTGTGGTGAGCTGCTTGCTGCTCTGCCCGGGCGCCCCGGGTTGCACGATAGGCGTCTGCGCATAGAGCAGGCCCGCCGGTATGCCCCACAAAAGTGCGGCTTTCAATATACAAGTCGTTTTGGAATTCGTCACTTCGCCTCCAGATGAATTCAATCATTGCATGGAATCTGACGGGTGTGAAGTTCGGCGTGGAAGTCGCAAATCCGCTGGGATTGGTTTAGTTGCGAGGATAACGCACCTGCGGGTGGTTGTCAAAGCGAAGCAGAGCTCCGCCTTGGGTAGGAACCCAAGAACAAAAAACAACCCGGGAACCCAAGAAAGGCGTTTTATCCACAGGGTATCTAGTTGGTGGCGAATGGGTTGTTTGCTCTTGGGTTGGGCTTGGGTAAGCCAAGGATTTCGCGCTGTTTGCGGACGGTGAAAAATGTGTGCTCATAAGAGCCTCCTCGTACTGTTTTTACCAGGGCGGAGTTTAAAAGTAGCGTGGCGCTTTGTGTAAGTCATAGCAGCGTTTGGAGAAATAAAGATCTTTTGATTGTTAACGTTTTGGTTGCCATTGGCGAGGCACGCTAACGCAGACGCCCGGCGATGACGAAATTGGCTCATCTCATTTTCCAGGAGTTCAGGAGGTCTGAAGATCGAGTCAACCTGGTTGGCGATCCCCATGCCAATGTCCCCGTGTTGACCAACACTCTGGCTGTGCAATACTTCAATCCGGCGGCCTTCGCCAAACCGGCCACCGGTTCGTTCGGCAATCTCGGCCGCGACGCGCTGTATGGTCCTGGCTTCGGGTCGGTGAACTTTTCGCTGTTCAACCTTAAAAAGCAGTTGAGTCTTCGTATTGCGGCAATCCGCTTCATTTGTAAGATGTTGCGGGAATCCGAATGGTCACCCAATGGGTGAGTTCGTATTGCGGGTTGTATCGCCGGGGCAAACAGGGGACGGACAGCGAAATTCCGGCCAAAAACGCCGGAAATTC
>CAIRSA010000210.1 GCA_903881085.1 uncultured Acidobacteriia bacterium
CCCTGGCCGCCATTTGCGCGATGGCTTCATCGGTTTTGCAGCGGGGCGTGCCTGGAACCAGCGCGCGGCAGTTGGAATGCGTGACGAGCACGGGCTTGCGAGATGCGTGGATGGCGTCCATCGTGGTCCGGTCGCCGCAATGGGAGATGTCGACCGCCATGCCAACCTCATTCATCCGGGCTAAGACCTGAACGCTGTATTCATTGGGGCCGCGGTCGTGCGGCTCGGTGGATCCTCCGCCGAGGCGGTTGCTGGTGTAGGTGTCCGGCGATCCACGGTTCGGATATAGTCCAGACGGACCGCCGACGCTACGCCAAGGCCGGTGCCGTCGGTCACGAGGTTCATCTGATTTGGATAAGGTGGGGGGCGTTGACCCTGCGGCTGACGGCCGCCACGATGACGGTGATGGCGAGACTTTTCGCAACGTCATTGCTGATGCCTAAGGCCGGACGAGTCTTTGGGGTTTCGTGTCCTAGCATCGGGTCGGGCTCCGTGATGTAGATTTCCACTCGCTAGGGGAAGGCCTGGTGACTTGTTCTTCTTGTTCGAGCCGTTGCCACGCTTCCTGCTCCACTGAAAACCACTCTTGTGCAATCTCAAGGTCCATTCCTGCATTGGCCAATGCGCCCTGCTTGAGGCGTTTCCTCAGGATTGGGAAACTCTGGGCCAGGTTATTATCGTGTATGAGACTGCTTCTGCCACCCTCCTGTCCTACCCCGTCTGCGTCCGGAACTGCGGCTTCTGGCAATATTGTGTTGCGGCTTTTATTCATTTAGTTGTTTCCAGTTTACAAGATAGGACATCTGAGTCATCATCTCTCCGCATGCCTATGTCAAATGCCTCTTGATGCCGCAGATGAACCTTCCTTGTCACTTTCCATCCAGAGATGTGGAGATCACGAGATCCTTTGTGTTTGGGCAATCTCGCAAATCTATCATTTCGTAGAGCATCGCGATTCAGCGCCAATTGCCAAAGAACTTCACTCTGGACGCGGCCTACGTGGCCAGCCACACGGTGTGTGCTCCAGTTACATAAAACCTGAATGCGTCGATGGTGTTCAATTCCGGCAGCGCCGGACGGCCGCTGTTCCAGAAGTTCGGCAAGAGCAACTATGTGAATTACCGCTACATCGGCATGAGCAACAACTACAATGGTCTGCAGCTGAAGATTGACCGGCGCTTCAGCGGCGGCTTCCTGTTGACCACGGCCTATACTTTCGCCAAGATGATGGGCAACTCTCCCGAGGACGGCGGCCTGTGGAACTACATCCAGACGAAGCGCAATTATTCGAGGCTGGATTTCGACCGCACGCACACGTTCGTCCAGAGCTACGTGTACGAACTTCCGTTCGGCAAGAACAAGGCTTATGCGAAGACCGGTGCGGCGCGGTGGGTTCTCGGCGACTGGCAGGTCAGAGGCGTGCTCAGCCTGATGAGCGGGCGTCCCATGACGTTCGGCACCGACGTGAACGCGAACACGCCCGGCAGCAACATCACGCCGGATCAAGTCGGCGCGTTCACCGTGAGCCATGCGGTGGCGGGTCCAGGCGGCACGGCAACCTGGTTCGACACCTCGGCCTTCAAGCAACCGCTGGATGCTGACGGCAAGACTCCGCACTTCGGCAATATGGGGCGCAACAACCTCAACGGTCCTGGGATGTTTGACCTTGATATGCCGCTGTTCCGCAAGTTCCACTTCACGGAGAAAATCGTGACGGAGTTGCGCGCCGAAACCACGAACCTGACAAACACGCTGACGTTCGCAGCCCCCAATGTTACGGTGGAGAGCGCGGATTTCGGTAAGATCACCAGCACGCTGAATGGCCTGATCGCCAATCAATCGGTTGGCGGCACAAGTCCGCGCAGCTTGACGTTCGCTTTGCGGATAAGGTTCTAAAATGCACTGGGGCCGCAGGATCCCTGGATGCCGCGGTGCCCCGAAAACTTTTTTTCGGGTATGATCATTTTCGCCTGTTGGTTACGCCTTGTCAAACGTCAGCAGCAAGCTGAACAAAAGTCAAGAGGAGCTCAAGATGAACAACCACAGCGGAATGAAGATGAAGACGAACGTGGAAGCCGGCGGCCTCATCCTTTCCAACCACAATCAGGCAGTCGCGGGCGGACTCCGCACCAACACCAAGGTGAAGGCTGGCGGCCGCGCGGCCAACCACAATCAGGCAGTCGCGGGCGGACTCCGCACCAACACCAAGGTGAAGGCTGGCGGCCGCCTGACCAACCACAACCAGGCAGTCGCGGGCGGACTGCGCACTAACACCAAGGTGAAGGCTGGCGGGCGTCAACTGAACCACAGCCAGAGCACGCGATAATCCCCCTGCATCCGATACCACTACCGCTATCCGCCGTAACAGGGGATACTGTACCTAATGAATCACACCAAACCGATTCAGGCGGAGGCCGCGTCGAGCGCGGCTTCGGCCTTCTCCGTAATCGATGCACTCGGATTCGCCCGCCTCTATCGCCGGCCTGGCGCGCTTGATGGCTCCATCCCCATGCGCGGCGCACAATGCCAGCCGTTCCTCGACGGCAACTCCGCGGGCTGGCACCTGCAACTCGTCGATCCCGCCATGCTTGCCACTGATGAGGGCGGCCCGCTGTTGCGCCTCACCGACGAAACACTGGAGCGCATCACCACCGGCTACGACACTCGCCTCGCCACTCTTGTTTCCCGTGGCCTGCTTGAAGAAGACGGCTTATGGCATCGCGAGCTTTCCGGTGGCCCGGTCGTCCGCAACGGCCAGAGTCTCCAGCTCTGGACCGGGCTGTTGCTCAAGCCTGAACCCGGACTCTGGCTCTCAGTCACCCGCGCGTTCAATCGCTCAGTTCCGGTCGCGGTCAAGCCATTTGTAATTGCCGGCGACGCCTGGGTTCCGCTGGTGCTCGAAATCGCTGCCGATCCCGAAGCCCCTGCCGAAACCTGGTTCGATACCGACCTCGCCTGTATCCAGCCCCTTCGCCCCGCCTCACAGGTTCGCCTCACCAACCTTGAGGACCACCCGGAACCGCTGCACACCATCGCCAGTTTCTACAGCCAGGAGTATCTGGACCGCCGAAAAGATCAGAAGTACTCGGGCCAGTATCGCCAGTCCGCCGTCGCCGGCTCCGCACCAGAGGAAGCATCCGCATGCGAATTTACGGTCTCGCTCGCCGGTTCTATCAATCGGGTTTACGTGCGCCGCTTTGAGCGATTCGCCACCGCATCCGGCTACACCACGGAACCACCTGACGGCGCCAGCTACGAGTTCATTGAGGTCTCATCCGAAGTCGATGTCGAGCTCCGCTGGGATCGCAACAACATCCGCGATATCGCGATCGACCCGCCCGACGCCCCCGACCAGGCGCACGCCGGGTTGGTCCGCATTATCGGCGAGGAGCGCGCCGAACGGCTACGCTGGTGGTCAAGCTATGTGATTCCCTTCCTCGGACCGCATCGCGGCGAGCCGTTCAACAACCTCATGCTGCAAGGGTTCTTTGAGACCTCAACCGGCTGGTCGGCCATTAGTGACGGCATTTCGTTTCCGGGGCTGGACGGCATGCGCGGAATTGTCCGCACCGATTCGTTCCCCTCTCTGCCGGCCACGCATCAGTTCCGCCGCGACGGTGTTTTCCATTTTCCGCGCGGCCAGACGGTGGTCCGCGTGTTTCCGGTACCGCGATCGCTACTCAACGCCGGGGCGACCATAACGACGCATTCGGAATCGAATCTGGAATAGCTTTCATCCTATCCGCCGTGGTACCCTGTGGCACATCGATATGGCGTCGCCGCCGGATTTAACCCGTCTCTTAAAGGACTGGAGTCAGGGCAACAAAGTGGTTCTCGACCAACTGACCCCGATCATCTACCATGAGCTGCGCTCGTTGGCCCGGGCCCGCTTCGCAACCGAACGCCCCGGTCACACGCTGCAGCCAACCGCACTCATTCACGAAGCCTACTTCAAGCTCGTGGGCCACCAGCAGGGCGAGTGGAAGAGCCGCTCTCACTTCTTCGCCGTCGCCAGTCAGATCATGCGCGAAATCCTAGTGGACCATGCTCGGCGTCATCGCTCGGAGAAGCGCGGAGGAGGAGGCGAGAAGGTCTCGCTCGAAGACGTGGTGGCCTCCGCGGGGAGCCGCGACGGATTGCTCGTGGATCTCGACGAAGGTCTCAAGGAACTGACGAAAATCGATCCTCGAAAATCGCAGGCCGTCGAGATGACCTACTTCGGGGGCATGGAACAGAAGGAAATCGCCGAAGCGCTGGGCGTTTCAATCCCCACCGTAGTGCGGGATCTGCGTATGGCCCAGGCTTGGCTGCATAATTACCTCTCAGTCAAATGACACCCGAACAATGGCGCGCCGTGGACGCCCTATTCCACGATGCCGCGGACCTGCCTGCTTCCGAACGCGGCACCCTGCTCGCCGCCGCGGATGCGGAAATACGCCACGAAGTAGAGAAGTTGCTTGCCGCCGATGACGAGGGCGCGGGACTCGTCTCGGCCGCCGTCGAGCAGGGCCAGGCCTTGCTCGAACAGGCTGCTCCGCAACGATTCGGACCATGGCGCGTCACCGGCATCCTGGGCCAAGGCAGCATGGGCACGGTTTTCCTGGCCGTCCGCGATGACGAGGCCTTTGAGAAACGCGTGGCGATAAAAACCGTCCACGTCGGGTTCGCGGCGGCCGCGGTGGATCGCTTCCGCCAGGAGCGCAACATTCTTGCCCGGCTCGAACATCCGAATATCGCGCGGCTGCTGGATGGCGGCGAGACTCCCGGTGGGCAGGCGTATCTGGCGATGGAGTATGTGGAGGGTGAGGACATTGTCTCCTTCGCCGAAAAGCGTAAGCTCAACCGGGAAGCGCGCCTGCGCCTGTTTCTACAGGTCTGCGCGGCGGTTCAGTACGCGCACCAGAACCTGATCGTCCATCGCGATATCAAGCCCGGCAACATCATGGTATCCACCGACGGCGTGTCGAAGTTGCTCGACTTCGGTATCGCCCGGTTCATCGATACCGACGACGCCCGCACGCTGACACAGTTCAGGGCGTTCACCCCGAGTTATGCCAGTCCGGAGCAGGTGCGCGGTGAGCCGGTGATGGTGGCTTCCGATATTTACTCGCTGGGCGTGCTGCTTTATGAACTGCTGACTTCGCGGCGGCCGTATCATCTGAAGACCACCACCGCGATCGAGCTTGAGCGCGTCATCTGCCAGGGCGAACCCGAACCGCCGCGCGTTTCGGCCGACCTCGACGTGATTGTGCTGATGGCGATGCGCAAGGAGCCGGAGCGCCGCTACCGCACTGTGCTGGAACTGAGCGAAGACATCGAGCGTGCGCTTACGTTGCGTCCGCTGCGCGCGCGCATGGATACGGTCTGGTACCGCACGCGCCGTTACTTGCGGCGGAATGCGTGGGGCGTGGCGGCGGGGGTGGCGTTGGTGGCGTCACTCGCTGGCGGGCTTGCCAACAGCGAATACCAGCGCCGCAATGCCGAATTTCGCTTTCAGCAGGTCCGCAAGCTGGCACGTAGCTTTCTCTTCGACTTCGATAAGGAAATCCGCCAGGTGCCTGGCACCACAAAAGCGCGCGAGATGCTGGTTGGGACGGCGCTGGAATACCTTGATAGCCTCGCCAAGGGCGCGCGCGATCCAGGACTTCGCCTCGAACTGGTGGAGGCGTATCAGAAGGTCGGCGATGTGCAGGGCATGACGGGGTTGCCCAATTTGGGACGTCCGGCCGATGCTTTGGCCAGTTATCGCAAGGCCCTCGAAATCGCACGCGGGCTGAACGCCGCGGCGCTGGGAAAGCCCGAGTACAGTCGTGCGCTCGCCATGACACTAGAGCGGCTCAGCTTCCTGGAAAGGGCAAATGGAGATACTGCCGGTGCGCGGCGCAGCCTGGAGGAGGGGATCCGCGTCGCAGGGGAAGGGATGCGCGGCCGCGATCCGCAACCCGCCGACCTGCGCCTGATGGCCAACGGTTACACGTACCTGGGCTCGCTTGAACGAGGGCAAGGACGCGCCCCACAAGCGCTCGCCGCCGCCCGCGGGGGTCTGGAATGGATGCAGCGCTATGCCGCAGCGGAACCTGGCATCCGCGCCGCCAGCGACCTGGTGCGCGCAATGGTCGGCGTCGGACGCCAGCAAATCGTGGCCGGCGACCTCGATGGCGCTCGCACCACGCTGCTCGATGTGCGACGGCGTCGCGAAGAGATTGCCCGCGGCGCGCCCAACGACACCGAAAACCTGCGCGAGTGGGCGACGTTGGATCACTTTCTAGGAAACCTGCATGGTGAGGCGGTCGGACCCAATCTGCGCAAGCCGGACGAGGCGCGGCGCTTTTACCAGGAATCGATCGACCTGCTGGAAAGGCTGGCGCGCGCCGACGCAAACAACGTCAATGCCCGTCATGACCTGGCCGGCGCTTACGGCAAACTCGCCGACCTCACCCGCGAGAAAGATCCCGCCGCCGCGCTGCCACTCTATCGCCGCGCATTGGAATTCGCCGCCGCGGCCGGCAGCCGGTCCCTCGAAGCAACCTGGAAGATGTCGATGAGCCACGCCATGCGCGCATCCGGCGACGTTGCGGGTGCCCGCAGAAACGCCGAGCAGGCGCTCGCCGTAGGCCGCAAGTTGACGGGTGAAGACAAGGGGCCGGAGGCCAGCCGTTGGCTTGCGCGCTATTGGTGCGCGGCCGGACTGGCAGCCCTCGCGGCGGGCGACCGGGTAGCGGCCCGGGAGCGCCTCAGCCAAGCGGTGGCGATACTGACGCCGCACGAGGAATTGGCGCGCACTAATCTGGAGTTGGCCGTGGATCTCGCCAACGCCTGGGAGGGGCTGGAACCCTTCCAGCCCGATCTGCACGCCCACCGCCAGACGTTTTGGAAGCAATGGGCGGCAACTCGGCCCAACGTTTACACTCTCTGGCAGGCCGGGCGCGGCGCCAAGCCTTAACTGTGCAATTTTGCGGGGCGCACTGTTCGCGCGGGCCAATCGCCAGTCTTCGCGGGGGGTCAACTTGAATCTGTGTTTATCCGTGGCTTATATCATCCCACTCCAGAAGCAACCACGCCCGGCCTTTTGATGGGCCGGGCGAGGCTGCTTCTGTTAATCCTTAAAAAAGCAGTTGAGTCTTTGTATTGCGGCAATCCGCTTCATTTGTAAGATGTTGCGGGAATCCGAATGGTCACCCAATGGGTGAGTTCGTATTGCGGGTTGTATCGCCGGGGCAAACAGGGGACGGACAGCGAAATTCCGGCCAAAAACGCCGGAAATTC
>CAIRSA010000211.1 GCA_903881085.1 uncultured Acidobacteriia bacterium
AAAACGGCCGAAAAAAGGTGTCAGACCCCAAATGCGACGCGTCGTGCGAATTGGCTGAAGCCCATCCAACTGCTTTTTCCAGGTTCAACCAGAGCCCGCTCATAGACAAACCCGCCGACTTGAACACTGTGATTCCGTCATCCGCTCTGCGCTGTGGCAGATCCTTCAACTCCTCTACCCTGCCTCAATCCGCGCATGTTCCACGGAATCGGAGACGATGCGCGGTGCCCGCGCCGATTACATGAGCCTTTTCGGAAACCCACTCCGCCTTGAGCACAGGTTCGCGCGCGGAGGTCATGGTCACCACCACATCCGCCCCGCGCCTGCAAGCTTCGGCCGATTCCGCCACGCGAATTCCGCGCACCGCGGAATTGTCAGTCACAAACATTTCACATTTTTCTTTGCTACGGCTCCACACGCGCACTTCGTCGAAATTCCGCACCGCCAGCAGCGCCTCCATCTGGCTCCGCGCCTGAAATCCGCTGCCGATCACGGCCAGCACGAGAGCGCTCTTGCGGGCCAACCGATCCGTGGCAAACCCAGTCGCCGCGCCGGTGCGGATCTGCCCCAGCCAGTTTGCCTCGATCATCGCCAGAGGCTTGGCGGTCGCCGCATCGTATAGCAGGAAATAGAAATAGGCGCCAAACTTGGGGTTCGTTGCATACACTTTCGTACCGAAATACTTGCCGCAAGCGCCGGCCATGGAATGCAGCACGCTGCCCGTTGGCAGAATCAACCGCCGCCGCGGATGGCTCTGGGCTTCGCCACGCCCCAGCGCTTGAAACCCCTCGCCCACGAGCCGGATGGCATCACCCATCGGCAACAACTCACGCACCTGCTGTTCAGTGAGATAAAGCACGATCATTATTGTATCGCCAGGAACGGTTGAAACGTCTGATATACTGAACTTGAAGTAGATAGAGCTTCCTGAAGAGCTCGTGTCTACCCGCACCTTGGAAGGGGATGGTGAGCCTGTACCCATGAAAAGCCGATTCAAATATGTAGTGATTTCTTCCTCCACAGCTCTTGTAGCCATGCTGCTGCTGGGCGGAATGATGGGCCGCAGTGCTTCCCCGGAAGACACTTACCGCCGTCTGCAGGTTTTCACCGAGGTGCTCGCCAAAATCAAAGGCGACTACGTCGAAGAGCCGAACATGGCCACGGTCACCCTGGGCGCCCTCAACGGTCTGCTCGAGTCGATCGACCCGTACGCCAGTTACCTCTCCGCCGACCAGTACAAGTCGTATCTGAAGAATAAGGATCTGAACCGTCCTACGGTTGGCCTCATCCTGGCCAAACGTTTTAATTACATTAGCATTGTTGGCGCTATCCCCGGCTCGCCGGCCGCCAAGGCAGGCTTGGCTACTGGCGATATGATCGAGACCATCAATGGCGTTTCCACCCGCGATATGCCGCTCGCCTACGCCGACATTATGTTCCAGGGTGACGCCGGATCCACCGTGGAAATCTCCGCGCTGCGCTTCCGAAAGCCCGAACCGCAGAAGATCAAGCTCACACGCGCCATGGTCGTACTCCCCGCAGTCACTTCGAAGATGATGGAAGGCGGCATCGGCTACGTTCAGGCCCAAAGCCTGGACTCCGGCAAAGTGAAGGACGTTGCAACGGCTGTTGCCTCGCTGGAAAAGCAGGGCGCACAGAAACTGATCCTCGACTTGCGCATGTGCACGGTGGGCGCTCCTGAAGAAGGCATCGCGCTGGCAAATCTGTTCATGGAAAAAGGCCAGATCGGCTACCTGCAAGGCCAGAAGGTTTCGAAAAAGGAATTCACTGCGGACCCGGCCAAGACGATCTTTCGCAAGCCGATGGTCGTGTTGACCAACCGTGGCACCGCCTCGGCCGCCGAAGTGGCAGCAGCAGCGCTGCTTGAATCGAAACGCGCGGAAGTCGTGGGCGAACGCACGTACGGCGATGCGTCACTGCGCAAGCCGATCACGATGGACGATGGCGCAGCCGTCATCCTCTCCGTAGCTAAATATTATGCGCCCAACGGCAAGGCCATTCAAGACACCGGGGTAACTCCGAGCGTCGCCCAGGCCGAACAGGACGCAGCCGGCGACGCGGAAGAAGAGGATCCCGCCGCAGCCGATCCGCAGTCAGACAAAAAGAAATCCGGCGAAGACGCCGTGCTCAAAAAAGGGCTCGAAGTTCTGATCAAGGGCAAGCCCGAATCCAAACAGGCCGCCGACTCCAAGAAGAAGGAGGATGGCGCTCCGGCGCTCGGTCCTCTCAACATTCCCAAGCCTCAAAGGTAAACATTTTCAGCCATGCCGATGTATGAATACAAGTGCGCCCAATGCGGCGACGTTTTCGAATTGATCCAGAAGTTTTCCGATAATCCGCTGACCACGCACGCTAAGTGTGGCGGCGCGGTGGAGCGCCTGATCTCCGCCCCTGCATTGCAATTCAAGGGCAGTGGATGGTACGTCACGGACTACGCCAAGGGTTCCACCAGCCGCTCCAATGGTGCGTCCAAAGCCGAATCCTCGGCCAGCGGCGAGGCCAAGTCGGCGGCGAAAACTGAAACGAAATCGGAAACAAAGACCGAATCCAAGCCGGCCGCCCCGGCCGCTTCCAGCACGCCGTCCACCTAACGGCGTGGCGCGTCCACTCATATTTGCCGCGTCCCGAGTGGTCGGGACGCACTTTTTGAAATTCCCCCTCGCCCTACCCCCCGTCAGCATGCGATAATTCCCTCTTATGGCTATCGATTTCAGCGGCAAAACCGCTGTGGTAACCGGCGGCGCCAACGGCATTGGCGCGGCAATCGCCGCCACCCTCACTGCGGGCGGCGCCAACGTCTGGATCTTCGACCGCGAAATCACAGATTCGCCTCGCTCGCTCCAGATCGACGTCACCAATCGCTACAACCTGGAGTGGGGCTTTGACCAGGTTGGCACGCCCGACATTGTCATGATCAACGCCGGCATGGTCATAGTCAAACCACTTTGGGATACCTCGCGCGACGATTGGGATCGCACACTGGCGCTGAACCTGACTGCAGCCTTTGAAACCGTGCAGGCCGCAATCGCCCGCATGAAGCCCAAACGCAGCGGAGCCATCGTGATCACCGCCTCTACCAACTCCTTCGACGGCGAAGAAAACCTCATCGCCTACAATGCCTCCAAAGCGGCGCTCATCGGACTGCTCCACACCGCCGCCGGCGAACTCGGCCCCTACGGCATCCGAATCAACGCGGTCTGCCCCGGCATGATCCGCACGCGCCTGACGCGCGGCCTGTTTGACGACCCTGCCGCGGCCCGCGAATACTTTCGGCAGATCCCGCTCGGACGCGGCGGCGAACCGGCGGAAGTCGCCCAAGCCGCAGCCTTCCTGGCATCGGACCTGGCCTCATTCACCACGGGCTCAACGCTCTTTGTCGACGGCGGCCAGATGGCGACCAAATTCGGCCCATGGCGCGAAGAAATCGCGCACTTTGAAAACGACCATTGGAGCTTACGTTGATCTCTCCAACCAACGCCGCGGAACTCGCCGCGGCCCTGCGCGAAGCCTCGCTCGCGAAACAAACCATCCGCCTCGGCGGAGCCTTCTCAAAGGACAGCGCCGGCGGCCCTATCCCCACGGCTGCCGCAACAATCACCACCGCGGCCATGAATCGTGTGCTGCAATACGAACCGAAGGATCTGACCATCAGCGTGGAAGCTGGCATCCCTTATCGTGAGCTCACCGCGCTGCTGGCAGAGAACCGACAGATGATCCCGCTGGACCCGCCCTTCACCGAGACGGCAACCATTGGGGGAGTTCTCGCCGCCAACGCCAGCGGCCCGCGCCGCCGCCTGTTCGGCACGGCCCGCGACCTGGTTATCGGCATGCAGTTCGCCACGATGGAAGGCAAGCTGGTTCAGTCCGGCGGCATGGTGGTTAAGAACGTGGCCGGGCTCGACATGGCCAAACTCATGATCGGCTCGCTGGGGACGCTCGCCGCCATCGCCACCGTGAACTTTAAGCTCA
The DNA here is from genome assembly GCA_903881085.1 of uncultured Acidobacteriia bacterium. Taxonomy (GTDB): domain Bacteria; phylum Acidobacteriota; class Terriglobia; order Bryobacterales; family Bryobacteraceae; genus CAIRSA01. The sequence goes on from CAIRSA010000211.1 coordinate 3,991, forward strand.
TCCCCATGCCGCCGCAAACCCGCACCTTCCTCATGCCGTTTCACTCCGCGGAAGCTGCCATGGAGGGCCGGGCGTTGCTTTATCAAAGCTCGCTGCAACCTTACGCGCTCGATCTGCTCAATCCCGCGGCATCGAAGTTGATCGGTCTTGAAAAATTCCAACTCCTGGTCCAGGCCGGCGGCTCGGAAGCCCTGATGGATCGCTACCGCCGCTCGCTGCAAACCTCCGAAATGCTCACCGGCGATGAGGAAGCCTCGCTGTGGGTTAAGGTCCGCGAATTCACACCGGACTTTCTTGCGGCGAACCCGAACGGGGCCATCAGCCGCATCTCGCGCACCGTCACTAACATGACCGATGTGCTTGCTCTGCCCAACCCCGTGGTTACCCGCGCGGCTACCGGAGTCAGCTATGTCTACTCCGCGCAATGCGAGGACGCGCCCGCCGAAGGCCTCATCGAATACTCGCCGGTTGGCAAGCGCGCCGCGCTGAAACTCTGGCCCGCGCCCGGCCCCGATTTCCCCATCATGGAAAAGATTAAGCTCATGTTCGATCCGCAGAATCTGCTCAACCCCGGGAGGTTGTATGGCCGCATCTGACGCACCGCAGCAAATCGACCTCGATAAATGCGTCCACTGCGGACTCTGCTTGAACGCGTGCCCCACCTACCGCGAACTGGGCCTGGAGATGGATTCGCCGCGCGGCCGCGTTTATCAGATGGTGCAGGTCTCGACCGGGAAGGCGCAGATCACAGAAAGCTACATTGAGCATATCGACCTGTGCCTGGCCTGCCGAGGCTGCGAAACGGCCTGCCCGAGCGGCGTGCAGTATGGCCGCCTGGTGGAAGCCGCGCGCGCCGATATCGAGAACCATATTCAGCGGCCACTGTATGTCCGCATGTTCCGTAACTTCATCTTTGGGACATTGCTGCCGAACCCATTTTTGTTGAAGATGGCCGGCTTCGGCTTGCACCTGTTCAAAGCGAGCGGCATGCAGGAACTGGTGCGTTCAACGAAACTGCTGCCCGAGAAACTGGCTGCAATCGAAAGCCTCTCGCCCCCCGTGGAGCGCCCATTTTTCTTCGATCAGATCGGCAAGACATTTCCGGCGGAAGGCAAGCAGCGCTATCGCGTGGCGTTGCTAGCCGGATGCATCGCCAACGTAAGTTTCGCCCGGCTGAATGAGGCAACTGTCCGGGTGTTACAGAAGAACGGCTGCGAGGTAGTCATTCCCGAGGGGCAAGGCTGCTGCGGAGCACTGCACTTACATAGCGGCCGCAAGGCCGACGCCGTTAAGCTCGCCCGCATTAACATCGACGCGGTATTGAAGGGTAACTTCGATGCTATCATCACTAACGCCGCCGGTTGCGGCAGCACGTTGAAGGAGTACGACCACTTACTGGACAATGCGCCGAGTGCTGTAGAATTCAGCAAGAAGATGAAGGATATCAGCGAGTTCTTAGCTTCGATTGAGTTAAACACTAACATGGGTTCCGTTAACGCGACGGTAACTTACCAAGACTCCTGCCACTTAGCGCACGGTCAAAAGGTGCGTGTGCAGCCGCGCAAGATGTTAGCCGCCGTGCCTGGCCTGAAGTTCAAGGAGATGCCGATGTCGGACCTCTGCTGCGGTAGCGCGGGCATCTATAATGTGGTGCAAAACGAGATGGCGATGCAGCTCCTGGAAAATAAGATGGGATACGTCAACGGCAGCCGCGCCGAGATTATCGCCACTGCCAACCCTGGGTGCATGCTGCAACTCCAAGCCGGCGTGAAGTTGCATGGGAACGGGCAGCGGGTGGCCCATGTGGTGGAGATCCTGGACGAGGCTTATCGCGCCGGTAAGGCATAGGCAGTTTCAAATAGACTGGGATCGGGCCTACCAACTGGGCCATTTCCACGGCCAGGCCATGAAAATGGCCGTTAAAACAAAATCGCAGCCAATGCTCGAACTGGCTCTGGTCGCAATCGCTATCAGCGACTTCAACACCGGAGACGCCCGCGACTCCATCCTCGCCGTCCGCTCCATCTACGAAATCGCAGGCGAGATCAGTGCCGCTTGGAAGGCCATCGTTACCTCCGTGGCGGCAATCTCTGGCAACGGAATGGCGGCATTGTTAAACGATTTTCTCGCCATCCATCCACACCAGGGAAGAAGGCGCAGTGTCGCTCACGTTCATTCGCTTTTAGGAAGCGATAAAACTTCAACTCTAAAGTCGGGGCTAAGATTGGCCGATAGAGAAGGCATAAGGAGGTTCGACCAGCTTGTTCAGTGCCATCCTGATCAGTTCTAACGTAGGCAGAGGCCTTGTAATCCGAGCAGCGATTAATGAAACGAACCTTTTGACGGTTCTTAAATCGCCCGACGGATATCCGGACACCTATGACCTGGTTAGACTTCTAAGCAAGAACGAACCGGAGATCGTGCTCATCGATTGCGACCGCCAGGATTTGGCCGCCGAATGTGCAAACGTCGTCGCGTTGAACTCATCGAGCTCCGTGGTTATCGGAATATCGCAGGCACACGGAGTGTCGACGGTTTCAACGGACCGCATCGTTTTTGACACCATTTCCTATCCACCGGAAGCCAGATCCATAGCCGAAAGCCTGAAGAAGGCGATCCATGCGGTGAAGGGCGGAGTGGTTGAGAACCTTATTTCGTTCATGCCTGCCAAAGCGGGCTGTGGCAGCAGTACAGTGGCATTGAATTCCGCGGCAGCAGTGGCAGGGCAATTCGGCAGGAAGACGCTGCTGCTCGACACCGATTTGCGCTCAGGCGTGCTCTCCATCATGTTGAACACAGTCCCGGAAGGTTGGATCCAATCCGCGCTGCGCCTGGCGGCGGATATGGACCCGCTGACTTGGAGCGCATGCGTTAGCACCACCAATAAGATGGACGTCCTGCTTTCCTGCCGCGCACCGATGGACCCGCTGCCTGGATGGGAGCTGTTCTATGCACTCTTACGTTTCGTCAGACCTAGATACGATCTGATCGTGGCCGACCTGCCCGAACTCGTCAACCCTGGAACCAGTGAAATCGTCCGCCGCTCTCGTCAGGTCTTCCTGGTTTGTACGCAGGAGATGCTTTCTCTTAAGATGGCTGAACTGCGCCGCAAGGAACTTCTGGCGTGGGGCGTAGCCGAACAACGCATCTCGCTGATTGTTAACCGCTGGCACAAACGGGAAACATCCATTCACGAGATTGAGCAGATCGTCGGTCAGCCCATCGCAGCGAAATTCCCCAACGATTATATGAGTGTCCGCGCGGCCACGATTGAAGGCCGTCCGGTGGCCAGCAACACGGCGCTGGGAAAATCATTTAAAGAGTTTGCTGGGGTGCTGGCGGGGAAAGACAGGGCTGAAGATGCACAGGGCTGGATCTCCGATCTTCGCACGCTGATATCCATTTCAGGGTAGCCCGGGCAGGCCGAATACCATTCGGCCGCCGGTTGCCAATCCAATTTCGCTTACATTGGCTCTAGAATCCATCATACCCGAGAAAGAGTAGTTAAGCAGAACGGGAAAAGATAACTCCCATATTGGGGATCGGATGCTAACAACGTGCTCGTCACCTGCCGGGTGAGTTGCATTGCGGGCGGTATCTCGTGGGGAAAACCGGGGCAGCCAGCCATTTTCCGGCAGAAAT
>CAIRSA010000212.1 GCA_903881085.1 uncultured Acidobacteriia bacterium
CGGCGCGCACCGGCACGCCTTGGCGCAGCAGATTGAGCGGCACGAAACCGTTCGAGCCGATGCCGAAATCGGCGGCGCCGCCGGCAATCAGTTGCGGCACGTTCACGCTCGGTCCGCCTTCGCGGATGCGCACGTCGAGACCGCGCTGCTTGTAGAGGCCGAGCGCCAGGGCTTCGTAGAATCCGCCATGCTCCGCTTGCGCTTTCCAATCGGTGACGAAGACGATCTTGGTTTGCGGGCGCCCCGGCTGCGGCGGGGCCTTCGGCGTCTCCGGTCCGCAAGCGGCGGCGAACACGCACACCGCCATCGCGAAGATCGCCCGCGTCCAAACACCCATTTACGAATCCCGGCCCCGATTTCGGGCCGATGGTGCAGGCGCGCCGCGCGCGACGCAAGCCGCGGGTGCCCTAGGTAGAGTCCTTGTCCGAAACCGGCTTTTGTGTGTCGCCAACGGATAGGGAGACGATTAGCTTCGTAAATTGGTTCGGGGCGCAGGCGGTAATGTTCCAGTTACCGACCATTACGTATCCGATTCACAAAGTTGGGCAACCAAAAAACCCAGCCATAGGTCCATGCTGCACCTATGGTGAGCATGGGGGCGACGCTGCTGTAATCACCAGATAGCACCTGGATTAGGAAGGCCGCCCAAGTGGCCTGACGGCTTTTTTGTACCAGCGGGATAGAGAGACTATTGCATTGGCGCGGCCTGATCTAGCGGTGGCGGGAACGGGCTGAAGGCCTGCGGTGCAGGTGGCCGATATCCCAGCGAAGAGTGCGGTCTGACGGTGTTGTAGTGATTGCGCCATTGCTCGATGACGATGCGTGCCTCCTTCAGGCTGTAGAAGATTTCGCCGTTCAGCAGTTCATCGCGCAGCTTCCCATTGAAGGATTCGCAGTAACCGTTCTCCCAAGGACTGCCGGGTTCGATGTAAAGGGTTTTAGCCCCAACTTGGGCTAACCAGCTGCGCACGACCTTGGCCGTCATCTCCGGGCCATTGTCGGAACGGATATGTTCAGGAACGCCGCGCACCAACATGACGTCGGCCATCGTTTCAAGGACACCGAAGCTGTTGATCCGGCGGGCAACCCTGATCGCCAGGCATTCCCGCGTGAACTCATCGATCAGCGTCATCAGCCGAACCTTGCGGCCGTCATGCGTCTGGGCTTCGACGAAGTCGTAGCTCCACACATGATGGCGGCGTTCAGGTCTCAGCCGAATGCATGAACCGTCGTTGAGCCAAAGACGGCTTCTAGGCTTCTGTTTCTTGGGAACCTTCAGCCCCTCGCGGCGCCAGATGCGTTGCACACGGTCCGTGCCAACGTCCCATCCGGCATCGTTGAGCAGCGACGTGATCCGTCGATAGCCATAACGGCCATATTCGGATGCCAGCGTTATGATCGCTCGTGTCAGCGCATCTTCGTCTGCACGAACAATCGTTGCGTAACGCTGCGTACCACGTGACTGACCGACAAGCCGGCAGGCGTGACGTTCCGAGAGCTTGTACTTCTCCCGAGCCCGTTCGACCGCCTGCCGACGCCGTTCGGGGCTTACAAGTTTCCCGAGGCGATATCTTTCAGAACCTGTTTCTCAAGCGAGATATCCGCGACCAGCCGCTTAAGCCGGACGTTCTCCTTCTCCAGGTCCTTCATGCGCTTGGCTTGTTCCAGCTGCAGACCGCCGTACTCTTTACGCCAGCGGTAATAGCTCTGCTCCGAGATACCTGCTTCCCGGCAGGCGATTTGGGCCGATTTGCCCTGACCCATCGCCACTTCAATCTGGCGAAGCAGCATCACAATCTGCTCCGCGCTGAACCTCTTCTTCGGCATGACTAAGCTCCTTTCCAAGACAGTTTCTAACAAACCGCTTGGTCCAAAAAGAGCCAGTCAGGTCATGGACGATCGGCGTGAAGTTCTATGCCGGTCCTTCCGGTATGACGTTGGTCGATCACCACCGCAACGGGGCGCTCGATTCGATCATCAGCGTGAATACGGCGTCGCTGCGCTCCATGTTCTGAGTTAGCGATCACAGGCCCGCTTGTCGTTCGGCGAGCGGGCCTGTTTCTTTTTGCACATGCGAACAAATTTAATCGTAAATGCTTGCGGGTTCGTCATCTTAGACCCCCGGCTGTTGCAGAGAGGTGAC
>CAIRSA010000213.1 GCA_903881085.1 uncultured Acidobacteriia bacterium
CGACCTGTCCGCCGTCTTGTCCGCCGAAGCTTTAGCGGAGGCGGAAGCTTTAGCGGAGGCGGAAGCTTTAGCGGAGGCGGAAGCTTTAGCGAAGGCGGATCCGCCTGTCCAAAACTAATTCAAAAAATACGTCTTATACAACGTGTCCCGCTGCTTCGGCACAAAACCCGCATCGCGAATGATCCGCCGCAGGTCCTCTTCCGTAGCCTCATGATGCGCACCGGCCGAAGACACCACGTTCTCTTCCATCATCACGCTGCCCACATCGTTGCCGCCGAAACGCAAACCAAGCTGGCAAACCTTCAGCCCCTGCGTCACCCACGAAGTCTGCACGTTCAGAATATTATCCAGATAAACCCGCGAAATCGCCAAAGTCTTCAGAAACTCAACCGAAGTCGCCTCTTCCTTCACAAACCGCCCCAAAGAAGTATTCTCGCGTTGAAAAGTCCAAGGGATAAACGCCGTAAATCCGCCCGTGTCTTCCTGAATCTGGCGAATCACTTCCAGGTGCTTCACGCGTTGTTCCAACGTCTCGCCGCAGCCGAACATCATCGTGGCCGTGGTGCGCATACCCAGCGCGTGCGCCGTGCGATGCACGTCAATCCACTCGCTGGTGTTGCACTTCAAGCGGCTGATGCGATGGCGCACCGCGTCATCCAGAATCTCCGCGCCGCCTCCGGGAATCGAATCCAACCCCGCGTCCATCAACCGTTGAATGGTCTCGCGCACCGTAATACCACTGCACTCGGCAATGCACGTAATCTCCGGCGCCGACAGGCAATGCAGGTGAATGCTGAAGCGTTGCTTGATGGCGCGGAACAGATCCTCATACCATTCGATCTTCAGATCGGGATTAAGCCCGCCTTGCATCAGCACGCCCGTGCCGCCAATATCCACCGTCTCCTGAATCTTCTGGAAGATCACTTCATGCCCGTGCGTGTAGCCTTCCTTGTGCCCCATGGGCCGGTAAAAGGCGCAAAAGCTGCAATATTCCGTGCAGAAGTTGGTGTAGTTGATGTTGCGGTCAATAATGTAGGTGGCGACGTTGCCAGGGTGCAGTCGCTGCCGGATCGCGTCGGCCTCCATGCCGATGCCAACCAGGTCATGACTGCGGAACATATCCAACGCTTGGTCTTGAGTAATCATGCTTCGATCTCCGCGACATATTTCAGGAACAGTTTCATACCATGATAATCGTTATCGTCTAATTGGAACGCCGTGTGGCGTGTCAGATAACGGCGAACCATCTCTTCGGTCAATCCTCGTACCGGCGCCTGCTGCACGCTGATCTCATCGATCGCGTTCACGCCCGCTTCAGCCGATGCGGCGAAGGCTTCGGCGACATCTTCGGTCAATACTTCCGGCCGCCCCGCCCACACCGCGAACACCATCGGAAACCCGGTCATCTCAACCCATTCCTGCCCCAGATCCAGGCAGTGGTAGGGCAGTTGCTCAGGATCCAAAAGTAACGCTGGATCGCCAATGATCAACGCGGCATCGGCGCGTGCGAGCATCGTTTCCAGATCCGGCGCCATCGGAATCACTTCCGGCTTCACATCGTAACGGCGCGAAAGAATCACCCGCGTCAACATTACCGATGTCCGCGAACTGGTATCGGCCGCAAAACTGCGAATCTCTTCCGGCGGCACTTTCGAAAACAGCAGCACGCTGCGAACAGGACCGCGGCAGGCGATGCCGGTTCCGGGCAGATGATGCAGACCCTGGCGCACTACTTCCACAACAGGAACAATGCCGATATCGGCGGTGCCGTTACGCAAGCGGTCCGCGCATTCCGATGGAACGCAAAACTCCAGATCGAAAAGATCTTTCTGCTCGCCATGCAGCATGCCCCACACCAGCGGGACAGTATTCAGGTAACTGACAGCTGCGATGCGCAGCCGGGAATCGTGAGAATTTTCCGGGATCAACTTCTATTGTATCGTAGCCGCTTCGCAGCCGCTAAAATAGAAGATACATGATTGGTGCCGGATTTCTGCGCAACATCTTCGGGCGGCGGACGCTGCTTTATCAATTGGTGCGGCGCGACTACGAACAACGCTTCGTTGGATCGTCAGCCGGCTGGCTATGGGGCATGATCCACCCGCTGGTGATGATCGCCAGCTGGACCATCGTCTTCCAGTTTTTCATGAAGGCCAAGGTGGGCCCCGGGGAAGTGACCGATAACTACGTGCTGTATCTGGTGTGCGGTTATTTGCCGTGGATGTTGTTCAATGAGACGGTGCAGCGTTCGGCCACCTCGCTGCTCGATCAATCGAACCTCATCACGAAAACTGTCTTCCCTTCGGAAATGATACCGATATCAATTTTTCTATCGGCGCTGATGAATCATGTGCTGGCTCTTTCGCTGTCGTTTCTCGCCATCTTGTATTGGCAAGGCGAACTCAGCCCGATGGTGCTGCTGTTGCCTGTGTATATGGCGCTGATCGGCCTGATGGGAATTGGCGTGGGATGGATAGCCGCCAGCCTGCAGGTTTATCTGCGCGACACCGCGCAAATGCTGATGGTTGTGATGACTTTCTGGTTCTGGATGACGCCCATTTTCATCTCTGCCGATCAAGTTCCCGATCAATTTCAGTTTCTGATTCGCGGCAATCCGCTATCGTACGTGGTGAAAGCGTATCGCGAAAGGCTGCTTTCCATGCGTGCACCAAATTTCCATGAGCTGGGAATTATAGCATTGGCCGCCTGTCTGGCGTTCATCGCGGGGGGGCTGTTCTTCAAACAACTGAAGCGCGGCTTTGCTGACGTGCTGTAGTGGGGCTACACTAGTTAGGAATGTCTGCAATCACCCGTCGATCTTTTCTTGGCACCGCGGCCGCTGTTGCTTTCGCGCAAAAGAAAACAGCCGCCCCCGAGCGGCCCAACATTGTTTTGATTTTGGCAAGCAATCTGCCGGGCTGGATGCTTGGTTGTTACGGCAACAAAGAGGTTCGCACGCCCAGCATCGATCTTCTTGCGCGTGGCGGCGTGCGTTTCTCGGAAAGTTTCACAGCCGCGCCCACTGGCTCTGCCAGCCGCGCCACATTGTTTACCGGACGCACTCCGCGCCAGCACGGGATTTACGACTACCTCACCGCGCAGCCCCTGCCAGATCCTCCTCAAGGACAAAAGGATGTGCCCGCCGCTTTTAAGAATGAGGTCATGATCTCCGACCTGCTCGCCTCCGCAGGATACAACTGCGGCTACATCGGCCGCTGGGACATGGGCGAAAACGAGCACCCGCCCAACCACTTCGACTTCACCTACACCACCGGTAGCGGCACCAAGAAACACGATAGCCCCCCGCTCTTCCTCAACGGCAAAGCCGTCAATGATACCGGATATCTTGCCGAGTTGATGACCCGCCAGGCCGCCGCCTACATCGATCGCCAAAGCTCCGCGAAACCGTTCTTTCTTACGCTCGGATACTTGAACGCCCACCCGCCGTACGAAGGGCATCCGCAAAAATACTACGATCTCTATTCCAAGACCAAATTTGAAACGCTTGGCTTTGAGCGGCCCTCGCCCACTGCCGTCCCCGCGGGCAAGGAGATGATGAAGGATCTGGTCGGCAACGTGCGCAAGTGCGCCGCTTCCATCACTGCCTTGGACGATCAGGTCGGCCTGCTGGTGAATAAGTTAATTGCCAAAGGACTGCGCGACAATACCATCGTTATTTTTGCCTCCGATTGCGGCGCCTTGCTCGGGCGGCATGGTTTATACACCGCTGGAAATGCATCCAATCCCGTCAATATGTTCGATGAATCGGTGGGTGTCCCAATGATTTGGAACTGGCCCGGACGCATCCCGGTTCAGTCAGTGCGTCCAGAACTGGTAAGTACCTATGACGTGCTGCCAACCCTCTGTGCCATCACGGGCATCTCCTTGCCAGAACGCAACCTGTGTGGCCGCAGTTATGAGCCGCTACTGTTCAATCATCCACTGCCGAAAAAGCAGCCTTGGCGGCAGACTGTGTTTTCGCAACTGCGCAATACAGAGATGGCCCGCGACCCGCGCTTCAAGCTGGTGGTGCGCAACAATGGCGAAGGGCCAAATGAACTTTTCGACGTGCGCGCTGACCCTCGCGAAAAAGTCAATCTGCATGAGAGTCCGCTGCATGTTACCACGCGCGACCGCCTCGCCAGCGAACTCGAAGCGTGGCGGAGGAAATACGCGTAAGCTGACTCTAACTGTGACAAAATAGTGAAAGCACACTTTGCTTTCAGGAAATATAAACATGCAACGTTTCCATGTTTTGTCACTTCGTCTCGTGGCATTCACGGCTTTAGCTTTGCCCATGTGGGCACAGCAGGATCTCGGCTCTATTGGCGGACGAGTAACTGACCCCAGCAAGTCAGTCGTCGCCAACGCCAATGTCACAATCACCAACCAAGGCACCGGCGTTCGTATCGCCACCGTCACTAATGACGCCGGCAACTATGCCGCGCGCAGCCTGCCTTTCGGAAGTTATGAAATCGTAGCCGAGGCTAAGGGCTTCCGCCGATCGATCCGTAAAGATCTTGCCCTGCACATCGGGCAGACCATCACTTTGGACCTGACGCTGGAACTCGGTTCCGTCGACCAGGCCGTCGAAGTCACCGCGGCCGCACCGCTTGTCGAAAGTGGCACGTCTGACCTGTCAACGGTAGTCGAAGCACGCCAGGTACGCGATCTGCCGGTCGCCGTCAATGGCAACATGCGCAGCCCCGAATCGTTCACGATGCTTGCCCCTGGCGTCGATGCCGCCAACAACGTCAATGGCGCGCAGGAACGCGCCAAAGAGGTGCTGGTTGATGGCGTGATGTCCACCGGTCCCGAATCGGGCGGCGTTATTTTCACCTATCCATCGGTCGAAGCCCTCGGCGAGTTCAAGCTCGAAGCTTCCAACTTCAGCGCCGAATACGGCCACAGCGGCGGCGGCTTTGAAATCTTCACCACCAAAAGCGGCAATAACCAATTCCACGGTTCGCTGTTCGAATACCTGCGTAATGACAAGTTTGACGCGCGCGGCTTCATCTCGCCCATCACTCCTGTCAACCGCCAGAATGAATTCGGCGTGGCCGTTGGCGGCCCCGTACTGATTCCGAAACTCTATAACGGCAAGAACAAAACCTTCTTCTATTTTGTCTACGATGGCTTCCGCTATCGCGCCGGCGCAACGAACAACCTACTCACGCTGCCCACCGCAGCTCAGCGCGCAGGCGATTTTTCAGCGTTGACGAAAGCTGGTGGTCCGCTTCAGGTTTACGATCCGGCCTCTAACCGTTCCGACGGCGCAGGCGGCTTCACCCGCGATCCATTCCCCGGCGCGAAGATTCCGGTGGCTCGATTCAGCAAAGTGGCCGCTGCCATTCTGCCTTACTTGCCGGCCACTACCAATTCCGGTACGACGGCCAACTATACCGCCGCAGGTGCTGCCTTTTATGATCGCGACGTATATTCCGTGAAGGGCGACCATGTGTTCAACGATCGTCACCGCATCAATGTCTTCGCGTATTGGAATAGTGAATCCAGCATCGCGGCATCGTTCCTGGAAGGTGCATTGAGCCCGGCGCTGAACCAACAACGTCCCGCACGGTGGGGGCGTTTCAACGACGACTACCAAATCAAGCCGACAATCCTCAACAACTTCCGCGTAGGCTACACGCGCGAACCGCAGATCTGGTTCCGCACTACCTCTGATCAGGGACTGCTGCAGAAGATCGGTCTCGCCGGCGTGAATCCTCCTGGCGACATCATCCCGCGCATTCAATTCGCCGACACCTATCAGAACTGGTCTGACGAAACCAAGAACAAAGGCAAGCAGGTTAACAACACGCTGCAGTTTGCCGACACGCTTTCCATCTTCCGCGGCAACCACAGCTTTAAGCTCGGAGCCGATATGCGCTGGCAGCAGACCAATGGCGCCGATAGCGCCGGCCAGCAGGGCATCTTCGCCTTCAACTCCAATGAAACCGCGCTTCCCACGGCGGCAGGACGCGGAAACAGTGGCAATCCATTCGCCAGCTTCCTGCTGGGAGCTGTGGACAATTCCAGCTACAACGGGCTGTTCGTGGTGCCCGGCAACCGCTATCGCTACACCGGGCTCTTCTTCCAGGACGATTGGAAAGTCAGCCGCAAACTGACGCTCAACCTCGGCCTGCGTTGGGACTACTTCTCGCCGCGCGAAGAGCATAATACCAACATCGCCGGCTTTGATCCGGCGCTGCCCAACCCCGGAGCCGGCAATATCCCCGGAGCCATCCGCTTCCTCGGCAACGGCCCCGGCCGCGACAACTCCCGCAAGAGCTTTGCCGACCCGGACTACAAGGACTTCGGCCCACGCATCGGCTTCGCCTATCAGGTTGCCAGCAATCTGGTGGTTCGTGGCGGCTACGGCCTAAGCTACGGCCAAGGCAACGCTACCGCCGGACTTCGCGCTTCGCAGAACTTCATTTACGGCTTCAACGCCGCTCCCAGCTACGCATCCACCGATGCCGGCGTAACTCCGGCCTTCTCGCTCGACAATGGTTTCCCCACTAATTGGCCGCGGCCTCCGTTCATCAACCCCACGGTTCAAAACGGCAGCAGCGTCAATATGATCGGCTTGAACGATGGCCGCACGCCCTACTTCCAGAACTATCAGTTGAGCGTCCAGCGGTCACTGCCTGGTCAGTTGGCACTGGAAGTTGCCTACGTCGGGGTGAAAGGAACGCGCCTCGGCACCGGCTTGTTCAATCTGAATCAGGTGGACCCGAAGTACCTCGCACTCGGCGCCACCCTGACCCAAAGCATTACTTCCCCGGCTGCCGTTTCTGCAGGCATCAAAGCCCCGTATGCAGGCTTCACCGGTTCTGTAGTGCAGGCATTGCGTCCGTTCCCGCAATATCTCACTGTCAGTAACAACTCCAACCCCAACGGTAATTCCACTTACAACTCGCTGCAGACCAAGGTTACCAAGCGGCTGTCGAACGGATTCAGCTTGTTGACCGCATTTACCTGGTCGAAGTCCATCAGCGATGGTCAGATCTCGGCCGGCGGCGGACCTTCCGGCGAAGACTACTACAATCGCCGCCTCGATAAGGGGCTCAGCGTGAACGACGTACCATACATCTTCGCGGCCGGCTACACGTGGGAACTTCCTTTTGGCAAAGGCAAGAAGATGCTATCGAGCGGCGTTGGCGCCATGATCCTGGGCGGCTGGCAGTTGAACGGCATCCACCAGTATCAGTCCGGTAAGCCGCTGCAACTGACCGCTAACAACAGCCTGCCGATCTTCAACGGCCTGTTGCGGCCAAATGTGGTTTCTGGCGCTGCCCTGACCGTGGATCATCCGGATCCACTGGCTAACGTGTGGATCAACAAGGCCGCGTTTACGATTCCTGGAAGCTTCCAGTTCGGCAGTGCGGCGCGATCCTACAATGATCTCCGTGCGCAGGCCATTCTGAACGAATCTTTCGGCTTGATGCGGCAGATTAAGATTGCTGAGCGGATGAGTCTCACTCTGCGCGGCGAGTTCTTCAACCTGTTTAACCGTACGGTGTTCAGCGGTGCGGTCTCGAACGTTTCAGCCGGTAACTTCGGCCGTGTCACCAGCCAGGCGACTGCCCCGCGGCAGGGTCTGGTTTCGATGCGGTTGGATTTTTAAGGCAGGTGGGGCGGGCTTCAGCCTGCGCGGGACTTAAGTCCCGCTTCGCGGGGAGCGGAGCTAAAGCTCCGCGCAGGCTAAAGCCCGCCCCACAACGCTACGCCAGTATCTCCCGAATTACTTCCCCATGAACATCAGTCAGCCGGCGTTGTAACCCGTTGTGGTAGTAAGTAAGCCGCTTATGATCCAACCCCAGCAAGTGCAAAATCGTTGCATGGAAATCATACACCGTAGTCGGCTGGTCTGCCCTGTAACCTAACTCGTCCGTCGACCCGAAAGTAAAGCCCGGCTTCACACCCGCCCCCGCGAAAAACGCAGTATAGCCTTCCGGATTATGATCGCGCCCGCCTTCGCCCAGCCCCTCACTAATCGGCAGCCGTCCGAACTCAGTCGTAAACACCACCAGCGTATCCTTCAACATCCCGCGCTGTTTCAGGTCCTTCAATAGCGCAGCCGTGGGCTTGTCCAGAATCGCCGCGTTCTTGTTGTGATTGGTGACCAGATCCTCATGCGCGTCCCAGTTCACGCGCGGCGCGCCAAACTCTCCGCCATTGAACAACTGCACGCAGCGCACGCCCTTTTCCACCAGTCGGCGCGCCAGCAGGCAGTTGTAGCCATAGGCCCGTGTGACGGGGTTGTTGAGCCCGTACATCTCGCGTGTGGCTTCGGACTCACCCCGGATGTCAGTAACCTGCGGCGCACTCACCTGCATCCGCGCAGCGAGTTCATAGGACTTGATACGTGCCGCCAGTTGATCCTCGCCAGGGTTCTGTTTCAGATGGTCTTCGTTCAATTGCTTCAGCAGATCGAAGCTGGCTTTCTGCGTGGAGGCCGAAATCGAGGGCGGGGGATTCAGGTCGGCGATCGGCGTCTTCTCTTCGCCGAAAATCACACCCTGGTGCGAAGCAGGCAAAAATCCGTTGCCCCAGTTCGCGACGCCGCAAGGCGGCAGGCCGCGCGTATCGGGCAGTACCACATACGATGGCAGGTTCGCATTCTCCGAGCCCAAGGCATAGGTGATCCACGAGCCCATGGATGGGAAGCCCTGAAAGATGTAACCGGTGGACATCTGGAACATCGCCGGGCCATGCGCATTGCTACGCGAAACCATGGAATGGATGAACGTCAGATCGTCAACACACGTGGCCATTTCGGGCAGCATGCTGGAAACATACTTGCCAGTCTTGCCATACGGCTTGAACGTCCACGGGCTCTTCATCACCGTGCCGCGCTTGCCTCCGAACGGAGTGATGGTGTTGGCGCCCTTGGTCTCTTTGCCGTGGTGCTTGATCAGTTCGGGCTTGTAGTCGAACGTGTCGATGGAACTGATGCCGCCGGGCAGGAAGATGAGGATGATGCTCTTCGCCTTCGGCGCAAAGTGCGTGCCGGTTGAGGCCAACGCCTCCATCTGCGCGAGCGCGATTCCGCCCAAGCCGCCGCCGGCCTGCCACAACATGTCTCTGCGTGAAAGTTTACGGGACATAGGCGAACTCATTTGAATTTAGCAGAACGCGCATGTAGGCGCTGAGCGGTTGCGAGGCCAGGAACTTCGTTGCCAGTTGCTGCTCGCGCGCCGTAGGCTTGCGACCAAACAGTAGTAGGTACGCCTGCTCCGCCGCATTGCCGCCTGCTTTGACGCGCTCTGCCAACAACTCTGCCTGACGAATTACGAAGCCGTTGTTGAACAGCGTGAGAGCCTGCACCGGCGTGTTCGAAACCGAGCGCTGCGGCGAGGCAACCGACGGGTCGGGGCAGTCGAAACTGTCTAAGAACGTCCGCTCACCACCGCGCACCACGAAGCGATACACGGAGCGTCGCCATACCGCCGGGCCGTCATTATCGAGCGCGCGATAGATGTAATTGTTCTTCTCTTTCTGCTGCAGCTTGAATGGCGCGCCGCCCATGGTGAGGTCGAGCTTGCCCGTAACGGCCAGCAGCGTATCGCGCATTGTCTCCGCGTCCATGCGTTTGATGGGCATGTGCCAGTAGAGGCGGTTGCCCGCGTCAATCGCGTGCGCTTTCTCATTCATCGCAGCCGATTGCTGATAGGTGCGCGACGAAAGAATCTGGCGGTGCAGCCACTTGATGCTCCATTCGTGGGCCATGAATTCCGTGGCCAGATAGTCGAGCAGTTCCGGATGAGAAGGCCGGTCGCCGTTGAAACCGAAATCGCTTGGCGTGTTCACAATGCCGGTGCCGAAGTGGTAGTACCAAACGCGATTCACGATCACGCGCGCCGTCAGCGGATTCTTCGGGCTGGCGACCCACTCGGCCAGTGCCGCGCGCCCGTCCATATCAGCAGGCAGCTGCGTGACGGCACTCAGCGCACCTGGAGTCAACTCCTCGGTTGGCTTCAACACGCTGCCGCGCTCCAACAAGTAAGCCTTTGACGGTTCATGCTTAGTGACGGCATGCACCACTGGCAGTACGGGAAGCTTGTCGATGCGCGACTGGATCTCATCGCGCTTCGCCGCCAGTGCCGCACGCGCAGGCAGCAGTGCGTTCAGCTCGGCCTCGGTTACTTCGGCAAGGCCGCCTTCGTTGCGGCCGATGTGGTCGAGTGAGTTGGCGATCTCGCGCCCGCCGCACGTCAGCGTGTAGACCATCGGCGTCCCGGTGGCCGCGCCAGTCACTCGATCAGTCGACCAGCGCACTGTGTCGAACCCTGCACGCGCCGTGAAGGTGAATGTCTGCGGGGCCCCGGGCGTTGCGCGCGCCGTGCCTTCCCATGGGCCAAAGGTTTCGCCAGAGGGCAGCAATTCGAACTTGTCGAGGCGTGGCTTGGGGCCACTGCCATGCTCGCGGATCACCATCTGGCATTCCGCCGGCTCGACTTTGGCGAAGCTGTTGCGGTTATAGACCGGGTTCATTGGCAGCCGTAACTTGTCCTTCGCCGTTGCGCGATCCAGCGCTTCCAACTTCGCATACATCAGCTTGGTGCGCACTGGGTCTTCCATCGCCGCCAGCTCTTTGCGCACCGGCTCCATCTCTTTGTTCAGCGGGGCGAGCAAGCGCTTACGTTCTTCGCGCTGCGCGGCGTTGGCCACGTCGCGATCGCCAAAGCCCGCAGTGTTGAAGGCCGCGCTCAGGCGGTAGTAGTCGCGCGTCGGAATCGGATCGAACTTATGGTCGTGGCAGCGGGCGCAGTTCACGGTCAGGCCAAGGAACGAGGCTACGGTGGTGGTCACCATGTCGTCCAACTCGTCGGTACGCTGGATCTTCACCATGGTTATGTCTTTGTTCGATTTCGCGCTCACCGAATCCCACGGGCCTGAGACCAGAAACCCGCTGGCGGCAGCCATCCTCGGATCGTCGGGCGCCAGTAGATCGCCGGCAATCTGTTCGCGCGCGAACTGATCGAACGGCTTGTCCTGATTGAACGCCTCGATGACGTAGTCTCGATACGGCCAGGAGTTCTTACGTTCGATATTGTGTTCGCCGCCGTCGGTTTCGCCGAAGCGCACGATGTCCAGCCAGTGCCGCCCCCACCGTTCGCCGTATCGCGGCGAGGCCAGCAGTCGCTCCACGGCTTCGTTGTATGGTTCGTTGATCTGCTCGGGCGTGGGCGGCAGGCCGGCGAGGTCGAAGCTCAAGCGACGGGCAAGCGTGCGCTGGTCGGCGCGCGGATTGAAGCCTAGGCCTTTTTCGCGCAGCTTGGCTGCTACGAAGGCATCGATTGGGTTGTCGAATTCTGTCGACGGCAACGCTGGCTTAACCGGCGTCTTCAACGCCCACCACTGTTCTTTGCGAGCCCCGCTGAACGGCGCGCCCTTCTGAATCCAATCGGCGAGTAAAGCAACTTCCTCGGCCGCCAACTTTTTCCCCGGCGGCATCTTGCCCGATGCGACGAACTGGTACAATCGGCTGGCATCGGCCTTCCCAGGAACCAGGGCCGGGCCTTGTTTCCCGCCCTTCAGCAGTGACACGCGGGTGGAAACATTGAAATCGCTGAGGGTGGAAGCGCCGCCATGGCAAGGCAGGCAGCGGTCTGCGAACAGGCGCTCGACGGGAGTCTGCGCGCCAGCGCAATGCAGGGAAATGCTCAGCAATAAATAAAAACGCCCCACCTGCATAATTATACATGTGGGGCGGACTTTAGTCTGCGCGGGACTTCAGTCCCGCCATACAGCTTACTGATTTCGCGCGGCCTGGACCTTCGGGGTTGCCAGATAGCCGCTGATCACATCTTTACCGACTTTGTTGACCACAATCTCATACGGGATGCGGCCGCCCTTAGCCACCAGGAACTGCACCGGTTCGTTCACGTTCTTGTCTTTCTTTTCCACGTGCAGATCGTCAGCTACGATTTCCACGGTGTACTTGTTCTTCTTCGGGTCCGACTTTTTCAACTGCATTGTGATATCGCCCACGCGCGCCATCTGCTTCGACTTCGCCAGATTGAATTCAAAGTAGTTGCGGTCGCCCAACGCCTTCAGCGCCTGGAACTCTTTGTAGTTGGTGGCGATCAAGCCGCTCTGCATGCCCAGGTCGCCTTGCGTCGACTTCAGGTTGGAGATGGTCTTATCGAGCTCGCTCTTCGTAGATGCCAGATCAGTCTTCACCGCGCCGACATCGGACTTCACGCCGCCGATCTTTTCATCGATCTGCACCACGGCCTGCTTGTTCTCTTCTTTCACCTGGCTGATTGCGGCGCTGGTCCGCTGTTCCTGCTGCTTCTGCGCCACTTCCAACTTCGACGAGAGTTCCTCTGCCTTCTTGATTGCGTCGTCCTTGGCCTTGCCCGTCAGCGCGGCAGCCTGCCGGTTGGCGGCTTCCAGTTTGTCCTGCAGAACTTCGATATTCTTTTTCGCGGTTTGCGTTGAGACCGACGAGGTTTCGCGCACGCTGGAGATCTGTTCCGCCATGGCGTCCTGCATCTTCGAGATGTCGGTGCGTGTCTTGTCCAATTGAAGGAACAGGTACACATTCGCGCCAACCAGCGCGATGATGGCGCCAAACAAAATAGGGAACTTCAGCCCAGAGCCTTCCGGCTGGGGATGTTGATGCGGATAAATAGCGTTCGGGTCACTCACGACGGTTGTCCTTCCTTAACTCAGTGTATCTTTTCAGTTTACCACTTATACATAGAATGCGGCGGAAGGCCAATCGGTTACAGGAATCCGTAAATCTTAAGATGTTTTAACAGGCCGCGCGAACTCAAACGTGTCCTGTTTGGGCATGCCGGGCTCAAAACAGCGGCGGCAGCGCGCTTCGTACATTCCGGCCGCGCCGACTACGATCAGGTCTTCCGATTCCACCAGGCGCTGCGTGTGCTTGGCGGGATTGCCGCAGCGCATGCAGATGGCCAGCGTCTTGGTGATCGATTCGGCCAGCGCCAGCAGGTCGGGGATGGGGCGGAACGGGCGGCCCATGAAATCGGTGTCCAGCCCGGCGATCAAAACCTGCTTGCCGGTGTCGGCCAGTTGCTGCGCTACCTCGATGACGTCCTCGCCCATGAAGTTGGCTTCGTCGATGCCGATCACCTGCGTGCGCCAATCGAGCTTGCCGAGAATTTCCGACGCGCTAACCACGACTTCCGACTTCATGCGCGAGTCGCCGTGCGAGACGATCTCTTCCCTGGAATAGCGATTATCGAGTTCCGGCTTGAACACCTGCACGCGCTTGCGGGCGATCTTGGCCCGGCGCAGCCGCCGGATCAGTTCTTCGCTCTTGCCTGAAAACATGGGGCCGCAGATGACTTCGATCCATCCGAGGTTACCCGATACGATGTCCATAAGGGATTATGATTACACAGAGTTGGGCGCAGGGGCAAAGATTATATTTGTGGAAATGGACAGGCGAATCGCCTGTCCTACCCAGGCTCTCACGTCGGCTCCATGGGTAGGACGGGCGATTCGCCTGTCCAAATTGCTTATACCCCGACCCAGCCGCGCGACTTGTGGCTTTCCAGCACCTTCTCCAGTAGGATCATGCCCTTCAAACCATCGCGGAACGTCGGATACTCCACCGGCGCCGACGGATCGGCCACCTTGCGGTAGAAACGCTTATAGTTCTGCTTGTGCGCGTCGTCATAGCCTTCGCTATGGCCGCCCGGCAGATCAGCAAAGCCCTTGGCATCGCCCATTAGCAACGATGGGTCCTTGATGATGATCTTGTTCGGATCATTGCGCTGGCCGATCCACAGTTCATCGGGCCGTTCCTGGTTCCAACTCACGCCACCCTTGGTGCCATACACTTCGAACTGGAAGCGGTTCTTGTTCCCGGCGGCCACCTGGCTGACGGTGAAAGCGCCGCGCGCACGGTCGCCCATGTGAATCAGCACCGCGCCGAAATCGTCGGTATCGATCGCCACTTCGTCGTAATCTTCCGGCTGCAGTGTCTTGCCCGCGAAGGTCTGGATCGCCACCTTCGGCTTCTTGCGCGTCTTGTGGAACGTCTGCAGATCGGCGCAGACCGCGGTGATCGAAAGTCCGGTCACGTGCTGGATCATATCCATCCAGTGCGAGCCGATGTCACCCATGGCGCGCAATGCACCGTTCTCACTGGCCACCAGGCGCCAGTTGAAATCGGTGTCATAGAGCAGCCAGTCCTGCGAATACGTGCCTTGTACATGCAGCACGTCGCCCAGTTCGCCCGAGGCCACCAGGTTGCGCACATGCTGCACCACCGGATAGCAGCGCAGGTTGTGGTTGGTGCAATTCGCCAGGCCAAGGCTATCGGCCAGATCGGCCAGTTCGCGCGCTTCGGCCGCGCTCATTGCCAGTGGCTTTTCGCACAGCACGGCTTTGCCTGCCAGCAGTGCGGCTTTCGACATTGGGAAGTGCTGTGCATTCGGCGTCAGCACGTGGACAGCGTCGATGGATTTGTCTGCGAGGATGGTGTTGTAGTCGCCTGTGGAGTTTTCGATTCCGAGTGACTCGGCGAAGCTGCGCGCCATTTCGTCATTGAGGCCCGCGACCGCCACCAATTCCACATTCGGGATGCGGCGGATGTTTTCGGCATGCACGCTTCCCATGAAGCCGGTGCCGATAATTGCGGTTCTTACTTTACGCATAGTGGTTTGTACAGATCCTTTCAAAAGTTATATAGAGAAGAGAATGCCTCCACACACTGTATCGCAATTTATTGTTAAACTGGTGGCTGCTACGAATTTATAGCGATCAATGATTGTTCGCATCCGTATGGGCTCTGGCGTAAAGCGCCAGCCTACAATCCGAAAGAACACGCGAGTCGCCCTGGCCCTTGCCGCACTTTTGTGGCCGGCTTCGTTGATGGCTTTCGCCCTCGGTTTGTGGGGGTTGGCTGCGGACATGCGGTTTACGGGCGAGTTTCCAATAAAGGATGGGATTTTCTCCCACTGGCAGGTATGGATTGCCGCCGGAATCGCCATCGTGAGTTGCGCATTTGCTTTGAACCGTTACGGAATCGCCGAACACCACTCTGAATTATGAAACCCATCCTGTTGCTGCTGATGATCGCCCCTCTCACCTTCGGATGGGGCCCGGTAGGCCACCACACCGTGGCGCGCATTGCCGAAAACAACCTGAACCCGAAGGCCCGCGCGGCCGTTCGTGAATTGCTTGGCGTGCCGATGGCCGACGTCGCCGTGTGGGCCGACGAGATCCGTTCGCAACGGCGCGAAACTGGCCCGTGGCACTACATCAACATTCCAGTGGACTCTCCGCGCGCCACCAGCGCCACTTTCTGCCCCAAAGAAGGCTGCGTTTCTGCGAAGATCACTGAGCTGGTAGCAACCCTGAAGACCAGCGCCAATCGCGACGAGCGCGTCGAGGCGTTGAAGTTCCTAATCCACTTCGTGGGCGACATGCATCAGCCCTTGCACTCGGGCGACAAGCATGACCGCGGCGGCAACGACGTAAAGGCCGTCTTCTTCGGCGAGGACTGGAACCTGCACAGCATCTGGGATTCAGGGCTGTTGAAGCACATTGACACCAGCGAAGACCATCTGTTGCGCAGCCTCAAGTTGTCGCGCGGCAAACGCAACCGCATGGCGCAGGGCACCGTTGAGGATTGGGTTTGGGAAGCTCACGATGTCGCGCGCGACGTGGTCTACAAGAACGTGACGGCTCAACTGGGTGACGAGTATCTCAAAGCCTCGGCTCCCTCTGTGCGTCTACAGTTGCAGCGTGGTGGAGTTCGCCTGGCCAAACTGCTCAATGAAACGCTTGGCAACTAGGCTGGCGGTTTCCGGCACTGTGTTGCTGGCTGGCTGCGCCCATCGCTACCATGCCGATGGTCTGGTGGTCTCGGTGAATCCCGCAGCCCGCACGGCGGTTGTCTCGCATCGTGAGATCAAAGGTTACATGCCCGCCATGGCCATGCCATTCCGCTTCGATAAGCTGGAGGGCCTGCAACCCGGCGCGCATATTGAATTCGATCTGCACCAGGGCAAGGCCAGCCACGTTAAGATTCGCAAGCAGGATCTGGGCGAGATCCGCCTGCCGGCTCCGGTGGTTGCCGCTGGCGCCGCAGTGCCGGATTTCGAACTCACCGACCACCTGAATCACCCGTTCAAACTCTCTGCGCTGCGTGGCCGCGTAGTTGCCATCGATTTCATCTACACCCGCTGCCCTTTGCCTGAGGTGTGCCCCCGCCTTTCGGCAAACTTCGCCCGATTGCAGAAGCGGTTTGCGGGCAGGGAATTGACGCTAGTCTCGGTGACGGTGGATCCGCAGTTCGATACTCCGGCGGTGCTTGCCGATTATGCGCGGCGATGGCGCGCGGATCCTGCTCAGTGGCGATTTTTAACCGGAGATGTGAAGCCGGTAGCGGCCATGTTTGGGTTACTCTATTGGGCCGAAGACTATGCCATCACGCATTCGAATTCCACAGCCGTGATTGGCCGCGACGGCCGTCTGGCGGCCTTCGTGGAAGGCGCCGGCTACACGGCGGAACAGTTGGCCGATTTAATTGAGACCGCGTTGAACGCGAAGCCTAACGCACTTCAATAGCTAACAGCATCTTACTCTTTGGCGAGTAATAGATTTTCGCCGATGGCGTCATCGTGTCGTACTTGGTGTGCAGCACCTCAAAGCCATCGTGCGACACTTCAAAATACTCGTTCTTCACGCAGTAGTTATAGACCGCTTCCTTCATGCCCCATAACCGGGAAGTTCCCTGCGCGGGGCGCTCTTCCCAACTGGTGGTGGTGCGGCCTTCGATCATGGCCGATTTCCCTTGAGCCAGGTCCTGAATCAGCAGGATCGTCAAACGGCTGCTGTTCAGCAAACCCATCAAAAACGCGCCCACCGCCGCGATCGTTACAGACCAATATCCGGCCATGGCGTATTTGAAGATGAAAATCTGTAAAATGCCCGGAACGAATTCGCGGATCATCCAGCTGAAGATCAGCCAGAACGCCAGCGTTCCGCCCGATGCGAACACCGGTCGTAGCGCCTGAAAAGCCAGCTTGACTGCCTGGCGGTCGCTGATGCGCCCGGCGCGGTTCTGCGCCAGATCCGCTTCGTTAAAATCATTTGCCTCAGCGAGGTCTTTGCCAATTTCGCCAGCCGAGGGGCCGCTGTAAGTAAATTCGATCGCCATCGTTCCTCTTGTTCGCTTGTAATCGGCAACGGGGCGGAAAAACTTTAATGCGGCAAAAGTGGTGATATAGTTGCCCGTATGCAATTCGCGAAGTTTCTGCTGTTCATCCTGCCGGCCATGCCGCTGGCGGCACAATCCACCGCAGGTTCGATTTCAGGATCTGTTCAGGATCCGCATGCCGCGCCTGTGCATGGTGCGCAGGTTGTGATCAGCGATTCCAGCCGAGGCTGGCAGGCTCGCGCTACCACTGACGACAAGGGCTTCTACTCGTTCTTTCCCGTCACGCAGGGTCAGTACCTTTTAACCATTGACGCGCCTGGGTTTCAGCGCCGGTCGTTTGCCGCAGTGCAGGTTGATTTGGATTCGCGCGTCAGAGTCGATGCCGAACTGTCCGTTTCCTCCATCGAACAAACGGTAACCGTGCAGGCCTTGGCCCCGCAGGTCCAGCGCGAAAGCGCAGCTATGGAAAGCGTGATCGAAAACCAGCAGATTCTTGACCTTCCTCTGGATGGCAGAAACGTGCTCGACCTGGCCTACCTTTCCGCAGGCGCGCTAAAAAACGTGACGAATGCCGGTCTGGGTGATTTTGCATCGAATGGCAACCGCCCCAATGGGAACACCTATCTTGTGGATGGTGTTTCCGCGCGCGATGAAATCCGCGGTCAATCCGGCTTCAGCCTTTCCGTCGATGCCGTCCAGCAGTTCAAACTGAAGAACTCCAACGCCACGGCGGAATATGGCGGCGCCGGAACTCAGATGGCCATCGTGGTGAAGAGTGGCACCAATCAGTGGCATGGCTCGCTCTTTGAATTCAATCGCAGCAATATGGGGCAGGCCCGCAGCTTCTTCAGTCGTACCAACGATCTGCCCCCGTTCCTGCGCAATCAGTTCGGCGGCAGCGTGGGCGGACCCATTCTCCGCAACAAAACGTTTTTCTTTTTTAACTACGAAGCGCAGCGGCTGGAAGGGTCGGCCCAAGGCCTGTTCACCGTCCCGACGGCTGCGATGAAGACCGGCGATTTCCGCGGCGTGCACGATGCCACGGGTAAGTTGATGACTCTAACCACCCCTACGGCGATGGCCTGGAAACCGGTCAGCGGCCAGCCCATTTACTCTTCAACCAACGTGGTCAATCCTTTCTACCTGGCGGACTCACCGCAAAATCCCAATCGAGTCAACGCGCAGTTTGCCGCTGCGATGCTCTCTTACTATGAATTGCCCAATAGCGCAGGTGATCTGAATAACTTCGCCTCGGCCCGGCCCACCAGCACCAATGGACCGCAATATACGGCGCGCATTGATCACCAACTGAATCAGTACAATTCGCTCTCGTTCCGCAACACCATATCAAGGTTGACGCAGCAACAGGGTACACAAGCCGCCTACCGTCTGGTTGGTAACATGGCGCGAGAAGCGACTAACGGAGTCGCCAGCCTGACCTCTGTTCTGCGCTCCAATCTGGTGAACGAATTCCGCTTTGGCTGGAATTTCCAAAAGGAAGATGAAAGCGTCGATCCGGCGCGCGACCTCATCTCGGAACTGGGCATCAAGCAGCCCGTGGCGCTGCCTGATTCGCCCTTGTTGAAACGGCTGCCGACGATGACATTCACCGGCGCGGGCGCCTTTTTCGGCATGGGCTACCGCACTAACATCGGCGGCGACGCAACGCCGCAGATCTTTGAAAATGGCAGTTACACGCTGGCCGATTCTATCACCTGGCAGAAAGGCCGCCATGAGCTGAAGGGTGGCTTTCAATACCGCCGCGTTCCTGTGAATTACGTACAGATCGGTTATCCACGTGGCCTGCTCACTTACAACGGACGAACTGCCGCAATGTCCACTGGTTACTCCGCCGCCGATCTGTTATTAGGCTTGCCAGCCTCCAGTACGCTCACTTTGTTTCCGCCCGAAGCGCACATCCGCGTAGAAGAGTATGCCGGCTTTTTCCAGGACAATTTCAAAGTGAACTCGCGGTTGACGGTGAATCTCGGACTACGCTGGGAGGCTCGCCGCCCGCCGTACGACACCAATGGCCAGACCTCGGCGTTTGACCCCGCACAGGGCAAGATCGTGGTTGCTTCTCCAGGGGGCACGGCCGCTCCCCCGGCCTACCCAACCTTGTACAACGCCTACAAGGATCTGATCGTGACTGCGACTTCGGTTGGGTGGGACGAAAAGCGCTTGCTGCGCACCAACTGGAAGAATTACGGACCGCGCATCGGATTTGCCTACCTGCTCGACAGCCGGTCTGATTTTGTGGTTCGCAGCGCCTACGGCATTTTCTATTCCTATGCACCGCTGTTCGTCGCAGAGAACAGCACCTCGATTCCCTTCGGCGGCACGTCCGGTGCAAACTCGACGGTGGCTGATCCGCTCAGCAACGACAATCCCTTCCGTGCCGGCGTCACGGCGAAGCCTGCATTAACAGCGCTCGATTACAACTTTCATGACGCCTATAACCAGCAATGGAACCTGACCTTGGAGCGCATGTTATTCCGCCAGGCGACGGTCTCGCTTTCGTACGTCGGCAACAAGGGCACTCACCTGATGGGCCAGCAGCAGTTGAACGCGGGTAACCTGGTATATCCGCGCTTTGGCGGCATCAATGAGTACATCTCGAATTTCGATTCCAACTACCACGCCATGCAGTTTGAACTGCGTCAACGTTACTCGCGTGGCTTCTCTTACCAATTCAATTGGACCTGGGCAAAGAGCCTTGACGATCTTGGCGGCGCCGTTGGCAATGCTGCCGAAGACAACTCAATCCGCAGCTTGAATCTGCGTCTGAACCGTGCCAATAGCGACTTTGTCCAGCGCCACGTCGTGCGCGGCAATGTCCTGTGGCAGACGGCGTTCGGGAAAAAGTGGAACCCCGCGGCGAGGGCGCTGCTGGCCGACTGGTCTGTTGGAGCCATCGCCCAGTGGAGCACCGGAGTTTTCGCTACGCCGCTGGTGCAGGGCAGCACCTTCAATGGAAGGCCCGACGTTGTGCCTGGGGTTTCGTGGCAGCTATCCGATGCGGACAGGCAATCGTTGGCGCAGAAAACCGGCGACCCGAGTTATCTCGACCGCTCGCTGCGCTGGTTCAACCCGCTGGCCTTTGCGCCCGTGGCTGTGGATCAGGGCCGTCTGGGCACCTCCGGCCGCAATGTGATCGTCGGCCCGTCGTTGTACAACGTGGATGCTTCGATTTCGAAGCGATTCCACGTCCCCGGCCTGCCGGAGCGGTTTTGGGGCACGGTACGCTTTGAAACATTCAACGTGCTTAACCACGTGAACTTCTTCGCCCGGTCACTGAACCTGAATATCAACACCGCGACGGCCGGGGCGTTCAGCCAGATTACGGGCAACCCGCGGCAGATGCAGATGGGCTTTCGGTTGGATTTCTAGTTAGATTGGGACAGGCGGATCGCCCAATGCCACATAGTTTTTCCAATTGCACAGGTGAATTGTCGGCGCCAAACTCGACACCGCGGTGTTTTCAAGGGTGGGGCGGGCAATTTGCCTGCCCTGACTAACTTTAAGGTCACCTCGCCCTCAATGACGCAGCTTCCCAATGCATAGAAAATATCCGGTCAACTGGAGTATCTTGTTCTACTTGCAAAAACTATGTAGCAG
>CAIRSA010000214.1 GCA_903881085.1 uncultured Acidobacteriia bacterium
AATTCGGCAAGCATGTTCACACCGGGCTGTACCTATAGGAGGGTGTGAAACTCGAATTTTGACAGGCGGATCGCCCACAATCGCTAAGATCAGACATCCTGACCTCTACGGGGAATTGGGCCGGGAAATGGAAATTCAATTGATCCCGAAGAACCGCTTACTAACGTGCGCGGCTCGATTAGCAGCAGGCAACCATTAACCGAGCCGTGCACGTTAGTAATTGGTCAACTGGCAACAGGAGGAACCGGCTGGTCTCGGCGGAGGGCGGCAGCTTTCAATGGATGGCACGGGCCGGCTCGGCGGCATCCGTTACCGGATGTGCCTACCGCGACTAGACAAGGATGCGACTTGGATTCTTCGGATAATCCAGCCGCCTGCCTATCACGCGTGGTCAATCAAAAAACTGTGGCATTCGATTGGTAATCAGCCTTCTGGGCGATCTTAGCGCTCATGGGCGGATTCGCTTGCCCTATCTGTGATTAAGTCGAATCAAGCCCGCCTCCGGCCGCTGCTCGTAGTGCCGCCCCTCCGCTCAACCCTGCCCTGCTGGAACGTCTGTTAGCCGGTCGATAGTTGCAGCCAACATCGCCGGATTAATCGGCTTCGACAGATAGGCGTCCATTCCAGCCTCCAGGCACCGCTCCTCGTCACCTTCCATGGCATGCGCGGTCAGCGCGATGGCAGGCACGTGCCCACCGGTTTGCAATTCCCACCTTCGAATTTCTTGAATCGCCGTAATGCCATCCATCTCAGGCATCTGAATATCCAGCAGTAGGAGATCGTAACGGAATTCAAGAAGTTTCGCCAACGCCTTTGCCCCGTTGTCGACCACATCCACCAGGCAGCCCATCTTCGACAGAATACTGACCGCGACCTTCTGGTTGATCAGATTGTCTTCCGCCAACAGAACTCTAATTGCCCGTGACGCACGCACTGGTTGCGCCAGTGGCTTGTCGTTGGGCAGTTCATGGCTGCCGGCTCGCAGCGCGGTGATCGTAAACTGAAATGTACTTCCCGCCCCCTCCTGGCTTTCAACCCAGAGCTTACCCCCCATTGCTTCCACCAACTTCGCCGAAATGGCCAGTCCCAACCCTGTGCCGCCATACCTTCGTGTTGTTGAACTATCGGCCTGTTGGAACGGTTCGAAGATTATCTTCTTGGCCTCCGCACTCAATCCAATGCCTGTATCCCTGACTCGAAACCGCAGCCCCTGGGACGATTCGTTTTCCGAATCCAATCCAGCCCAGATGAACACCGATCCACTGGGTGTGAACTTCACCGCATTTCCAATCAGATTCAACAGCACCTGGCGCAGGCGAACAGGATCTCCAATCACCACCCGCGGCACCGCATCGTCCAAGAGGAAATCCATCTCCAACTGCTTCTCCAATGCCCGCGGCCGCAACAGGTTCACCGCGTCTTCCAGCGTTCTGCGAACGTTCAACGGTTCCGCATTGATCGAAAGATGGCCCGCTTCGATACGCGAAAAATCCAGCACGTCATTGAGCACATAGAGCAGGGAATCGGCCGATTGGGCCGTCAGCCTCAGATATTCCTCCTGCTGCTCAGTCAGAGGCGTGGATAATGTCAGCCGCACCAGCCCCAGAATTCCATTCAAGGGCGTGCGAATCTCGTGACTCATATTGGCCACGAATTCGCTCTTCACGCGGCTTGCCGCCTCTGCCGCCGTCCGTGCTTTTGAGAGGTTTTCAATCAGGCCGCTCATCTCGCCGTTGGACTCCTCCAGCCGCGAAGTTCGCTCCGCCACCCGCTCTTCCAATTCCATGTTCAGATGGCGTAAAGTGCGTAGCCGGACAGAATGTAGAAACCAAATAATTGCCGCAATAAGGGCGATGCATAAAATGATGAAATAGCCGTTCTGGTAAAAATACGGTTGCACATCCAATTCAATCGACGCGCCCCCTTCATTCCACACGCCGGCATTGTTCGAAGCGATCACCTGGAAGTCGTATTTGCCCGGTGGCAGGTTTGTATACAAAGCGGTGCGCCTCGTTCCTGCCTCCACCCACTCTTTATCGAATGGAGTAAGCCGGTAGCGGAATTGCACCTTGTCAGGCGCAACCAGGCTCAGGCCGGTATAGTCAATCTGCAACGTCCGCGTACCCGCACCCAATTTCAGCGGGGAAAGGCCTGTATAGAAGTTTCCATCGGCGCGAACCGATTCAATAAAGACCGGCGGCGCCAGCGGATTCCTGGTCAAATTTGCCGGGTTTACAGCAGCCAGGCCTTTCATCGTCGGGAACCACAATCGCCCATCATGCGATACCGCGGCCGCCGGTTGGCCTCCATTGCACTCGCGGCTTAACAATCCGTCGGCGATTCCAAAAACCGATGCGTGTACTTGCCGGATCTTTCCGTCGGCATAGTCATTTAACATGTTCTTGGCGATACGCTGAATTCCCGAACTGGAACTGATCCATAAATTCCCCAGCCGGTCCTCTACGATCCCAAAAATTGCGGCCTCTGGAAAACCATCTTTCGCCGAAATCGGCACCAGCTTGTTTCCCCGCATGCGTGTCAAGCCGCCTTCGAACGACCCAAGCCAAATGGTGCCGTCGCCGTCCTCGTAAATGGAGAAAATGAAGGGGCCGGCCAAGCCATCTTTCACTGTGTAGTTAGTGAAGGCGCCGTTGGCTAAGACGCTCAGCCCCTTTTCTGTTCCGATTAGTAAGCGCCCGCCGCGATCCTCGTAGATGATCCGGACATGGTTCCCCGCCAGCCCATCTTTGCTGGTGATGAGCCTTGGTTTTCCATTCACGAACTCCACCAATCCGCCGCCCATCGTGCCCGCCCAGATGTTACCCTTTCTGTCTTCCTCAACCGCCAATACCGCCTTCTGCGGTATGCCTTCCTGCTTGCCGAATACCTGCACGCCTTGCTTACCAACCACCGCCAGACCACCGTTGTAGGTCCCGGCCCAAATGTTTCCCGCGCGGTCTTCATGGAGGCTCCAAATGGCATCGCTCGGTAGACCGTCTTTTTTCCGGTAAGAACGTAGCACACTTCCGGCGGCAGATAGATGATTCAGTCCCGCATCATTGAATCCCACCCAGATCGTCCCGTCTCGAGCAGTCAGAACCGTCTGCACCAGATCGCCGTTCAAGCCCTCTTCCGATGTAAACGCGTGGAACGAAACGTTGTGGAACTGTCCCAGCCCTCCGCCGCTCGCCCCGAACCACAGATTGCCTTCCTGGTCTTCATAAACAGCCGTGAACGTCTTGCTCGCCGCCTTGCGCGGATTCCTGAACCGGTCGGCCTTTCCATTTCTGAATCTGGCAAGACCGCTTCCAATCGTGCCAATCCAAATCTGGCCGTCGCGGTCCTTACGTATCGTCCAGATCAGTTCTCCGGCAAAGGCCGTTTCTTTGCGCAGGCTGGTTGGATCGGCACGTTCCATCGTCGCCAATCCCGCCTCAGTGCCGATGTATAATGGGCCGCCCTTCGATTGCTCCAGCGACAGGATCTTCTCACTCAGCGCTCCGCCTCGATCCCCAAGGTACTCCAGCTTTCCTTTTAGATATTTGTAGAGTCCATGGGCGGTGCCGATCCACATGTTCCCCGATTCGTCCATCTGAAGCGCGCGGGCCATCCCCTTTTCAGGACCTATGTGCTGAAAAGATCCATTCCGCAGAACGTAGGCGCCGTTCTGTGCGGTCCCAATCCACAACTCGCCATTCGGGGCCGCAAACAAGCTGCGCACCGACTCATTGCCGAGCTTATCTTCGGCCGCCTGCTTCCACTCGCCGTCTTTTAGCCGCAGCAACCCAGCCGCGCTACCGGCCCATAGCGTGCCATCGGCGCCAGTCGCAAGACACCAGATCTGATTGCTTTTAATAGCAGGCGTGTTTAGCCTGTCGAAGGGTGTGAATTGTTTGCCGTCGAAGCGGACAACACCGTAGTACGTGGCTAGCCACAGATATCCGTTGCGAGTCTGCGTAATCGCATTGATGCTATAGTGCGGAAGGCCTTCGGTCTCCTCCCACAACCCATACTGGTACTCGTGGATCTGTTTGCTTGGGTCCAACCCCCAAACTGTTCCTGTAATCAGAACGATCCACGGGAATATAAATCTGTGCAGCCGGTAATAGAGTTTCACCACAAGACCATAGGCGATCACGCCACCCTAATCCATTCTACGATTCGTTCGGCACTCTAGGAATTGTACCGGATTAATCGGACAGGCTCAATGTAATAGTTTCAAAATAAATCACATTTCACTCCCATTGGGGATGGGCGTTCCCCTGCGGCCGCTGCCGTACCACTGTATCCGAGCCGCGACCACGAGGGAGCGGTCGCGCAACACCGGCTTCTCCTGGTTAAACCCCCGCCAATGCCGCATCGACCGTGTCGACCGTAATCAAAAAACTATCCACCTTGGCCACTTGGAACAGCGTCTTGATTCTCGGGCAAACCCCGATCAGCGCGTACTTTCGGTGTTCCGCCTCGCAGGCCACATGCAGCCCGATGATCAGTCCTAACGCGGCGGAATCCATATACGGAACCTGAGTCAGATCCAGCAGCGTAACCGGCGCGGTCCTTGCGCGCAGAATGCTCTTAAACTCAAACAACTCACTCAAGGTGCAAGGCCCGCTGAGCGTAAGGATTCGAGTGCCTACAACGGGGCCGTCGGTTTCGATAATCGTAAGAGGTTCTGCCATAGATGTCAGAGTGACACACCCCGAGTGCGGTACGCAACAAGATCGGCAGACTGGACTAAAACAGTTTAAGACACGAATTGATAAGAAGTTTGGGGAGACTGGTGGGATTTGGACGACTGCATGTTGCAAGTTGTTAACAACTTAGGAGTACACCGCGGCCCACAGGTGCCTAAAGAACAAATGTTTATCTATTTTTGTGGGTCTGTGGCACCTATTTGGCACCTGGAAACCTGTTGTCCGCAAACTGATATAACCCACTTCTACTATTGAGCATCCACTGGGGTCGCCTCGGCATCCGATACGAGCATACCAACATTCACCCATCATTGACATTACCGTCGCCCATTCATGAGAGGCCGACGAAATTCAAGGATCGATCCGGCTGGCTGTGACGAACATCAAGAAATTGAAACATGGCGAAGCGATTGACCTGCCGAAGCTGCTGGTCACGAAGTAGGCGGAGATCTAACACGCCTGAGCATTTGCCTTCGTCGCCATCCCCACACCAGCTACGTGGATTGGCCAGCCTGGGAATCAGCGATCCTTTTGGATGTACGGTCACGGATCGCTCTCGCCTAAGCCGCAAAAGTCTGAAGGTGTAGATTGATCTCTCCAGACAGTCTCAGACTCTCTTCAAATTCCTTCTTGAGCACAGCATCGTCAGCCTGAATCTGCTCCCAGAGTCGCTCGATCCGATCAGCCGTGCTCGATTGGTCTGGCGGTTTGGCAGTTGGTAAGCTCCAATGCCTGTCGCTGGACAAGGCTGGTGGGAAGATCGAAGCGAATGCTGTGCGTCTTGTCGTGAGCGTCCGGCTAGCATGCGTAGTGCCCTCT
>CAIRSA010000215.1 GCA_903881085.1 uncultured Acidobacteriia bacterium
CTGTTACAGGCCGAACTGCAGTCCTGGCAGCAGCAGAGAAACGCTGCAAAGCGAGGCATCGAGTGGACGTTTACGCGTCAAAAGGCGGACCGCAAACTGAGTAAGCATTATGTTCCGTAATTACATTGTTCTGATACTAGGTGCTCATTCGCCACCTGGACGGCGAAGTCGATAATATCCTTCACCAGATCGCGCCCGCCCGACTGCTTCGGCCGCAGCGCCTCGGCCGCCATGTCCTGCCCATCAATCCGGCTGTAGCCGGTAAGGACGCGCAATGCGGCGGCGTACCCCGCCATCTGCAGGTCCTGATCTTCGAACAGATTCTCCGACCGCCCGGCCCCCTTGGCGAATTGATTAAGTCCGGTCATCGTTTCAATCTGCTGCGCCACTTCGGCGCGGACCTCTTGCACCAGTTCGTCCCGATACACGCTCTGCTGCTGTAACCGCTTGCGCATAACCAATAGAACAGTGCCTTGAACGTACCCACCTTTTTTTAACTCTGACGTTGTCTCAGTCGCGATGTACCAGGCTGCGGTTACCTGGAGTCCGGCTCCCCAGACAATGGACGCCATGTCCGCCCACACTCCGGCGTCGGTGTGCGTGAACATGACGATTTGCAGACCGTTATCCGGCGTCTTTTGCGCCATCGCGCTGTATGCCGCGATCATGTCCCTACGAAAATCATCCCCGCTACCTTTTATTGCAAGAGTTCGTCGACTGTCCCATACCCAATCCTGAAATGGCGTCGGAGGATTCTTTCGAAGCCAGGCAATGAAGTATTCTGTAATTTCGTGATAGTAAACGGCGTCAGCGTAAGGAGGGTCGGTTATAAATATGTCGCAGCGATTCGCAACATTCTTGGCCAATGCTGGCTTCACTGAGGCATTTACATTGATTGAGTTGGGTTTCAACTTTGTATAGTAAATGCTGTTGATGCTGCCCCACGAACGCGAAGCATAGTTGTAAAGGGTGTTCAGTGCCTGATTTGAGAACACATTTGCGGGAACTTCTCGGCCTCCTCCAGACTTATGGGCGGAAGCCACAGTCCAACGAACGAGCCGACTAACATAGTCGGTGAGCGATGCCAACTTGATTCCAATTAGCCCTTGTTCACATTCGGGATAATCCTTCAAATGTGCCATATATTGAGCGAAGAAATGAAGTTGGCGCGCGTTGAACAAGTGATGCCAGTGCGTCCATCCACGTGTTCGAATCGGCTCATCGGTCTTTTCACCAGGTTCAATCACCATATCTGGCACTAACCCAGCTAATTGCCAACCATTGAGTTGGTCCGCGACAAGTTTTGCGACCTGTTCCTCGCGAGCTAAGTCGGCATCAGTCACTGAGGCGAAATAAGTTTCTTGCCGGCCCCGACCAACCGAATCCCTAGTAATCCACTGAATGCAGTAAAGCCGCTCCCGAAATATGTCACCTGGCAGAGCAGCAAAGTCCTGCTTCTGCCACTGGCGAAGGTTGTTTCCAACTGACTTATCCGCCAATCGGTAATCGCCACGGATCGTTTTCAGCGGTGTCCTGTAAGTCTCACCATCGAGCTGGTATACCAAATCGCCGTCCCTCGTTGTACCCTCGGCAGCTGCTTCCATCTCCGAGGCATCAACACCTGTTACGACGTCGATTCGGAAACTCTTCGTTTCTGGTGTTGGCACCAACTTGGCAATCACATTGCGCGTTGTACTTAGCACCCAGCTTGGAGCTAAGGGTACCATCCATCCAGTTTGAGGGCATCGAGTCTCAAGGCAATACAAAAACACTTTGGCTCGATTTCCATCGCTGTCATGCTCAATGCCTAAACGGCAAATCTCTCTATCAACTATTCCCGCAATCTCACGCTGCGCCTTTTCTAATTTATGAAGAGTCGCAGGGTCGGCACCGATAATGTTGATCGCCCCCCAAGTCAACATGCATGCAATCGGGCTCATGTCGCTAGCATGGACATCGCATCCCATTCGCGCAGCCTCAAATGGAATCGAACCACCACCACAAAACGTATCGCCCACCCTTGGCCGCTTCCCAAACCGCTGAGCCCCAAGCTGCTCCATCAACGCTGGAAAGCTGGAAGCATTCGTGCCAAGATGCTGATTTACCTCATCCCATACCGGCGCAAAAAGCTCCTCCTGGTCCAACTCCTCAGGCCGCTTGGCCCCGGCAACGCGCTCCAAATAGCTAAAGCTCTGGACCCACCTTAACTCCAACTCATGCCGTGCATGGCCAGCATCTTTCTTCCATTGCAGAAAGCGCCCCTTGCCAAGGTTTTCCAGATCGGCAAGCTGGAACGGTAGTATCTCTTTCCCCATTCGCACTTCGAAAAGCATCGCCGCCTCATCAGCGGACAGTTCCCCCCTTTCCGAAAGTCGCTCCACCAGTTGCTCGCACGAAGGCCGGAACCCTCTCCGGAGAAAGGCCTCGTCGTCAATCGCCATCAACTTCTCAAAAATTGACAGATCGGCTTCCGCATCCTCTGTCACCGGCAGCAGCGCGCCCAGAACGCAAGCTTTCACCAGGATCAAAGGCTTGCGCCCTTTCCAGTAACTGCCAAGCGCCGTCAACGTCTGGCCCGCCCCGGCTTTGCGCTCCTTCTGCGCCTCCGCCGAGATCTTCTGCGCTGGTAGCAGCCGCTCAATCAGGCTCTTACGGTCGCGCCACGCGAAGGGAACAACGCTCATTGCCCCTTCCCTCCTGCCGCAAGAAAAGGCGACTGATCTTCATTCTCAATAGGGAACAACAAAAGCGATTCGCTCACGGGCTCCGGTTTCCCGCGATTCAGGCGCGCTCGTTTCTGCGACGCCTCTGGGTTCCGCTCCGGCATCGCTTCGGCCAGCGGGTTCTCCGTCAACGCAAACCGCAGCGCCTTCCTCCAGCCCACCTCGCCATGTTCAGGAAACCCGGTGGCAGCGGCGGTCACCGCAAACAGCCACCATCGCTCCTCGGGCCGCAGCCCTACCCAGTTGCGGATGGCATTCGGCACCAGTTCGGGCGAAGCCTTTTCCACCGCCCAGGCGAGCACCAGAAGCTCCTTGCCCAACAGCCGCTCCACTTTGTTGACGCCAACCACCCAGCGGCCAGCAGTCAGTTTTTTCGCCCGCAGACGTTCGTTGAAATCCCGTTTCACGTCTTCGGCAATCATTGTCCAGATCGCCCTCGGCAAATAGCACCGCTCTGACACTTCTGGTAGGCCATCGATACCCGCCTTGATGCCGTAGTGCTCTTCAATGCTCACCACGCCGGTTCGCCCAGCCGGAATATTCACCTCAAAGCGGTGCGGGTCCGTCGTTTCAGGGCAGCCGAATCCTACCGTATCCATTACTGCTCCACTTCCCCCGTAGTAACATCCAGCTTTTGTTTCTCAGCAAACGTCTCCAGATCATGACCGCTTTGGAACATCAAGTCCTCCAACCGAAGCACAACGTCAGCAGTTGGATTTGCCAATGCATTGCGTGCCTCGTCAATGAATTTGCGAACCACCTCTCCTTGAATACTGGTGTCAGAACCAAAACGGGTGGTGATCGCCTTCGCCCCTTCCCCAATCGTCAGCGAAACGCCCCCGGCCATGCTTGCTTGGAGCCCCTCCAGGTTCACCAGCACTGCATACGTCTCCGTGCTTCCCCGGAAATCCAGCTTTTTCCGCAGCCGTGCGGGCTTGTTTTTTACCAGTGAAGGACCAGCTTGGTCAACCCGCGGAATAACAAAATTTCGCAGCGCGGAAACACCTTGATCCTCAGCATACGCATAGACGGTGGTCTCCGCGTCGCCTTTGATGTCGATTGGGCCATTATAAACAGTCCCTTCCTTGGGATTCGCGCCCGTCGTATTCCAGCGGATAACGCCACGCGGCTTGACCGATAGCTCGACTCGCCGCTTCCCTCCCGGCAGATTAGAGGGTTGGTGCGTCAATGTGAGCCGGTTCTCCCAGCGCATCGCTTCGCCGGTTTCGTGCGCGTTGTCCGGGTCAACGGCCAGGAACCACAGCACCGTGTCATCGGTCTCAAACACCGAGTCCGAAATGCACGGGCTATCCGCAGTAACTGCCTGGCTCTTTGCAAAATGCACTCGTCCATGCTGCCCCGCATCGCGCGGCATCACCTCAAGAGTCGCCTTTCCGCTCTCCTCTTTGTAATCACGTTCCGAAACGAGCACGCGCGTCTTCGCCTTGGGGAAGGGGCCTTTTTCGATGTAGCCTTCTTCGGAGTAGCGCCAGCGCCCCCGCCCAACAGCCTGCTTGCGAAGTTCCTCCAAACCCTTCGGCGGCAGCCAGGGCCAGCGCTCG
Source organism: uncultured Acidobacteriia bacterium (assembly GCA_903881085.1). Classification (GTDB taxonomy): domain Bacteria; phylum Acidobacteriota; class Terriglobia; order Bryobacterales; family Bryobacteraceae; genus CAIRSA01. Next base: position 4,286 of record CAIRSA010000215.1, read on the forward strand.
TTAGAAATGGACCGGCTCACCACATCCCGCCATGGCACGCGGCGGTCGCCACCCGCAGGCCACAACATGTCCTCGGCGCGATCCAACAGCGCCTCAACATGGTCATCCACGGTCCGGTACAGTTTTGAAACCCCTACGTCCGCCAGAGCCTTCTCAATCTGCTCCTCGGCGCGAAAATGGTTGCCTGCAAACGTCATAGATAGCTTCGCCGCGATCAGCCCGGTCTTGGAAGGATAGTAGACGCGGTTGAACAGGCTCACCACCGTAGCATTAAACTCCAACTCGGCCTGCTCGGCTTCGTCGTCTAACTCCGATTTATGGGGCGATTTGTCGCCGCCAGTCTCCTCCAGCACTCGCACAATCGCCCATATCCGCCGCGTCTTCTCTTCCAGGCTGCCCAGGTTCGATCCATCGCCAGTCGCGACGCAAAAGTTATTCTTCTCCGTCACAGACTTCCAGAACTCCTGCGCCTCGGCCGGTGGAACTTTGCTGTCAGGGCTCAGCACCAGACAAACGCGCGGACCATTCAGCCGGATCTCGTCGATTTTCGGCAATGCTTGCACATCCTGGTAGGCAATCTTAGTTTCTGCACGGAAGATCAATTCCAAACGCCGCCGCATCTCCTGATCGATCTTCGGTTGCGGCGCGCTGATGGCCCTATTTTCGATGCGCTTCCGCAGGTTTTCAATATTTGAGAAGTAGTAAGCATCATTCTCTTTACGATGCAGGTACCACGCGTCTGCCTTCAGCGCCTCGAACGCATCTTGAAACTCAATCGCCGTGCGGTTTGGAGCAATCAGGTACTCTAGCATCTGCGGTTTCGAAAAGCCTTTGACCGCATCCACGGACTCGGAAAGTGAACCAGTCAGCAACAGCGCCGCGCACTGCGAGGCCGCGTCGTTCTGGTTATGCGCGTCCACTGTCTCAGCAACGGAAGCCCCGGCAGAAGCCACATCGTGGGCAATGGCCCCTTGAAGGTTACTGATCTTGTTGATCTCCTCCCGCACATCCATCAGGTTGAGATTTAGATGCTGGCAACCGATCAGAAAGACGTCATTGACAGGCCGAGCCCAGGCTGACTTGATCATCTTGGAAATCAACTGCATCAGCCCGCGCGTCTGGCGGTAGCTCTCGTTTTCCTTGAACAATGCCACCACGTGTTTCACCGATGGGTGAAACGGATAAGACCCATGGACATCTTCTGCGATCTGTTCCGCGCTCTTTGCCACGGACTTGGAGCGAACCGCCTCCGAAAGTGCCCCCGCGTAGGCCGATGCCACCGAATCGATGACGGATTTGTCCGGCATCTTCTTGAACAGCCGCTTGCGCAGAATCTCATAGATCTCCTGGCTCGCCAACTCAACCGGGGTAACCGCTCGTGCCTGCCGGTTGGCCTCCTGCTCGAAGTTCCGGATCGCCTGCCGAAGCTGCTTCGACGCGCCCTCATAGCTGCCCGACAAATTGGAGACCACAATGCAGCAGCGTTTCATCTTCAACGCGGCGGAAAGCAGATTCGAAAGTGCGTAAGTTGTAACCTGGGCCAGATTGCCATCGCCGACAACACGAGTTACGGCATAGTCAAAGTAGGGCGGCAATTCGTCCAGCAGAATCAGTGTGGGTTCATCTCCAATCAGTTCGAGCCAATCCTTTTCTGATGGGGCCTTCGCTCCGTCGCGCCAGAATTTCGAAAATTGCGCACCTTTATCGAGCTGATTCGCGATTTCGCCCCACAAAAAGGTCTCTTCAAATCCCAGGCGTCCATTTACGGCAACCACTTTGGCGTTCCCGAATGCGGCATCACGGGCAATTTCCGGAAACGCAGAACTGCGAAGCTCGGCATCGCGCGCCAGCAGGCCGAGAGCCACCATTGAGTGCGTCTTGCCTCCGCCCATCGCCTGCTTCAGTTCAAACACCGCTTGGTCAGACTTCCCACCCAATCGCCGCAGCCCCTGATTCAACAGGGTCTCCATGCCCTTTGTCACGTAGTTCTTCGCGAAAAATTCCTGCGCATGGATCGCCGTCGCGGTGATGACATCCGAGAGATTCTCCACCTGCTCACTCATCGAATAATCGAGAGTCATCGGGTGCAATTCACAAGCGTCTTTAACGGTAAGCAGCATGGTTATGCCCCAGTTTATCTGAACTTATTCGAAAAAGGCGAGGGGGAGGGATTACGCTCACTCTAAAGTTACAAACCACGATCCTCATAAATCGACTCCCGGCTAATTGCCTCATCCGACAAAGGTGGCCCATCCTTGTTTCCATGCGTCTCGATCCATTCATGCAACTCCCTCTTCCACTCCTCCGCCGTCGCAGGCCGCGGCTTGGGGTCGTCTAGCGGCGCCGGCATCGGAAACCCAATCGCCTCCAATCCAGCATCGATAACATCCTCTACACTCGTAATCACACCCGCATCAATGAACTGTTGGACTTTCCGCCACTGCTCATCGGTCAATGTAATGGTCATCGAAATTCTCCCCTGCCACCTTCAGCCTAAAACCGTATCGCGCAATCCGAAAATGCGGCCGCCAGCAGTCTCGGCTCCGGCAATTCCATCACCATCCACCGCTAGCCCTCATAATAGTCAGTTTCAGCCGCTCAACACACCCTATTATGATTGAATGCCCAGCCCGATCAGTCAATCACACGCTTTTAAGATCTTTATTTCTCTTAATTGCACCACTTACAAAAATCCGCCCCTCAACTCCCTACCCCCACCATGTTAGAAATCATACGAGGAGCCTCTTATGAGATGCCATTTTTTACCGTCCGCAAACACCCCAAAATCCTTGGGTACCCCAAGCCCAACCCAAGCACCAACAACCCATTCCCCACCAATCCGTTACCCTGTGGATAAATCACCTTTCTTGGGTTCCCGGGTTAGTTTTCACTTCTTGGGTTCCTACCCAAGGCCGCGCTCTGCCCGATGTGGGGCAGAATGGCATTCTGCGGGCGAGTGGCACTCGCCCTGCCGTTTGCCCACCACGACGCCGCCAACCATTACACTAGGAACGTACCCATGTCATTCGTCTCATTCCTCCATCGCGTGATGGCCCGCGAAAACCTCTCCGCCGCCGATGCCGAAGAGGCCATGTCCATCGTCCTCGAAGGCGAGGCCTCCACCGCCCAACTGGCCGCCTTCCTCGCCGCCCTCAAAATGAAAGGCGAGACCGCCGACGAGATCTACGGCTTCGCCCGCGCCATGCGTTCCAAAGTCCTCCGCGTCGACCCCCAACTCGAAGACCAGCTCCTCATCGACACCTGCGGCACCGGCGGCGACGGCCTCTCCACCTTCAACATCTCCACCGTCGCGGCCTTCGTCGTCGCCGGCGCCGGAGTCCACGTCGCCAAGCACGGCAACCGCTCCATCAGCTCCCACTGCGGCAGTGCCGACGTCCTCGAGGCCCTCGGCGTCAACGTCAACCTCAAGCCCGAACAGATGGCCCTCTGCATCCGCGAATGCGGCATCGGCTTCCTCTACGCCCCCGTCCTCCACCCGGCGATGAAGAACGCCCAGGCCGCCCGCCTCGAACTCAAAACCCGTACCGCCTTCAACCTCCTCGGCCCACTCACCAATCCCGCCGGAGCCCAGGCCCAACTCATCGGAGCCCCCTCGCCCGAAGCCGCCGGTCTCATGGCCATCGCCCTCGGACGCCTCGGCATGATGCACGCCTTCGTCGTCCACGGCCGCGACGGGCTCGACGAAATCACCACCACCGGCCCCACGCTTATGTACGAAATCAAAGGCACCAACGTCAGCCGAAAGGAAGTCCACCCGCAGGATTTCGGAGTTCAGCAATCCAAGCCCGAAGACCTGAAGGGCGAAAATCTCCAACACAACTGCGACATAGCCCGAGCAATATTAGGAGGCCAACCAGGCCCGCAACGAGACATAGTAATGGTCAACGCCTCCGCTGCCCTAGTGGCCGCAGGCAAAGCCGCCGACTTCATAGAAGGCATGAAACTAGCCGCCGAATCCATAGACACCGAAGCCGCCGCCAAAAAATTAGCGCGCCTGGCCCACATCTCAATGAATTTCGAAAGGTAGGGCGGGCTTCAGCCTGCGCGGGACTTCAGTCCCGCCGATGAGCAATAATACAACCATAGCCCAATACAATGCCAAAATATCTTTATATCTTAATAACCCTCCTCCCCGCCCTGGCTAACGCCCAACTCGAAACCCTACGCAAACCCCACCCCCGCCTCATCCTCCCCGACTCCGAACTCCCCCGCATCCATCACCTCATCCTGACCAATCCCCAGGCCAAAGCCCTCTATCTCAAGCTAGTCGCCGAAGCCGCCACCATCGAAAAGCAGCCAGCCATTGAGCACGTCCTCATCGGCCCGCGCCTGCTCGATAAAAGCCGTCGCGCCGTCGACCGCATCTACATCCTCGCCCTCCTCTACCGCCTCGACCGCAATCCCCAATACCTCAACCGCGCCGTCAAGGAACTGCGCGCCGCCGCGGCCTTCCCCGATTGGAACCCCTCACACTTCCTCGATACAGCCGAGATGACCCACGCCTTCGCCATCGGCTACGACTGGCTCTATAACGACCTCCAGCCCGAAGACCGCGCCATTATCAAGAAGGCCATCGTTGAACTCGGCGTCAACCAGTCGCTGGAAATCTACAAGGCCCAGCGCTGGTGGACCATCGTCACCCACAACTGGAATCAGGTCTGCAACGCGGGCATGTCGCTCGGAGCCCTCGCTATCGCCGACGAAGAGCCCGCCCTCAGCGCCAAGATCCTCAACTACGCCCTCGCCTCCATCCCCCGCGCCATCAAATCCTATGGGCCCGATGGAGGCTGGAACGAAGGCCCCGGCTACTGGGCCTACGCCACGCGCTACTCCGTCTATATGCTGGCCGCGCTCGACACCGCGCTGGGCAAGGACTTCGGCCTCTCCGACATCGAAGGCTTCAGCCGCGCCGGGCACTTCCGCGTCTACTCCAGCGGCACCGCCGGCAAGACCTTCAACTACGCCGACGCCGGCAGCGGCATCGAAGAGACCCCCGGCATGTTCTGGCTCGCCCGCCGCTTCAAGCAACCCGTCTACGCATGGCACCAACTCCGCCTGCTCGAAAAAGCCAACCATCCGCAAGCCCTCAACCTCGCCTGGTACCCAACGGAATCGCAAAGCGCGCAAGCCGCCAACTGGCCTCCAGACGCGTTCTTTAATGGCCAACAGCATTCAGCAGCCGAGGGGGGATTGACGGCTCCGTCCCAAGCGAAGCGCGTGGATGGAGCCGTCCGTCCCCCCGCCCCCGCACCAGAAAACCACGGCGTCGACGTCGCGTTCCTCCGCTCCACCTGGGACGACCCCAACGCCACCTGGTTCGCCATCAAAGGCGGCGACAACCGCGCCAACCACAGCCACCTCGATCTCGGCTCCTTCGTGCTCGATTCGCAAGGCGTCCGCTGGGCCTCCGACCTCGGCGGCGACGACTACAACCTCCCCACGTACTTCGGCGCCAAGCGCTTCGAATACTACCGCCTGCGCACCGAATCGCACAACACGGTCTTAGTCGATAACGAAAATCAGGACCCACGCGCCAAGGCCCCCATCGTCAATTACCAGCACACCTCGCTGAAGATCGACATGACCGCGGCCTATCCAAAGAAGTTCAAGAGTTACTACCGCACCGCCTCGCTGAAAGGCGATGTGGTAACCATCGAAGATACAGCCCAGGCCAACAATCCGGTCGACTTCCTATGGGGCATGGTTACCGAAGCCGATGTAACCGTGAACGGCCGCAAAGCCGAACTTACTAAGAACGGAAAGAAGCTCACCGCCACAATCGAAAGCCCCGCCAATGCGGTGTTTGAGGTCATCAGCACCACGCCGCCGAAGCCGCAAAACCAGAACGCCGGAACGCACAAGCTCGCCGTACGCTTGCCCGGCAAAGTAACTGACGTGACGCTACGAGTGCGTCTGCAGGATCTCCACTAACTTAGACGAAAACGCCGACCGCGGATACACCGCATCGTAACCTGCGTCCAACGCTTGTTGGCGCAGCTCTGTCTGCACATGGGAAACATATCCAATCACGCGCCGCGTGCTGCCTTCTGCCTTCAAGGCCGCCACCAACCGCAGCGGATCCACCGCCTTGCAATTCAGGTCCACCACCACCAGGCCTGCCGTCGACGCCACCGCATCGGCCTCCGTTTTCACCACACGCAGCGCCATCCCTGCGCGTTTCGCTCCGTCCTGCACCTTCACCATGAAAAACAGGTCATCCATCACTGCCAGCAAATCACTCATTGTATCCGTACCGTAACACAGCTCCGTGTTATGTTGGAATTCATGGCCGAGACGAATCCTTTCCAGGACCCCTTGCGGTTTGAACGGCACGTCCCACCGTGCGCCGTAGTTATCTTCGGCGCCAATGGCGACCTCACGAAAAGAAAACTGCTGCCGGCCCTCTACCGGCTGGCCTATGAACGGCGCATTCCACCGGGCTTCGCCATCATCGGCATGTCGCGCACGGCGATGACCGATGAAGCCTTCCGCGAAAAGATGCGCGAGTCCGTGCAGCAGTTTCTTGAGGACTCGCCCTTCGATGCAGCCCTGTGGGACGACTTCTCACGCGGCCTCTTCTATGTGGCCGGCGACGTCAATGACGACGCGGCCTACACCGCCCTCGCCGCGAGGCTCAAAGAGATCGAAGTCGAGCGTCACACCGAAGGCAACGCGCTCTTCTACCTTTCCACGCAGCCCAGTTACTACGCCAGAGCCGCCGAAGGCTTAGGCAAAGTGGGCCTTGCCAAACAGGTCAACAACGCTTGGCGCAGGCTGGTTGTTGAGAAGCCCTTCGGCCACGATCAGGACAGCGCCCTGGTCCTGAACAACGCCCTGCACGAGCATTTCGAAGAGTCGCAGATCTATCGCATCGATCATTACCTCGGCAAGGAAACCGTCCAGAACATCCTCGCCTTCCGCTTCGGCAACGGCATCTTCGAACCGCTGTGGAACAGGCGCTACATCAACCACATTCAAATCACCGCGGCGGAGTCGATCGGCGTCGAAGGCCGCGGCGGCTACTATCAAGAAGCTGGCGCACTGCGCGACATGATTCAGAACCACCTGCTTCAAGTGATGGCCACCGTCGCCATGGAGCCCAGCGCGGTGTTTGAAGCCAACGCTGTTCGTGACGAACGCGCCAAACTGCTCCGCTCCATCAAAATCCTGAAGCCATCGGAAGTGGCCGCCAACGCCGTGGCCGGTCAGTATGGAAAGGCCAGCATCGGCGGCAAGGAAGTGCCCGGTTTCCGCGAGGAAGCAGGCGTCGATCCAAACTCCAACACCGACACGTATGCCGCCGTCACCGTGATGATCGACAACTGGCGCTGGGCCGGCGTGCCGATTTACATTCGCTCTGGCAAGCGCATGCCCAAGCGCGTGACTGACATCGCAATCCGCTTCAACGCCGTGCCGCATTCGCTCTTCGCTACCGAAACCGAAGACACCGCGCGGCCGAATCTATTGATCCTCCGCATCCAACCGGAAGAAGGAATCTCACTTCGCTTTTCATCTAAACAGCCCGGCGGCGGCATGAAGTTGCGCCCCGTCTCCATGGACTTCAACTACGGCTCGAGCTTCGGCATGCGAACGCCCGCCGCCTATGAAACACTGTTGGTAGATGCGATGATCGGCGACCCCACATTGTACACGCGGCAGGACATGGTCGAGGCCAGTTGGGCCGTCGTTCAGCCCATCATCAACAGCTGGGCCGAACGCAAGGACCTTCCCTTCCCCAACTATGCCGCAGGCACTTGGGGGCCGAAGGAGTCCGATGACATGCTGGCCGCGCGCGGTCACACTTGGAGGATTCCATAATGACCTCGGCTGTCCAACCGGAAAAGATTCTGCGCGAACTCACGAAACTATGGGTCGATCTCGGCCACGAAGAAGGCGTGCTGCGTGCCTGCGCAATGACACTGATTGTCGCCTGCGAAGGCTCCAACGATGTCGAAGAGGCCGGCGAGGCCCTCGCCGAATTGATGCGTGAGCACCCCAGCCGGGCCATTGTTCTGCGCGTGCTCAACGAAGAAGAGCCGAAGCTCGAATCGCGCGTGTTCGCCCAATGCTGGATGCCCTTCGGCCGCCGCCAGCAGATCTGCTGCGACCAGATTGAAATCTCCGCCACTAAGTCGCGACTAAGTGATGTTTACTCCGCGATGCTCGGCCTCACCGTGCCCGATCTGCCCGTGATTCTATGGCTGCGCTGCGGCAAACTGATCAAGATGCCGGAGTTCCAACCGCTGCTGCACATCGCGCGGTCGGTGATTATCGATAGCTCCACGCTGCCCTCGGCAACCGAGGCCCTCGCTCTTCTTGAAACGGCACACAACGAAGGCTGGCGCGTGAAGGATCTTGCGTGGACGCGCATCACGCGCTGGCGCGAAATCGTGGCTCAGACCTTCGAAAATCCAGCCATGCGCGCACGCGCAATCAAAACCATTACCGTCCGCCACTCCGGCGACAAGGTTCCAGCTGAAGCCTACTATGCCGGCGCATGGCTCGCCGCCCGTCTGCCTGACGCAAAGCTGCTATTTGCTCCGGCGATCTCCGAACTCAACTGCGGCCTGCAAGGCCTGCTGTTCGAAGGGCCGGATTTTCACGTATCTATCACTCCTTCCAGTGCCTCAGCGCTCGACATTATGGTCGACACCTTCACAGGCCACGTTGTGCTGCCAGAGTTGGCCCCGTGGCAACTGGTGGAAGAAGAACTCTCGATCCTCGGTAACGATCCCGTCTACGAGTGCACCATACACCAAGCCAGTGCTCTCGCCAGGAGCCCACAATGAGCACCCACCGTCACATCTATCCCGACGCCCATGAAGCCGCCGGAGGCTGCGCCAAGCACTTAGCCAACTATCTGGAGGAGGCGCTCAGCGGCGAAGGCGAAGTCTCCATCGCGCTTTCTGGAGGCTCGACTCCCAAGCTGATGCTCCCGGAATTGGCGGAGATCAAGCTGGACTGGAATCGTGTTCACATCTTCCTGGTGGATGAACGCGCCGTGCCGATCACCGATCCGGATTCGAACTACAGGATGATCGAAGAGGCGTTCGCAAAGCCAGCGCACTTCCCGCATCGGAACCTTCACCGCGTCCACACCGAATTGCGTCCCGACGTCGCGGCCAAGCGCTACGTCGACGAGATCCGCGAGTTCTTCCAGCTCGATCGAGACGGCATCCCGCATTTCGACGTGATTCAACTCGGCATGGGGCCGGATGCCCATACTGCCAGCCTGTTCCCAGGCGAGCCGTTGATCGATGACCGTGACGGCATAGCCGCTGCGGTCTATTCAGATAGCCGCCGTCAATGGCGGATTACGCTGCTGCCTGCGGTGCTGCTCGCCGCGCACCATACCGCGTTCCTGGTTTCCGGCGCCGATAAGGCGGAGGCGTTGCACATGGTGACTCGCGGCGAATACGATCCGCACAAGTACCCTGCGCAGATCGTCAGCCACCACGGCCGCAAGATCAGCTGGTTTCTGGACGAAGCCGCGGCCGGCCTGGACGCTTAGGGACAGGCGGATGTAGGCAGAGTGGCACTCTAATGTCACTTACATTGACTAGAACTACGCGTCGCTTTTGGGGTCTGACACCTTTTTTCGGCCGTTTCTGCCGAAAATGGGCTGTCTGACCCCAAAAGCACTCCACCGCAATGCCCCAATGAATCGCTCACCAAATCGGAAGCTCGCCTCATAAACGCAATGTAAGCGACATTGGAGTGACA
>CAIRSA010000216.1 GCA_903881085.1 uncultured Acidobacteriia bacterium
ACCCTGCGCGCCACCATCCGCGCCAAGTGGATTGGTCATGAGATCAACGCCGCAAAGTTTGTGCCGCCACCGCGGCCCATGTATTCCATAGGAGGATAAAGGAATGGGGAATCCCGTTGTCCACTTTGAAATCGGTTGCCGCGACCGCGCCAAATCGAGCGAATATTTTTCGAAGCTTTTTGATTGGAAGATGACCGACGCCGGTCCATCTACCACCATCAATCCGGGTTCTGGCATTGACGGCCACATGACCGCGCTGGGTCACGAACCTTTCAACTACGTCACCATTTATGTGGAAGTCGACGACGTGAAAGCGTACCTGGCCAAGGCCGTGGCGTTGGGAGGCAAGCAGTTGGTGCCGCCCATCACAATTCCAACCGGCACGTTCGCATGGTTCGCCGATCCCGATGGCAACACCATTGCCCTCTGGAAGCCCAAGGCTTAACGTCAGCAAGCACCCGGCGTAACCGCTGCAGAGAAAATCAACAAGTTCGCTCTACTGATTGCTTTCATTGCTATCGTCCAGGTGACGATGGGTGCTCCGCCGCATCATTTTTAGACTATTGACCATCAATGATATCAATGCTACAATTGAGTCATGTCGAGCTTAGTCGTCCGTCAAGTCGATGAAAACTTGAAGTTGAGACTCAGGATGCGCGCAGCCAAGAATGGCCGCTCCATGGAGGAGGAAGTTCGCTTCATTTTACGCATTGCGCTTACAGAAGATTCCTCCAAGCCAAATCTGGCTGAATCCATCCGCCGCCGTTTTGAACCGCTTGGCGGAGTCGAACTTGAGTTGCCGGAGCGCGAACCAGCCCGGGAACTTCCAAATATGTTTGAATGATCGTTCTTGATACCAACGTCCTATCGGAGGTCGTGAAACCGAGGCCCTCTCCGGACGTAGTCAGATGGCTTGCCGATCAAGATCGCGTGGCGCTTTTCACCACAACCATAACCCAGGCAGAGATGCTCTATGGTCTTGAGCGGCTAGCAGACAGCCCGCGCAAGCAATCGCTTAGGCTAGCGGTGGAGGGCATGTTCGCTGAAGACTTTGAGGGCCGCGTCCTAAACTTCGATCAGCCGTCAGCGGCGGCCTACGCCCAGCTCCATCACCAGCGTAGGACGCACGGACTGACGATCTCTCAATCCGATACCATGATCGCGGCCATCGCCATATCGATTGGCGCGGCCGTCGCCACGCGCAACACCAAGGACTTCGAAGACTGCGGCATCCCGCTCATCAACCCCTGGCAGCCGTAGCCGCACCGCGCCGCTCCATATCAAGCAACACCCGCTTACGTTCCATCCCCCACTTGAAGCCGCCTAGCTCCCCGGTGCCGCGAATCACCCGATGGCATGGAATCGCCATTGCCACCCGATTGGAAGCACAAGCCCGTGCTACTGCCCGTGCCGCACGGGGCTCACCGATTCCATGCGCGACCTCCTGATAGCTCTGCACGCTCCCCGTAGGAATGGCCTGCAAATAGCGCCAGACTTTCAATTGGAAAGCTGTCGCGCGGATGTGCACAGGCAGCCGCAAGTTCAGCTCTTGCCCGGACAGATAGCCGTTCAGCGCGGCCATCCAATCCAAAAACGCGGCGGGCGGCGGATCGGCCATTGCCGCCACGTGGGCTGCCGGATAATCCGCCTTGAGTCCTATCAACAACGCGTCCAAGGAGTCCCCGAATTGAAGAAAACACAATCCTCGATCGCTTGCCCCCACCATCATCAATCCCAGCGGAGTCTCTGCCGAAGCATAAGCGATTTCCACCCCCGCGCCGCCAGCGCGGTACTCCATCGGCGTCATCCCCAGTCGCGTGTCCACCTTTTCGTACAACCTGCTAGACGCGCCAAATCCGGCCTCGTAGATCGCCCCCGTCACGCCATCCGCACTCCCCTCGCGCAGCAGACCCTTGAACTTTCGCATCCGACAATCGTCCAAATACTGTTTGGGACTTACCCCAACCGCCGCCTTGAAAATGCGTTGCAAGTGGAACGATGTCACCCCGGCCCGCGCCGCCAGATCGGCCAACTTGATTGGCTCATCCGCATGTGCGGCAATGTATTCGCACAACTCCCGCATCCGCTCTGCCCCTGCCTCATTCCGCATTGTGAAAAATCACTCCCAATGTAAATCTGCGTCCCTCCAGCACCGGACTCACCCCATGCCGCACACTCGCCCGATACACGCCGCGCACCCCGCGCACCGGCCGGTGCCGCGTTGTGATTACCACCGCCTCGCCTTGCTCCAGTACAATGGCCCGCCCCATGGATTGGGCTCGCGGACGCTGCTCCACCAATAGCAACTCTCCTCCCCGATAGTCCACCCCAACAGCGCTGAGCGCAACAATTACCTGAAATGGAAACACCACTGGTCCATACAAATCCTGATGGAGGCAGTTGTAATCGCCAGTCTCGTACCGAAGCATCAGCGGAGTCGGCATCAACTGGCCCGCCGCCGAGCATTGCTGCAAGAACTCGTTCAACTGCGACGGGTACTCTGCCGGCATCCACTCGCATGCCAACGGGGCCAACTGGGAATAGAAGGCTTCCCGCAACCGCTGCACCACGGCTGGAAGCGGATCGCGAAAATACTGATACTCGCCCCGCCCGAAGCGGTACCGCTCCATGGAAATCCTGCTGCGAAAGTGCGACTCGTCGTCATACATCAACTGCAGGTCATGGCACTCCGCTGCCGTCAGCACCTGACCGGCCCGAGCCCACCCGTTCGCTCGCAATTCCTCTTCGATCATGCCGCCAGCACCTGCTTCATGAACTCCGACTCAGCCAGTCGCGACGGCAACACTTCGCCCCCCAACTCAAAAAAGCGGCAGAAGCTCATCAATAGGGGACGCCACTTCTGCGCATCAATGTGCGGACGCCCGCTGGCACTGCTCAGCAACTCCTCAGCCACATGCAGCTTTTCAATGTGGACCTCAAAGACATTGGCACTGACGTTCTTGCCGAAGGAGCGATAGTGGTGCACCACTCCCTCCATCTGCACCGGACACTCCAACACGCGCGGGGCTTTCACTACTTCAGAATCCACCGGCGTCAATCCCGCCACGGCGAACTTGTCGCCCTCATAGCGGTAACCCCACTGCCGCTTTCGCTCGGGCACCGGGTCCTTGCCAGTGGTCAAGGCCAGCCGGTCTACATGAGTCACCAGGTTGGCAGAGGGCAGGTTAATAACGCATTCGCGCCTACTAATTAAATTGTCGGAGGTCTGGCTCATCTGTCCCAAGCCCAGCATACAGGTCCACCCCAGCCACCAGGCAGAAGACATTGGCGCCAGATTTGCCGAGCCATCGGAATTCAGCGTGGAGATCAGCGCCACCGGCGTCCCGAAATATAGAATGGTTGGATCAATTGTTCGGTGCATAAATCGATCTTAGGGCAACCTGGAACCTGTCAACTATCCGATTCTTGCGGTGAAGCAATTTGAATAGAGATTTCGGATTATTGGGAGAACCTGCCTTCGTTTCGTCTTGGCCGGTGGTCGTATCGAAAAGGGACCGGCTCATGAAACTGCAAGCGCGAGAAATCCTCGTGATTCGGATTCAGCACCAGACAGTATTCGTCTGGGATTACAACGCTTGGAACCCTGAGCGCTAATGCATTGTAGGCGACCAGTAGTTCACTCCCCATTGCTTGGGTAGCAGAACTTTCTACTGGATTATCCCAGCCAACAGGCAACTGTGAAGACGTGATAACAACAATGTTCAAGTCATCAGGAATGAAAATGCGAGTGAATGCCTCGACGTTTATGACATCGAAGTCCGCTACATCGAATTCATGCCGCTCGAAGCCGTGCCAGACGCCGACCCGCGCGCCCCGGCTAGCGAGTACCGCTTCAAAGACGGCATTGGCCGAGTCGGTTTCGTAGCCAGCGTCAGCCACCCGTTTTGCCTGAACTGCAATCGCATCCGGTTGACGTCCGACGGCAAGATCCGCTACTGCCTGTTCGCCATC
>CAIRSA010000217.1 GCA_903881085.1 uncultured Acidobacteriia bacterium
CCGATCTCGCGTTAAATGCCCAGAGCCGTGCTCCAGAGCTTCACCAGAGAAATCAGTGTGCGCCTCGGTGACGGGGCTCGGCTCGCTACGCTGCGTCTAATACGCATTTTCACGATAGAAGCCGGGGAAATTATCATGACCAAATACGCCTTCTTAGACGGCAAAGAAAGCGGCTCATTGCACGCCGCTACCTCCGCGAAAAGTTCCGGTTGCCGCCAAAGTCCGGGCGGCTCCCAAATCCGTGCACGGGGATCCACACGCTACGAATCGCATCGCCGCTTTCAGCATGAATCTGTCAGAGTGATTCAATTGCATGCTGTTTGCCGTGCACTATTTCCGGAAAATGCCACCAGAACTCTGGCGGCGATTAGAGCAGTACTGCGACGCCCTTGTCCAACAAGCTCCGGTCCAGTGAACTCAGCGGGGATGATTCACGCGCTCCGCCCGACTGCTCCTGCTTGTTGAACAGGCGATAGAGCACGTTCCGCGGATTGACCTCGGCAGGAACCGCCTGCGTTGGGGAACTAAAGCTGCCGTGCGAGTAGTAGCCCTCATTCAGACCTTCCTGGTTCTCCTTCCCCAGATCGAAGAAGAGCCAAGGTAAGCATTAAATTGGCTCTTTGCTCAGAAGAGGATGCCTGCGAATTCGCGAGCCGAAACGATCCGCGTGGACTCATGGCTGCCAAGAGCAAGCAACCCGCTCTTATCACCGGTTACCAAATAATCAGCCTTCCCGCCTTCGGACAAACCTAAAAGAAAATCGTCGGTGGGATCGGCAGAGCGTTTCACTCGGGGCAGATGCGCAATATTCTCGGCAAGGTTTTTGATCTGATTCACCAGGCGCCCAGCCTTATGTGGCTTGACGTGTTCTGCGATGCGCGGTTTGTGCAGAGTAGCCCGCAACTCATACAAATGCGCCGCACAGGTTAGCAGCGTAAATTTTCCATCCAGCCAAGCTTTAATAATGCTTGCGGGAGTGCCCGCCGGGGCGATCAGCGCCGATACGATGAGGTTGGTATCGAGCACAACGCGCATCGGTCTCAGCCAGCTTTCTGTTTCGAGCGGCGCTCAGCCCGAACTTCGCTCACCGCTTCATCCACGATCCGTTGCATTTCATCCGGGTCCGTATCCGCATTTCGCGCCCAGATGTCCTGGACGGTACATTGAAGGACACGCCTCCGCACAGCTTCCTCAATGAACTTGGAGCGGTCGCCTTTCTTAGCGCCCTGAGTCCCCAAATAGCTTCGAAGAGTTAGGTCAGTGTCCTTTGACACTTTGATGCTCCAGCGAACGGCTTCTTCTTGCATAACGGAACCAATACCTTTACTTTCATTATAGACTCTGCCTGTAATGATCGAAATGCAATGCACCCGAGGCTGCCATTGGATTCTCGAAGCTGCGGCCCACACCAGAGGGAAAGACGTCAGCGTTGCGATGCTGAAGAATACTAGGTTGAAACTGTGGCCGCAAGAGAATCAGTACCTACACCCCCGGCGACATCGCCACCCTCAAACCCAACGGCGCGGCGGTTGATCTCTCGCGCAATGCGCTGGAGGCTCTCGCCGCCGAGGAATACCGGCAAGGCAAAATCCAGAAGCCTGATCTGCGTCGCTTGTTCGGCTTTGAAACCAGCTACGAGGTTGACGGCTTCCTTAAGGCGCACAAGGTCTACGACGACTTCACGGTGGAAGAAATTAACCAATAGGTTGCAACGCTGGAGCGCCTGGGCTTTTGATGCGGGTCGTCGTCGCCGATATAGCCATCCTACAAACTCATTGAAGTTCAGAGGGTTCTTAAACTTGTATCCGTCCTCATTCCATCCCAACCACTCGCGGACGGGGGAGCTGCTTCTGCCGAACAGCTCTTGAAAATAAGGATATGCTCTTTCATCGACCTCATGCACATAGTCAGACTCCTCTCGGGCCTGCTTGAAAGCGTAATACCCCCTGACCCACTGTCCAGCGCCAAAGGCGCTTAAACCGAAACGCTTGCCGGCTGCCGTAAGACCAAGATGCTCCTGCTCCATTTGCTCAACAAGCAGCTTTGCTTTGTTATACGCAGACCACTCACTTACGCCCGTTATATGTCGCAGGCCCTGGAAGATCCATGCGGCGTCGCTTTCTGTTCCAACCTATTCAAGGCAAGGAATTAGTTTTATTGAGCGAAAAACCTCCGCGCTGACCTCATTGCCGTCCATTCCAATAGAGGTAAGCATTTTCGCCGCACATATCCGACGGTTGCCCTCCAGCACTACAAACTATCCCTCTTTAAACTTGCGCACAATGACCCGGTCGATTGGCAGATAGCCGTTGACCTCCATATTCATGCGCAATTTCTCTACACCATAGTTCTTGATCAGTAATCTGCGCGCAGTTTCCTGAACCGGCTCCTTATTTATGTCGTCATCTTCTACAATTTGCCAGTTCGGACCAACAAATCGAGGATTGTTGGGGTCCAGAAATATCGACGTGAGCGGAAGATCTCGTGGAATTAGATCCTGAAAAATCGGCGCAACGGGCATGTTAATTCTCCAAACGTAATCAGCTGTTTTCTAATATTCTTGAGCCACGCCGGACCATTCCACCGATAGCGCTTCACGTCCCGTCCGTCCAGTCCTTCGTAGATCTCGGGTTTGGCGAGGCGGCGTCGCCCGAAACCCGACCTCCTCGCCGGCGGCGAGACCCTCCCTGCCGGCCGGGTTCTTTGACAGGCGGTGGTTGATTCCTAAGCCTTGATTTCCTCGATTTGCTTCGTGGCGATTCCGACGGGGCGATCGATCGGAATGCCGGCGCAGGCGAGCAATGTGGTGAGCAGATCGCCCTGATTTCCCTTCACATCCGCGAGGAAACGTCCCGTTTTGATTGAACCACCGCCTTTGCCTGCGATCACGAAGGGAAGGTTTTGGCGGGTATGCTTGTTGCCATCCTCGAGGCCGGAGCCCCACATCATGATGCAGTTATCGAGCAAGGTGCCGCCGGCTTCCCGCAGGCCGTGCATCTTCTTCACCATGTAGGCGAACTGCGCGATGTTGAGCTCGGTGATCAGTTCGATTTTGCGGACCTTTTCCGGATCGTTGTTGTGATGGGTGTTGGAGTGGTGCTGGTCATTGAAGCCCAGTTCCGGATACGATGCCCCGTTCGGTGTCGAGCCAATGTAGGTGCTAACGCGGGTGGTATCGGTCTGAAAGGCCAGCACGTTCAGGTCGCACATCACCTGCATGTACTCGCTGCGTTTCTCGCCTTCGGGAATCCTGATCTCGATCGGCGGCGAATCGGACGCGTCACGTTTGCTCGATCGGCGGCCAGCCTTCTCCAAAGCTGCGTCTTTCTGGCGATACTCGATGGCAGCGATGCGCCGTTCCACCGAACGCACACTGTCCAGATATTCGTCGAGCTTGCGCTGGTCTGTGACGGGCAAGGTACGCCGCAGATCCCGGGCGCCGCCCAGCACGATGTCCAACAAGCTCCGGTCCAGTGAACTCAGCGGGGATGATTCACGCGCTCCGCCCGACTGCTCCTGCTTGTTGAACAGGCGATAGAGCACGTTGCGCGGATTGACTTCGGCAGGAACCGCCTGCGTTGGGGAACTAAAGCTGCAGTGCGAGTAGTAGCCCTCATTCAGACCTTCCTGGTTCTCCTTCCAGGTTTGTGGCATGGTGGCCAACTCCAACGATGGCAGGGCGGTGAAGGCCCCCACGTGGTTGGCGGCGATCTGATCGGCGGAGATGGCGATATTGATCTCGTTGCGCTTATCGGCCCTAGGCAAAGCCGCCGTAAGCCAGGTGGAGAGTTCGAGCGCGTGCGGCGCCCCGTTGAAGGGAGCGATGGGGACGCCGGAGACCCCTTTGACCATCAGACACTGGTCCAGGACGGGACGCAACGATTCCAGAGCGGGCGGGGGCGAGGAGAGATAACTCTCAGCAGTGGCCGGCCAGAACTGATCCATGATCACGCCGTGGGGCATGTACATGAAACCAAGACGCACGGGCGGCTTGGTTTTGACAGTGTCTGCCCAACCCATGGAATCCATGAGCGGCAGGGCAAGGGAACCCCCCAAGCCTTTCAGGTAAGCTCGCCGGTCAATCATTGCGCGTTTGCTCATTGCTGGCTCCTTATTTCTTCCACTCTGCGATGTGTGAAGGGATAACTCGTAACCACCCCGTAGATGAGCGACCGCATGCGGTAGCCGTCCGCGGCGATGTCGTCCATCATGTCGTCCACCACAAGTTCGTCGTAGCCTTCGAGCTTTCGTCCGAGGGCGTATGCCATCAGTCGCTCCAGCAGGTTGCGGGAGACGTTGCCGGTCCGGGCGCCGATGATGGTTTTCAGATCGCGGGGGCCTGCAAAACTGTGTCCACCGGGAAGTTCCCCGGCCGAGTCAATCGGCTGGCCATTGCTGTCCTTGTCGCGCCATCGCCCGATGGCATCGAACTTTTCCAAACCGAACCCGATCGGGTCGAGGAGCTTATGGCAGTTGGCGCAGACGGCATTCGTGCGGTGCAACTCGGTACGCTGACGAACCGTCAGCTTCGCGACGGCCGCCGGATCCTGCTTATCCAGGGCCGGAACGTCAGGCGGGGCGGCGGGCACGTGTTCACCCAGCACTTGCTCCAACACCCAAATGCCACGCTTCACGGGGCTGGTGCGGTTGGGGAAAGAGGTTGCGGCGAGAATAGCCGGCATCCCCAGCACCCCTCCACGATTGGCATCGCTCAGTTGGACCAGCCGCATCTGGGGTCCCTTGACGGTTTTTTGCAGGCCGTAAATCGCAGCCACGGTTTCGTTGAGATAGGTGTAATCGCTGTCGACGAAACGGATGACGTTTTTGTCCTCGCGAACGATGCTTTCAAAGAACAGGCGGACTTCGTCATACATCGCCTGGCGCATGGCAGTGGTCATTTGCGGAAACAGCGCGGGATCGAAGACCTGGCGCTTCAACCCGCCGACGCTCAACCACTGCGCACCGAAGCCGTCGAACAATGCCCGCGAACGGCGATCATCCAGCAAACGCTTCGCCTGCGCCTTCAGAACCGCAGGCTCATGCAGCTTGCCGCTGTCCGCCAGCTTCATCAGTTCGTCGTCGGGCATGGTGGCCCATAACAGATACGACAAGCGCGAGGCGAGTTGATAGTCGTCCAGCGGAACGATGCCGGTGACGGTCCCGTCCCCGGCTTCGGCTGCTCGTGCCGGAGTGATGAACAGGAACTGAGGAGACACGAGGACGGCCTTGAGCATCAAATGGAGCGCCTGCGGGTAGGCCAGCTTGTTACTCCTGCCCAGGTCGAACGCCGCCATGAGCACATCCAACTCCGCTTCAGTGGGTGGACGGCGGTAGGCTTTCCTGGCAAGAGACCGGGCGACGTTGCGCGCCGCGTCCCGCGGGTCAGACTTCGGCGGCGGAGGTTGACCGAACAGCCGTTTCTGTACCGCGGTGGATGGGGCTCCGGCGGGCGCCACGATGCGGCGCAGCACCTTGTCAGCGATTGTCAGATACTGTTCGAGTTGGAGGGGCGAGAGCGAGTTGAGGTAACCCGCGCCGCTGACTTCATCGGGCAGTCCATCGGCAATCGATGGGTCGACGCCGAACAGATCGTGCAACGTGTTGGCGTACTCAGTCTTGGTCAACCGGCGGATGACGAAAGGTCCCGGATCCTTGGTGCTGAGGTACTTCAGCTTCGCCTGCCACTCGGCGAACATCTCGCGGTCAGCGTCGCTGGGCTGAGGAAGGCCTTTGGGCGGCATGTCGTGCACCTTCACGCGGACGGCGGCTTTCTGCCACTGTTTGGTGAAAGCTGCGTGGCCGGGAGTCTTGAGCGCCGGGGTGAAATTGACTCCCGCGCGTGTGGGGCGCTGGCTCCGGTGGCAGGGCAGGCAGTAGGTATTGATAAAGGGGGTTACGCGGCCGCGAAAGAACTGTTCAGCGTCGGCCTTCAGCAGGTCGTGATCGGCGGCCATCGCGCGGCAAGGCGAGGCTAGACTCAGGATCAGATAGAAGCCCAGCGACACGGGCAGCTTGGAAATCCGGCGGATTGCAACTGCACCAGCCATGCTCGACGAGATTCTCCCTTTTGGCCGGAATTTGCCAT
Source organism: uncultured Acidobacteriia bacterium (assembly GCA_903881085.1). Classification (GTDB taxonomy): domain Bacteria; phylum Acidobacteriota; class Terriglobia; order Bryobacterales; family Bryobacteraceae; genus CAIRSA01. Next base: position 6,086 of record CAIRSA010000217.1, read on the forward strand.
TCGAGGCTTCCCGGTTTCAGTCAGTATATATCATCGCGTGATTTGGGTGCTGAGTTGAAAAGAGGACCCTTAAAGAAAACGGTTACACTGCCAACTGAGGCTCGTAGCGTCTGACTTTAATATCTCCCTCATGGCGTCGCGCTTGAGCCAAATCGTGCGCTGCTTGCAATCTTAGCCAGTGGTCAGCATTTGACCATCCGGCCTTTTCCAGCCGGATCGCCATTTCAGGCGATATTCCGGCTTGACCATTGATGAGGCGAGAAAGGGTATGGCGAGCCACTCCCAAGACTTTGGCTCCTTCGGTCACGCTCAAACTCAAGGGATCAAGACAAGCATCCTTGATGGAGTGGCCGGGATGCGGCGGGTTTTTCATGGGCATGATCTTTTCCTTTCCTAATGATAATCCACCAAATCAACATCGTATGCGTCACCTTCCAAAAGGCGGAAAATAATCCGCCAGTTACCGGAAATGGTTACGCTCCAGTATCCTTTCAGTTCCCCCCTCAAGGGGTGAAGACGATATCCCGGCAAGTCAAGATCAGACGGGTGTTGCGCTCTATCCAAATGACCAAGCACATCCGCAATCCGTCGCGCCTGATCGGCGCTTACGCCGCTCGGGTCGTCATTCTCAAAAATGCGTTTTAGGCCTTCATGCCGCAACGTCTTTATCATCAGGATCCCGTATCGTGTATCGGCACACGTGCCAATACTGATCTTACCATCAGCGTTGTGGCCACATCAGCCGGGAAAGAGCAGTTGAACGTATCTGGAAGAGGTATCTCAAACATTAGGAATCGGTTGCATGCACCGTGCTCGTCACCTGCCGGGTGACTCGCATTGCGGGCAGTCTGGCGTGGGGCAAACCAGGGCAGCCATTTTCCGGCAGAAATCGCCGGAAAACGAGGCAGTCCCTGGTTTGCAGAGTCGTGCATTTCCGCAGAATTTACGGGCAACCGCATTTTCTACGATCATGCAACTTACCCTTATGCGGGCCTGAAGGAATCCCTCGCCGGGCACTGGCGGCGCGGTCGGTGGGGGACTCCTACCCGCTAGTTCGCTCGTTCTCAATGCGGCTGGCGGCGATGTCGAGATACTTCGGCTCCAGTTCAAAGCCGATCACCTGACGGCCTGCGCGCAGGGCCGCCAACGCGGTTGTGCCGGAGCCCATGAAGGGATCGAGCACCACATCGCCGGGATTGCTCGAAGCGCGGATCACGCGGTCGATCACGGCCAACGGAAACTGTGCCGGATGCGCCGTGCGCTCCACCGAACTGCGGTTGGCGCCTGAGGTCACCTTGGGGAACTGCCACACATCGGTGGGGTTTTTGCCCAGCGGATTGCACTTCAACTTTCCGTTCTTTTTCTGATTTGGATACTTCACGTCGGGGTCGCGCACGTCGTCCAAGTTGAACGTGTAGCGCTCTGGGTCTTTCACGTACCAGAGGAACTTTTCGTTGCGCGGCGAGAAGCTGCGCTTGCAGGCCACGCCTGCGCCGTAGTTCCAAACGACCTCCTGCATCAGATAGAACGGCACGCGGTCCCACAGCAGATACGGGATCGGAACCGCGTTGGCACGGCCTGGAATCTTCAGATAGCCGAGGTTCAACCAAAACGCGCCATCGGGTTTCGATGCGCGATGCAGTCCTTCGATCCACTGGCCGCACCAGTTCAAGTAGTCGTCCACGTCGCGCGGCGTCTCGTACTCCTTGCCGATGTTGTATGGCGGAGAGGTCACGGTCAGATCGATAGCCCCGGCGTCCAACTGCGGCAGGAGTTCCAGGCAGTCCCCTTGATACAGCCGTACGCCGGGCGCTTCATAATAAGGCTTCATTTCGGGCCGCTGAACCATACTCCGTTCGGCGCGTCGGACCGCGCGGCGGCGATGTCGGGCCAGCCGTCGCCATCCAGATCGCCGATCGCCACGCCGTACACCGCGCCCTTGCCATCGCCCCAGTGCACCTCTTCGAACTTCAATTGATCGCCCGTGCCACGATTGAAGAAAACCGATCCCGGCGCCTGATTATTGCCTGCAATGATATCGAGCTTGCCGTCTTTATCCATGTCGGCGATAGCCACCGAATACGGCGACACGGCCTTATCGCCAAACGCGACGGGCGCGGCGAACTGGCGCTTACCCTTGTTGAGGTAGTAGAACATGGAGTCCTTCTCATCGCCGACTACCAGATCCTTGCGGCCATCGCCGTTCATGTCGCCGGCGGCCGCGGCGCGGATCTGCGAATGCGCTGGGCCAATGGGTTGGCCTGTGCCGAAGTTGGCTTTGCCATCGTTCCAGAAGATGAGGCTCTGGCCGCCGTCGCGATGCGGCACGAACAGATCGATGAAGCCGTCGCCATCGAAATCGGCTGCCACGATGATCGTCGCCGATTGCGTGGCGAGTGAGGTGCACTTCGGAAACGCCCCCTTGCCATCGTTGAGGCAGACGAAGCTCGGACGCGGATTCTCGGGATTCGAACTGCGATTGGCCACCACTATGTCGGGCCTGCCGTCGCCGTTCAGGTCGGCGAGCGTGATGTAGCGGGTGGACCACGCCGGATCGCCGAAGGTGCCCGAGACTTTGAAGTGCCCCTTGCCATCGTTCAGGTAGATCAGCTTTTTATCGGGCCGGTCGTTGCTGACCACGATGTCGAGAACCCCGTCCCCATTGATGTCGGCCAGCGCTGCGGAGTAAGTGCGGTCGGCCTTTTCACTGAACACCTCTTTGGTGAAGTGGCCTTTGCCGTCGTTGCGAAAAATCAGGTCATCGAGAGGCCAATGACGGCCCTTGGCCAGCACGATGTCGAGCGTGCCGTTGCCATCGATATCGCCCAGACTCACGCTGGCGGAGGTCTCACCCATTTCTTCTAAAAGCATGACGCGGTCGAACGAACGTAGTTCACCAGTCTTCTGTGCGAACAGCAATAATACGAGTAGGCGCGTCATTCCATTCCTTTGAGCTAAACTAGTTTAACTGGACCAAGTCCCGTCCCTCAAATATACTCAAATCTCCAGGGAGTACGAAATGAGCCTCACCAGACGGCAACTTTTTCAACTGTCCACGGCCATGCCATTGGCAGCCGCGGACTGGCCTGCGTTTCACGGCCGCGACGGCGTAGGCGTGGCGGAAGGCTCGAAGATTCCGGCCACATGGAACGCTGATGCCTCGACCGGCAAACTCGCCGGCATCAAGTGGAAGAGCCCTGTGCCTGGCCTGGGTCACTCCAGCCCGATCATCGTGGGCAACCGCATCTACGTCTGCTCAGCGGTGCGCAAAGCCGCCGGCAAAGCGCCCCTGTCGCTCGTCGTAAGCGGCGCGCCGACTGCCGCCGAAGACAACGGAGAACAGGACTGGATGGTGCTCTGTTACGACGCCGCGACGGGCAAGCAGCTTTGGAGCAAAGCGGCCCGCAGCGCCAAGCCGCGTGCCACCCGCCACGAAAAAGCCTCGCACGCCAACACCACGCTGGCCACGGATGGCAAGAGGCTTGTCGCGTTCTTCGGCTCGGAAGGCCTGCACTGCTACGACCTGAATGGCAAGCTGCTTTGGACGCGCGACCTGGGTGTGATCAACATCAGCAAGTACGGCGTTGGCTGGGGCTACGGCAGTTCGCCGGCCATCTACCAGAACCGCATCGCCTTGATTTGCGATGACCCAGCCAATCCCTTCATTGCCGTGTTGAGCTTGGACGATGGCAAGGAATTGTGGCGCGTTTCGCGCAAGGGCATCTGCGAGCGCAGCTGGGGCACTCCTTACATCCATGCCAGCGCGTCAGCGGTGCAAATTGTCGCCAATGGATGGCCGGCGACTGTCAGTTACGACCTGGAAACCGGCAAGGAACGCTGGCGCATCAGCGGCGGCGGCGATAATCCTATTCCGTCTCCTTTCTCAGCCAACGGCTGGATCTACATTACGAACGCCCATGGCGGCAAAGCGCCGGTGTGGGTTGTGAAGCCTGACGCCAAAGGCGACCTGACGCCGCAGGAAGGCGCGAAACCGAATGACGGCCTGGTGTGGAACGGCAACAACGTCGGCTCTTACATTTCGACGCCGGTTGTCTACGGCGACTACATCTACCTGGGCAACACCAACGGCGTAGTCCGCTGCCTGACTGCCAAGACTGGCGAGAAGCTCTATGAACAGCGCTTGTCGGCCGACGCCCAGATCTATGCATCCGTGGTGGCCGCCGATGGCAAGGTGTTTTTCCCTTCGCTCGATGGCGACGTGTACGTGGTGAAGGCCGGCCCGAAGTACGAACTGCTGGCTCAGAACCACATGGGCGAGCCGTGCTTTGCGACGCCGGCAATACTGAACAACACGATGTTCATTCGCACCACCGAAAGCCTGGTCGCGATCGGATAGGATCTCAACCATGCAACGCAGAGAGTTCATTTCCGCCCTGGCCAGCGCTGCATTGCCTGGCTCGTGGAACGCAGGCGAGACGGCGCACATTCTGCCCACGGCGAACGACCGCCGCATGCTGATTAAGGCTTCATTCCGAGTGAAGCAGAAGAGCACCTGGCTCAAGGTTGGCTCGCGTCTGGTAGCAGGCAAGCAGACCGACAAGGACGGTCGCTTCTGGGCATACGATGCCGATCAGCTTCAGCCGGCACGGCCGTATGAACTCCAGTTGCTGAACGCGGCGAAGAAGCAGCTGTGCGATCCGTGGACGTTGAAGACGCTGCCCGATCCATCGGACAGGCCAGCGAGCTTTCGACTGCTGGTGTACACCTGCGCCGGTGGGGACGAGCGGCTCATCAGCCGCAATGGTGGCAACAAGGGCTACCTGACAAATGCCCAACGCGGCGCGCTGCTTGACCGCGCGCTCAGCTTCCAGCCCGATGCCGTCATCGCCAATGGCGACCACATCTACTGGGACCTGCGCCAGTCCACGTTCCCGAAGAAGTACACGCCGGAAGTGGTGGCCAAGATCGGCCAGTTTGTGCGCGATCAACCGGTGCTCGGCACGCCCAACGAAGAGGTGTTGCAGCATGTGGGCGATCAGCAGATCGCTTCGCTGTACGGAACACGAATGCGCGGACTGCCCGTCTTCTTCCTGCAGGACGACCACGACTACTTCGAAAACGACGATGCCGATGAGCAGATGGTCACCTATCCGCCGGACCACTTCATGCTGCAGTTGGCTCGCGCCACGCGGCGCATGTACTACCCCGAATTCCTGCCCGACGCGAACCGCCCGCTGGGCCTGCCCGGCGCCGCTGCCGCAGATACGCCGATTGGTACGGCCGAAAGCTTCGGCACACTGCGCTTCGGACGGCTGAGCGAGGTGCTGCTCTACGACTGCCGACGCTACCTGACGCTGGCCGGCCAGAATGCCGTAGTCGTGCCGCGCGAAGTGGAGAGCTGGATCACGCGGCGCATTACCGACGAGTCAGTGACCCACACGGTTCAACTGCCATCGCAACCACCCGGCTGGAGCGCGGGCAAGTGGGGCGATTGGTATCCCGATATTCTCGCAGCTGACGGCACCCTCACCATCCAAAAGCCGAAGCCTTACTGGCAGGAGGGCTGGGCCTTACAGCATGACCGGCTGATGAAGGCCGCCTCCGATCAGCGGACCAAGGTGCCGATGTTCGTCAGTGGCGACATGCACTCCATCGCTGAAGGCCGCATTCTGAAGACCGGCAAGCTCGATCTGCGACAGAACGCGCCGGTTTCGATCATTCCCGGCCCCATTGGCACGGGTACGAGTTGGCCCTCTGCCGCGCGCGGCGTTCGTGCCGTGCCGCCGCACCATATCGAAATGGAAGAGAAGCTGCCGTGCCTGGAAGAGAACGGCTTCACCCTTTTAGAGTTCACGTCCGCAAGCATTACAGCGAAGTATTTCCGCTGGCGACCGTCAGCAGGGGATGCGAGTATTGCCTCACTCGCGCCTTTTCTTACTTCGCAATTTGCCCGACCATCATAAGTCCACTCAGGAGTACACCATGAAAGTTGTAGTAAGAACCGCCTCCTATTTTCTTTTGCTGACTGCCCTCGTCCTGCCAGCTTCCGCACAAAACGTTCGCGCCACTGTGACCGGCCGTATCACCGATGCGAGCAGCGCAGCAGTGCCGTCGGCGAACATCACCATCACCAATCTGGATACGAACCAGAAGCGTTCGGTCACGTCGTCGCAATCGGGCGACTACTCGATTCCGCAGTTGGAGCCCGGGCCGTACACGCTCTCTGCGGAGCGCGAAGGCTTCCGGCGCGAAGTGATTAAGCGCCTGGTGCTCGAAACCGGCCAGGACTTCCGCGTCGACGTCAGCCTGAAAGTCGGCGCGTTGAGCGAGACCATTGAAGTCGAGGCGTCCGCTCCGCTGGTCAACGCCGACAATGCCTCGGTCGGCGGGGTGGTGGAGCAGCGCAAGATCTCGCAATTGCCGCTGAATGGCCGCAACTATCTGCAACTGGCCACGCTGATGCCGAACGTGCTGCCGCCGGTGCAGGGTTCCAGCAACGCCACCCGCGGCGGCTTGAACATTGCTGGCGCGTCGGAAGTTTCGAACCTGTATGTGAAGGACGGTATCGATAACAACACGGCGTCCGATGGATCGAACCATACACCGATTCTCGATTCCATCCGCGAGTTCAAAGTGCTGACCGGCACTTACTCTGCCGAATACGGCCGGGCATCGGGCGCGCAAGTTATCGTGACGACGAAATCGGGCAGCAACGAATTTCATGGGTCGTTGTGGGAGTTCCACCGCAACTCCGTGCTCGATGCGCGGAACTACTTTTCGCCGAGCAAGCCGCCGTTCCGGCGCAATCAGTTCGGCGCAGTGACCGGTGGCCGCCTGAAGCGCGACAAGACGTTCTTCTTTCTTGGCTACGAAGGACAGCTGCGCGGCCAGCAGGATGCGAGCCGGCTTTCGCTGCCGAGCGCGGCGTTCCACCTGGGCGACTTCAGTTCCGTGACCACGGCCATCAAGGATCCGCGCAACGGCAACACCCCGTTCCCCGGCAACAAGATTCCGCAGAGCGTGTGGAGCCCACAGGGCGCAGGGCTGCTGGCGCTGTATCCGCTGCCTAACACGGCGGGCAATCCGAACTACAACACTTCGGCGGCGACGAAGAACGAGAGCCACCAGTTTATGACGCGCGGCGACCACCGATTCTCTGACAAAGACAGCCTGTATCTGGTGTATGAATGGCAGGATAGCGGCAGCCGCTCCCCACTGGCGGGCGTCGGCCTGCCGGGCTATGGAACGCAGGCGAGTTCGGGCACGCAACATGCGGTACTGAGCTTCACGCACATCTTTTCTCCGAACTGGATCGCCGAAGCGCGCGCGGGATTTTCTCGCGCCAAGGTGCTTAACGTGCAGGAAGACTACCAGACCGACATCGTCAATAAGCTCGGCATTCAGGGCCTGACCGACGTAGGCAAGACGCCGTTCAATAACGGCGCTCCGCGCATCGCCATCACAGGCTTTGGCGGCATCGGCGGCAGCACCAGCCAGCCTCAGGGACGCGGCGAGAACACGTATCATTACGTGGGCACCATGACCTATATCAAGGGCACGCACACCTTCAAGATGGGCGGCGACTACTTCCGCTTCCTGTACAATTCGTTCAACACGTCGACCGGCCGCGGCAGTTTCAGCTTCGACGGCCGCTACACGGGCAACTCCGTTTCCGACCTGCTGCTGGGCGTGCCTTACCAGGCTGCGCGCGCACTGGGCGAGCCGTTTCACAACTCCGTGCTCACGTCGAGCGGCGCTTATTTCCAGGACGACTGGAAGCTCACATCGCGGCTGACGCTGAATCTGGGAGTGCGGTACGACCTGTACCCGGCGTTGACGGAACGCGTGAACAAACTGGCGAGCTTCGATCCGACGACCAATACGCTGATCGTCGCCGGTGGGCGCGAGGCCTACCTGGGGGCGAACGGCGCAGTGCTGATGCGTTCGCGCGCCGATGTAGGGCGTCAGGTGTTCGATACCGACTACAACAACTTCTCGCCGCGCGTCGGCATCGCTTATCGCCCGGCAGGATTGGGGAACACGGTGATCCGCGCGGGCGCAGGCATGTTCTATAACATACAAATGGTGGGCAACGGCATCACTCCGCTTTCGCGCAGCACACCGTTCCGCGAAGCGCAGCAGGCCGGTCCGTTTTCGCCGCCGTTCCAGACGAACATCGTGAACATGTTTACGCTGACTACCAGCACGCCGGTAGTGCCGGGCATTCAGCGCAACAGTCGCACCGCATACATTGAGCAGTTCAGCTTCGGCGTACAACATGAGCTGAAACGGAATCTGGTGATGGATATTTCCTACTCCGGCTCGGCGGGCCACAAGCTGCCTGTCGGCTGGAATATCAATCAGGCGCTGCCGGGCACGGCCGCGCTGACCGCTCGCAGGCCCTATCCGGGCTGGGGTAGCATTTCGGGCGGGTACGTTTCGTCGATCGGCAATTCGAACTTCAACTCTATGACGGCGCGGCTGGAGCGACGCTTCGATTCGGGGCTGAGCTTCCTGGCGAGCTATGCGTGGTCGAAGGCGATCGACATGACTTCCGGCGTTGCGACTACAGACGACGCAAGCCCCGGCGCGGCACAGAACGCGCGCAATCTGGCTGCTGACCGCGCTGTTTCCGACTACAACACGCCGCACCGCTTCGTGTTCTCCACCGTGTATGCGCTGCCGTTCGGCAAGCTGGCCGGCAACAACAAGCTGATGAAGGCCGCGCTTTCCGGATGGCAGACGACGGGCATCTTCACGATGCAGGCGGGGCGTCCGTTCACCATCACGTCGGGCCGCGACGAGAGCAACACTGATGGCGGCGCTGACCGGCCGAATGCGATTGGCGACTGGCATGTGGCTAATCCGACGACCGACCGCTGGTTCAATCCGTGCACGCTGCTGGCGAACGGCACGAAGCGGAATTGCGCTACGGGAGACGTTCCGGCGTGGCAGGTCAACGCGGCGGGGACATTCGGCAATGTGGGCCGGAATACCATGCGCGGGCCGCGGTCTGTGAACATGGACTTCGGCATCTACCGCAATGTGAAGATTGTGGAGCGGCTGAGCGCGCAGTTCCGCGCGGAGGCTTTCAATGTGGCGAACCATGCCACGTTCCTGCTGCCGATTGGGAATGCTGCCGGGAATACGTTCGGGCAGATTACCGGGGCGGTGACGAGCGGCGACTTCGGAACGCAGCGGCAGTTGCAGCTGGCCTTGAAGCTGGTGTTTTAGGCGGGTTGGAGCGCGGTAAAAGTTGGTGCAAGGACTGTTAGCGGTTTTTGGGTTCGCTCCGGGTTGGTTGAATGACCCGGCGAACCCGGGGACTTGGGGTTGATGGACCGGATGGTGTGCTCCTTTTGTGAATTGCGCGAGTGGTGAACGCTTGTACGTTGCGGCGATGTGCCACGCCGTTCAGGGATACGGTTGGGCCGACTAGCTCATCCAACTGGTGCCTGGAGTCGGCGCCGACACTGCCGGTCATAGTCGCGATCGGGTCCGGCTGAGCAATGGATACTCACAAGGGGCATACGGTAAAGAATGTCGATAGCGCAGGCCCCTGGCAAGTGGACGCCGGTTATTTCAGCGAGGCGGATTCCGTATTCTTCCCCGGAGCCGCGATGGCTAGTGCCATGGTTGCCCAGCTGCTTCCGGCTGCTGAGATCCACTGGTCATAGCCGTGTGGGTAGCCCGTGTCGAAGTGCGGTTGGATCGCGAGCGCTCGCGTCTTGACGAACCAGGTTCCGTCCTCATGCTGCGTCTTGAGCAGGTAGTCGACGCCGCGGCGATAGGCGGGGTCCGTGGCCGGCATTCCGGCCTTGTGGAGACTATACAGCACCTTGCCTGTCGAATAGGCGCTGGAGGGCAGCGTCGGAATGTCGCCCCAGCCGCCATCGGCTCTTTGGATCGCAATTACGGCCTTCATCGCCTGCTTCAGTGCGCCCTTCTCCGATCCGGCCCAGGCAAGCCCCAGCACTTTCCAGCCCATGTCTTCGGTAGTGTGCGGCGTTACCTTGGCCAACCAGCCGGCGGCCAGCTGCACGGATTTTTCGTACTCCGCTTTGCGGCCGGCCGGGGCATATAGTTGCAGGCTACGCATCGCCAGCGCAGTCTGCGCGACGTAGCTGTTGCAGATGGGCGGGCGCCCGTCGGCGATGGGATAGCTCCACTCGCCGGTCGATTGCTGGCGGCGCTTGATGTACATCACGGTAGTGTCGGTATTGATGTCGGGCTGGTAGCCTTCCGCATGGAGGCCCACCAGCATGTAGCCCAGAACGAAGTCGGAAAAGAACGAAACCAGCGGCGAGAAGTAGCCCTGGCGAAGGCGCTCGCCCATCAGTTTTAGCCCGAAGACGTTGGCCTTCACCATCGCGCCGGCGGCCTTCTCGTCGATCTGGAAGCCCTTTTTGCGCGCCTCGCTCATGGCCATGGCTTCGAGCGAATCGTTGTGGCAGGATGCGCAGGCCGCCTTCGGAATGAAGTTGGCATCGGCCAGCTGCAGTTGGGGAATGCTCGATTGCACCGCATTGCGGATCGTATTGCCGTTGCGCTGCGGCGTCTTATGCTCGAAGGTACGTGTTGTTTTCGCGCCGGCCTTGCGCAGCAGTTCCACAATGGGTGTTTCTCCGCGGAGCAACGCGACATCAAGTACGGAGAGCCCCGCATCACCCGATTTTTCATGTTTGCTCAAGGCGTTCACGTCGGCGCCTTTCTCAATCAGCAGCTTCACCAATTCCACCGGCAGGTGGTCGCTAGAAGCAGCGTTCATCAGTGTCGACCTGCCGTTCTGGTCAAAGGTGTTCACATCCGCGCCGTGTTCGATCAGGTAGCGCGCACTGCGCAGATCGCCCAAGACGGAAGTGAAAGCCAGCGCGGCGCTCAAAAGCGGCGGAGCGTTGACCTGCGGGGCGAGCAGATCAAAGCACTTCGGACAATTGGAAATGACGCTCAAACCAAGCGCGACAGGCCCGGTGGACTTTCCGTCGGCCCCCTTTTCAAGAAGCATCTTCACTACTTCCGGGTTGCCCAGTTCCACGGCCTCAATCAGCGGCGAGGATTCCTGTGGGCGTTTGTTCGGATTCGGATTGGCGCCTTTTTCAAGCAGCAGCTTCACCACCGGTTGGCCGCCCGGGTGGCGCGCGGCCAACATGAGCGGGGTTCTGGCGTCATCCGACCTGGCGTTGACATCTGCTCCGGCATCGACCAGCACTTTCGCTTTGGCCAAGTCGTGCGCGACCCAGATCAAGGCCGTCGCCTTGGCATCGTTGCGCTTGTTGACATCGGCGCCCAGCTTGATCAATTTGGCCAGTGTGTCTGCGTCTGCATACCAGGCCGCATACATGAACGGCGACGACCCGTCTGGGCCTCGCTCGTTCAGCAGTTTCGGATCCGCAGCAGCTTGCTTCAAAAATTCAGCCGCGCCTCGCGTTCGTAACGTCTCGATCAGTGCGGCTGCTTTCGGATTCACCGGCGGCAGGTCCATTTCATTTGCGAATTCGTCTGGCCAGGGTGCGCCCTGGTCGATCCAGCGTTTCAGCAACGCGATCTGATCGTCGCTCATCGCGCCTGTTGGCGGCATCTGCGGCCCATGGTTGGTGCCGCTCACGCGCAGGTAGACGTAGCTGTTATCGCTGCTGCCGGGCACCACTCGGCGCGTCCCAACTTTGATTGCCGAACTGCGGCGGTCCAGGCGCAAGCCAGCCATCTGCTGAGCCGCGCCATGACAGCCCTGGCAGTTCTGCCGCAGCAGCGGCTGGATATCTTTGGCAAAATCCACTTTGTCCTGCGCACTTACGCGAACACATACTGTAATAAGCACTAAAAACTGCAATCTCTGTGACATCGCCATAATCCCCTTTTTTGACGAACTAGATTAGTCTACCCGACTTTGCTTCACACCGGAAGCGGTTTTTTTTGAGGAGATTGAGGCAGAAGGCTCTGGCGGTCTGGTGCCGGATGCCATCCCACAATGCCCTGGTATGGAAGCGTCCGGGCCTATTTGGCAGGAGCAAAGATGACGGAGGCCAGAATCACTAAAATCAGGCTGTCGCGAGTGGAAACATCGCTTCACCCATAGGATCCGCCTGGATGTGCAAGTCACCACTGAGGTCGAAGCCGCATCGACGGCGAAGTGGAATTTAAGGACAACAACGGCAAAGCCAGCGGAAAGAAGATCTACGTTCAGCTCAAGCACGGCAACTCTTATCTGCGACAGCGCCAGCGTGACGGCCGCGAAATCTTCGACGTGAAGAACCCCCGCCACCTGGAATACTGGATCAGCCAGCCCGTCGACGTCTACCTGGTCATCCGCCAAACCGACGAGCGCACCAACGACGCAACCATCCGCTGGATGAACGTTACCCAATACCTCAAGACGCGCCCCGCCAAATCCAGCCGACAGATCGTCTTCGAAGGCGAGCCCCTAACCATGCAAGCCGTCTGGAAACTCCGCGACCGCTTCTTCCCGCCGCCCGGCAAAAAAGGTTGAGGCCGAGCCAGCAAAAGCCATCCCGCCGTTTGACACCCCCACCCACACCAGTTATCCTCAAAGAGAAATAAGGGAGCCATTGTAATGAACATCCAGCTAACGCCAGAACAGGAGCAAATGGTTACCGCCAGGATCCAATCCGGACGCTACAGCTCTCCCAATGAAGTAGTCCAACAGGCACTACAGCTCATGGATCGCGACGACGAAAAACTCCTCGTCCTCCGCAGTCGCTTGGATGCGGGCATGGCTCAAGCGGACCAGGGTGAGTCAGCCGACGGCGAAACTTTCATGCAATCCCTTCTGGATGGTCTTGATTCGCAGGAATCCGCGACCCACATAGGATGAGCAAATACGAGCTAACTGCGATTGCTCAACGAGACCTAGTTAGTATACGCGATTACTATTTGGAAGAGGCCGGCTTTCGGACCGCTCGCCAGATGATTGTGGAATTCACGCAATCATTCAAAATGCTGGCGCGAACGCCAGGGGCCGGACACAAGCGCGAGGATCTGGCAGAGGACAGGCCAATCCTCTTTTGGCCGCTTCGCGACTACTTGATCATCTACAAACCTGCCACAAAACCCTTGCAGATCATCACGATTGTCAGAGGCAGCCAAAACGTTCCGGCAATCATCGACTACCGTCGGCTTTGAGAAGTCTTGTCCTTAGGTCTGGAAGGTAAGATCCGCCTTTCAACCCCGCGGCACGGTCATCTGCATAGAAGTAATGGTTGGCGAAGCTCCGCAGCGGGAAAACAGAACTCTTGCCGGCTCCTGGAGGCCCGGCAACAATATACATTCCCGGCCATGGCATTTAGCCACCGAAATCGCGTTCAGAGCCTTCGCGCATATCGGGCGGCAATTCTCTCTAAATGAGATTCCCTGCCGAATCGATTAGACCCTTCGCCCGAAGCTCGACCGTCTCGGCATGCACGCGCTGCATTCCGAAGGTCATCACTTCCTCCAGAAACGCATCTTCCTCAGCGTGATTGTCGAAGTCCACCGTTTCAAGCGTCAAATGTCTTGTGGCTGGCATAGAGCTCGTGATTCAATTCTACTGCGTTTGGCAGGGGACTGAGCTTGTCACTCTGCGCACGGACAGCGCAATTCCCCTCGGGTCCCTCAGGCCTTCTCCGGATCCCCCCGACGCACCCTTCTAATCTCCGCCAACCGCTCCCCAATCCGCTTCTCCGCGCCCCGGTCGCTCGGCTGGTAGAACTCCGTCCCCGCCACCGACGGCGGCAGGCACTCCATGTCCGTCAGCGCGTCCTTGAACTGGTGCGCGTGCCGATACCCATCGCCGTAGCCCCACTCCTTCATCGCCTTCGTCGGAGCATTGCGCAGATGCATCGGCACGGGCTCGGCATGGCTCGATTGCACCAGCGCACGCGCCGCATTCAGCGACTGATACGCGGCATCGGACTTCGGTGACACAGCCAGATAAATCGCCAACTGCGCCAGTGCCTGATCGCCCTCCGGCTCGCCCAGAAAATGCACCGCCTGCTGCACTGCCATCGCCTGCTCCAGCGCCCGCGGATCGGCGCATCCGATGTCCTCAACCGCCATTCGCACCATTCGCCGCGCCAGGTACATTCGGTCCTCGCCCGATTCCAACATCCGCGCCAGCCAGTACAGCGCCGCGTCGGCATCGCTCGAACGGATCGACTTGTGCAGCGCCGAGACCAGGTTGTAATGCTCCTCGCCCGATTTGTCGTACAGCAGCACTTTGCGATTGATGCAGCTTTCAAGCATCGCCGTGGTGATCTCGACGTCGCGCCCCGCCGCCGCCCCGGCCGACTCCAAAATGTTGAAAGCCGTCCGCCCGTCGCCGTTCGCGTAGATGGCGATCTGCTCCAGAATGTCGTCCCCCGCCGTCTTGCCCAGCTTCTGCAACCCGCGCCGCAGCAGAATCGAAACCTCGCCCACGTTCAGCGAACGCAGCGCATACACGCGGCAGCGCGACAGCAGCGCCGAGATGATCTCAAACGACGGGTTCTCAGTTGTGGCGCCAATCAACACAATGTCCCCGCGCTCCACATACGGTAGAAACGCGTCCTGCTGCGCCTTGTTGAAGCGGTGAATCTCGTCCACGAACACCACCGTGCGCAGGCCCAACCTGCGCCCGCGTTCGGAATCGGCCATCACCGTCTTGATCTCTTTAATGCCGCTCAACACCGCGCTGAACGGCACGAACTCGCAGTTGCTGCCGCGCGCAATCAGCGTCGCCAGCGTGGTCTTGCCCACGCCCGGCGGCCCCCACAGAATCATTGATGTCAGCTCGTCGCGCTCAATCTGGCTACGCAGCGGCTTACCCGGGCCCAGAATGTGTTCCTGCCCCACGTAGTCCGCCAGGCTTTGCGGCCGCAACTGTTCAGCAAGCGGCGTCATTTTCGATCCAGCAGCACCATCGCCTGCGGGTCCAACAGCACCTTGGTGGCGGGCGTCTTCGTCTTAATGGTAAACGTCACAGGATCGCTACTGGTCTTCACCCAGTGCGTCTCCGCCACGCCGCGTGCGAACTGCAATTGCAGCGGTACGAAGGTTTCGAACTCGTCCGAAGTTCCGCTCTGCGTCAGCGTGCCAGTAACAGTCAGCGCGCCCGGCTTGCCCTGCATGGCCCACGTCAGCTTCAGCGATGGAATGCCGGTCCCGTAGACCCACGATTCGAAGAAGTTCTCGAGCTTCGCATCCACCGACCCCTTCGGCAGATACTCCGCGGCAAGGGTGCGGAACTGCGCGCTCGAAAGAGGCCCGCCGCCATAGCGCTTCACACATTCGGCCAGCATGTCCATAAAGGCCTTGTCGCCCAAACGCCGCCGCAACATGTGCATGATCCACGAGCCCTTCTCGTAGGTGATGATGCTCCACGCCTTCGGCGATTGCGACGATATCAGCCGCACGCCCTGATGAATAGGCCCGGCCGATTCAACCGTCTTGCCGTCCTTGTCCTTTTCCAGCAGGTGGCTGCGGTACTGGTCAAGCACCGTATCGATCGCTTTGAAGCCCTTGCGCTTTTCGATGTACATCAGCGCCGAGTAGTTGGCCAGCGCCTCCATCAGCCACTCGTCCTGAGGTGACGCCGAAGCGATGCGATTGCCCCACCACTGGTGTGCCGTCTCGTGCGCATGCAGAATCTCGGAAAAGAACAGTTCCTGACTGCGCGCCGATGCAGGCCGTTGCGAAGGCTCCAGGTAGCTGATGGTCGAAAGATAGATCATGCCAGGAAAGCCCTGCCCGATGGCTGCGGGAATCGGTGAGATGGCCAGCGTATTCAGAGGCGGTGGTCCGAAGCTCGCCGCCATGAACTCGAAGACATCGGCGATCTCGCGGGCTAACGCATCCAGACGCGCCGTCGGGTTCGGTACTGGCGGCGGCTCGATGCGGATGTTCGGCATGTCCATGGTGCGCCGTGCGCCGGGGCGGCCGATCTGCACCGGTTGCTCCAGCGGCGGCACCGGCATCGCCGGAGTCAGCGCGGTCTCCGCACGGCGGTTGGCATAGACCTCCACCTTCAAGGTTCCGCGCATAGCCGATGCGCTGGCATAGTCGCCAAGGTTGAACGCCGCCATGCGGATCGGCGTGGTGGTCTTGCGGCGGACCACCCGGTAGTCGCCCTCTTCGTGCTCTTCCACCACCTCGCCCGTGGCTACCACACGCAGCCCCTTGGGGAAGCGAAACACGATGTCGAACTGGCCGAACTGCGAGCCGTGCTGCGGATACCAGATGCCGCGCGCGTTCACAAAATACACGCCGTTGCCCGCAGTGCCGATCACCTTGCCTTCGTGCTGGATCTCGATCTCGTGCGACTGGCCCGGCATCAACGGCGCATTGGGGATGACCAGAAACTGATTGTCGTCACGGCCGCGGATCAGGGCAGCCCGCATGTTGTCGCGCTGCAGGAACTCCACCGGCTGGCCGTCAATCAGCACCTTGTTGATCTGCATGCGGCGCGTGATGTCGAAGGAGATGGTCGCCATGCCCTCCCGCGTGGCCTCGATCTGCTGCCGCGTGATGCCGCGCAGCGTCAGGTCCGGGTCCACGGTGGCCTCAATGCGGATGTTGCTCACCATCAGGTCGGGCTTCGTCTCAGCGGGCGGGGCATTGCGTGCGCTGCGCGAACGGAAACTGGTCCACACGTCGAAGTATGGCTGGTCATTGCGATAGGCCAGTTGACCGGCGCTGATCTGCTCGCGTGCCGTGGGGTCATGCACAACGTCGAAATTTCCGAGTCTCGACCCGCTGGTGCTTAGGAAGAAGAAGCCCTGTGAAACGTCGCGTTTGCCGTACAGATCCTGCACAAGCCGCGTCTCAAAACTCGAAGTAAAGCTGCGCAACGTGCCGTCATACTTTGTGCTGAGCAGTGTCCCCATCTCGTCGGTCTTGCGCGAGCCGGCGTCGCGTATGCCCTCGGCCAGTTCGTTGCCGGTGTTGTCTGAGAACAGTATCATGGCCGACCGGAAGTGTTCATTGAGCGTTGGCGATTGGGTAAAGGCGGCCAGCGATTTACGTTCCGAGGCATCCGGCGGCAGCATCAGGATCTCGCCGTCGCCGCCTTCGATGTCGCCATGGAAGAAGGCAGCCACGCGGCGTCCGGCAACCGGTTTAGAGAAGATGAGAAAGCCGTCAGTCAGGTACAGGCGGATGTCTTCGCGACTGATCTTCAAGTCGCGTACTCGATAGCATTCGCCTGCATCCAAGCCGATGGCACGCAGTTCACGCGCGAGATCGATTGCGGGCTGTGCGGAGGCGAACTGCGCAGCCGTTATAAAACCGAGTAAGACTGGACTGAGACGGCGCACATGCTCAGATGAACATCTCTTCGTCAGAGGTGGCTTGCGCTACGCTGGGGCGGCCGCCTTTGGCGAGAGTCTGGATTGCAGTGCGGATGCCGTTGGCGACGGCATTCACTTCACGGATCGGCTTCAGGATGTTCCCCTGCACGGCGCTGACCGTGTCCTGCACGCGGTTCAGTGTGTCATCGAGCATAAGCTCGACGCGTTCCATCTGAACCTTCGCGCGGCTTGAGGCATCGTTCATCAGGCCGTCAACGCGTACCACCTGGGCATGCGTGATGTCGAGAATCTCTGTAGCGGTGGCCATTACCGCATTGGCATTGGCCGAGACATCGGCGATCTGCTTGCGGCTATCGACAAGGGTCTTTTCGGCCGAATCGAGAAACGACTCGGCCTTGGGGAGCAATTCAGACAACTTCTGCTGTACCGCTTTCACCGACTTGAGCAGACCCATTAAGAAGACGGTCTGCGCGATCAAGGCGATGGCTGCCAGTATCAGTGTGGCGGTGGTTAGGTACACGAGGCTGTCGTTCATGATTCGGTAGTAAGTAAGGTGCTACTTAGGCGTTGCCGCCTTCCTCCATAACGGTATCGCGATACGCTTGCTTGCCGGCTTCAACGGCTGCCGCGAGCTGTTCTTTCTGGCGCAGAATCGCCTGACGGCTGCGCTCCAATGCATCCGCTGCGTTGCCCTTCAGATCTTCCGACTGGCGGCGCAAGTAGTCCTTGCTTTCATCGGCCTTGCTCTTCAGCAGTTGGCGGGTCTCTTCTCCGGATTTGGGAGCAAAGAGAATTCCGACTGCTACTCCGATGCCGAGACCGAGGCAAAAATAGGAGAGTTTCTTATCTTCATCCATAGTGTCTATATCCTCTGACTTCAGGATACCTTAAAAAACGGAATCCGTCGAAACTGTCATAATGAGCACGATGGCATTTAAGAAGCCCGCGCTGCTGGATGAGAACGCTCTATTTGATTACGCCTTGCGGGGATTGGGTTCGCGAGCGCATTCGATCTCGGAATTGAAGACGAAACTGAAGCGGCGCGCGGAGGTTCCCGCAGCGATCGATGCCGTGCTTTCGAAACTAAAACAGTACGGATATCTGAACGATCGCAAGTTCGCCGACTCCTTCACCGCTTCGCGCAAAGAAGGCCGCGGCTTCGGGCGCGAACGCGTGCTGCGCGAATTAAACAACAAGCAGGTGCCGCGCATTGTTGCGGAAGAAGCGGTGAAGGAAGCGTACGATCCCGCGGATGAATTGGCGCTGGCCGATCAGTTGTTGCAGAAGAAGTATCGTGGCAAGGACCTTCACGATTTCCTCGCAGAGCCGAAGAATGTTCAGGCCGCATTCCGTAGAATGCGCTATGCGGGATACAGTTCTGCGATCACGATCATGGTTCTTAAGCGATATACTAGCCGGGCGGAAGAGATCGATGAATCCGAGGCGGATGGCGAGCCGGTGGAGGGTTTGGAGTAGGCCCGCACAGGGCCAGCGCTGAGCCAGGCTCCGTTGTGCGGGCGAAAGGAAGACTAATGGTAGTTCTGACTGAGTTGGAGCAGGGTTTGCGGATGTTGCTATCGGCGGTATTGGGCGCGGCCGTGGGGTGGCAGCGTGCGCACGTGGGCCGTGCGGCGGGGATACGGACGTTCGCCGCGGTGTCATTCGGGGCGTGCGCGTTTGGCTTGATGGATGGCCCGGAGTTGCGCGTATCGGCGCAGGTGGTGACGGGCGTCGGGTTTCTTGGTGCGGGGCTGATCATGAAAGATCAGGGGCACATCGTGGGGCTGACGACGGCGGCGGCCTTGTGGGCGATATCGGCGGTTGGTCTGTTGGTGGCGCATGGCAGAATGTTGCTGGCTACCGTGGTTGCCTTCCTGTTACTTGGACTGCTTGCGTTGCCGATGGCACGATGGGAGCATCCGCAAGTTACTGATGAAGGCAAGCCAAAGAGCAATGGTTAAGCCAATGCCACTCGTTTTTGCCACCGGGTAAATTCTCCAAAATTGACGAGTAAAGGATCAACTGATGTGGGACAGAATGGCATTCTGCGGGCGAGTGGCACTCGCCCCTGTCCGGGGAGTCGGAAAACTCGCATTCCACGCAGAGATTGGCTCATTGGGCAAACATTGATCCATCGGTAGTCAGGTTTTAGCGCAACGGGCCGATTAACAATCGGCCGCAGGTTACCAACCTGCCCCACATCGGTCCAGAGCCTCCACTCTCAAATCCAAGAACTATGCGGCATTGGGCGATTCGCCTGTGCAAATTCTAGCCAAAAATATTTGACATTTTTGGCAGCCTTCAGCCTAAAAAAGCTGTTGGACTGGGTTTGATACAGCGATCTTCTGCATTTGCATTCGATTGCGGATGAAGGCCGCGTAACCCATTGGGTGAGTGGTTCATTGGAGCATTGCG
>CAIRSA010000218.1 GCA_903881085.1 uncultured Acidobacteriia bacterium
CCCAGACCTCGGTCAGCTGGTCCTCTTCAATCAGCGCGAGCGCATCATCGGTCGAGAGCGGATCCTTGACGACGGCGACGGCACCGCGCATCGGATCGGATCGCGCATCCTCTAGGATCAGGGCTGCGCCGTCTTTGGCGATCAGAATGGCCGGCAGCGTCTTGGTGAGCGCCGGAAAGTCCGAGAACGCCATGTGGACAAGTTGGGCATCAAGGCCCAGGTCCTTGGCCATGGCCACGAGTTCGTCTGCAGAGGGCTCTCCCTGCGGCACGGAAAAGCGTCGACGCAACTGGTCAACGCTTGAATCGATACCAAGACGGGTGGCAATACTGGCCAGCGCTGCCAAGCCCGAGCTTGGGCGCTGCGATTCACGCTCGTCGTCGAGGCTTACTCCATCGGTCATGCTGTCCGAATCTCGCAGAGGCTCGCGGCATGCAAGCGTAGGCGGGCGAGTATAGCGACTGCGCCGAACTCCCGCGCCACGCAGACTTCAATAATGTGAATTACAACAACTGTATAGCGTCATGTTGGCCGGTTTCGTCGATTGAAGCCCCCCTTCCTGCATGAGCGATGGCGAACTAACCTGCGGCGCATGCCGCAAGGGTCACGGTCGCCCGTGTGAAGAGAGACGCAGTTTGATGCCCCGTGCTCAGGCAGACTCCGACAGCAAGAGGGGTCACGAGTGTCCCCGCAGTGCATATCGGGCTTACGGCCGCATGTATTGAAAGAGAATAGGCCAGTTAGAATCCGACCGGCCGCGATTTGGAGGGTGCTCTGAATGCTTCTGACGCAGTTAACCCATCGTTTTCGCCGACCCATTCGTGGGATCGTGCATGTAGGCGCCAATATCGGCGACGAACGCGAGCAATATGCGGCTGCCGGCGTACCCGCTGTGCTTTGGGTAGAACCGCTTCCGGACGTGTTTGCCGTCTTGCAAGCCAATATCGCGCATCTGCCGGGACAATCGGCCGTCCAGGCCCTCTGCAGTGCCCGAGCGGGGGAGCCCGTCACGCTGAATATTGCGAGCAATGCCGGCGCATCGTCGAGCATTCTGCCGCTGGGGGACCACGCCCGGCGTCATCCCAGCATCCACTACGTGGGGCAACTGCAGACGCGATCAACCACGGTAGATGCGCTCCTCGAGCAGCGTCCAGATCGCGAGGCCTTTAATGCCCTCGTGCTGGACGTCCAAGGGGCAGAGCTTGAGGTGCTGAGAGGGAGCCTGCGCACACTCGAGCAGATCGACGCCCTTTATGTCGAAGTGAGCGAAGAGCCGCTGTACGAGGGCGGTTGTACGCTGGAGGAGATCTGGCGCTTCCTGACGGGTCAGGGATTTCGGATGAAATGGATGTCGCTCAACGAAAACGATTGGGGCGATGCTTTTTTTGTCGCCCAGCGCCCCAAACGCGTCACGATCGGTCCCCAAAACCCAAATCTGGCTATAGGGTGTGCAACTCGGCAAAGCAGTTACTATCCGGTGGAGCATTCAGATCCGGTAGACGGCGTGCTCAGTTCGACATTTGGCTTTCACACAGCAGACGACCTGCTCCCCTGGTGGGAAGTCGATCTCGGCGCAATCCGAACGGTCTCGCGGATGAGGATCCACAACCGTGCCGATGGCTGGTTTGATCGGGCTCGGAACCTTCAGGTGTTAACGTCCACGGATGGTGCGTCTTTTCAAACGGTCCATCAGTGTGCCGGGGAGGTCTTTGGTTTACCGACTACCAGCGGTGAGCAACGACCGCTCGAGATTTCACTGCCGGGTCTTGCCGTCCGATATATACGCGTACAGTTGCCTGAGCGCGGGTACTTACACCTCAATGAAGTCGAGGTCTATGGCCCTGACACACGACCGTGAGCGTGTGGTCGGACTCCCTTAGGTATCAAACCCCTGTTCGGCGACAGGCACCACCTGAAAATCGCTTGACCTGAGTGGCTCGTGTGCCCGCCAGCAGAAGCGGTCCATGCCAATGACGTGCACGTAGGAGTCAAAGCCATGGAAGATCCGGCCATCCATCGCCGGACGGTAGAGCGTGTTGATGTGGTTATCTCGAAGTCCAAGCAAGGGATAGACGGACCGATCGACGAAAATACCGTTACACCACGTCGCACAACACAGCTCATATCCGAGTCGCCGCCCTAACTCGACCAGGGCGAGCAGCGAGCAGCCTTGCCGGACGCCCGGATCCGGATTCTGGACGAAGAGGACGTCGTTCGGCACTGTCGGATTGAACTCAATCACCACCACGGTGGGCCGGTACCGAGTCAACCCTTCCCAGACGAAGTAATCCAAGCCATCAATGTCGATCGAGAGCAGACCAAAGAACTTAGGTGCGTTGGCCTCATCCAAAATAGCATCCAAACCATCGGGCCCCGTGGGCGAGACCAGACGATTCAAGGTCACGACATCAGGACGGTGGGCGTAGGCCGTCTGCAGAACCCCGAATCGCTCTGGATTCCCTTCGATCAGGCAGCCGGACCACTCATGATGGTGGAGCAAATCCCAGGTGTTGGAATACAGCCGACCATCCCAAGCGCCAAACTCCACCGCGTAGTGCGCGGACATCGGAATCTGGGACAACACGCGCTGCAGGATGCCGTCTTCACCGAATTGGGAGGTCACATTCCGCTGATAGGCGAGCAGTGGAGAGTTAACCTCCTGAAATGACACTTGGCGGAGTAAATGGGGCATTTTTTCTGACAAGAGATGATCCACCGTCGGTTATCGCGGCATACCGCTTAGGTCACAGGCCGCCCATGATCGATCATCCCGGGACTCTTCCCGTTCGTCATGATGAGGCTTCTGAGGCGTCGACCATGATCCGGCCTTTAGGTGGTACAAAAATAGGACGTAGCGCACAACTTCAACCCGAGACGACGGGCGCCGCACGTTTGACAGCTTGGGAGTGGTAGAGTCGCAGCTAGTTGTCCACGTTGAGAATTCCTCGCCGCTGTTGGCCTGGTCTTGCCAACCTCGGGGCCGATCAGATGCCACGACTCGCGAAAACTCGTCAACCGTCCCGTCGTAACGTGACAGAACCGGTTGAGCTGTGTGTCCTGTTTGCGTATCACGTCCCGGATGCGCTCACGCGCCATCATTTGGCCCTCATCCGTGCGCACAACCCCGGCGTCCCGGTGATCCCTCTGACCGATGATGTGGCGGATCATTTACCCGATGGCGTCGACGTCAGGGAGTTTCCGGATCCGTTCGCGCAGAGCAATCCCTGGCGTCGCTGCGATGCCATGTTATATCGCTGGTTCGCGCATCGGCAGCTGACGGCGAAGCGCTACCTCTATCTTGAGTACGATTGCTTGTGTACGTGCAATCTGCAAGAGGCCTACGCTGCCGTCTGGAACGAGGATGTCGCGGCCGCCGTGCTGTCCGATCCGACGTACTCGTCTTGGATGTGGTTTGACGAGATTCCGCGGTTGTCCTCCGAGGATCAGCCCTTTGCATATGGGGCGGCACCGCTCGCCGGCATGTTCTTCTCGCATCGGGCGCTCGAGCGAATTGTCGAGGGCGTGAGTCGGGCCGACGTGTTTTGCGAACTGCGCTTAGCCACAGCCGCGCGGAAGGCAGGATTCGCTCCCGTTCAGTTACCCCCGGCACTTAGAAAAACCCTACGTTCGACGCCTTATTTCCGCGTGCCAAAGGAGCCCGGTCTCTATCATCCCGTCAAGATGATGACGGATCCTGTTGCGCTGCCTGCTGCAGAGAACGTTGCCCTACATGGACTCGCGACCCAGAGTTCCGCATCGCCCTGGTCTCGGGACCCCGACCGTTCCACGGATGCCCAAGGCGCCAATAATGGTCAGATTGATGGTCAACTGGGCTTCCACACGGCGGAGGAAGACGAACCGTGGTGGCAGGTGGATTTGGGCGAGCAATGCCGACTGACCGAGATCCGACTGTATAACCGGCTCAACTTCGCGGATCGGCTCAGCCGATTCTTTATTCATGCCTCGGACGACGGTCGAAACTGGACGCTGCTGCACCACAAGGATGATGACAGGGTATTCGGCGACAAAGAATTAACCCCGTACAAGGTGGAATTACCTCCCGATACCGCAGCGCGATTTGTGCGGGTAACACTCGAGGGCTTCGGTTTCCTGCATTTTTGCGAATGCGAGATCCGTGGCGCCCGACTGAACACTTCGGACGAGGCAAATAAAATTGTCCCGCACCGCCGTGTGCTGCGACACCGTCGCGACTTGAGTGCGCTGCATCTGTCGCGGAGATCCCAATCTTCGTCGATGCGCGACGTGATTGCCCATTGTCTGTTGGGGGGAAAGCGCCAAGGGTACTTCATCGACATCGGCGCCGGCGACGGGAGCACGGACTCCAGCACCCGACTGTTGGAACAGGAATTCGATTGGCGCGGCGTTGTCTGCGAAGCAGATCAGCATCTGCACGATTCTATCCATCGACTCCGGCTCTGTGCGGTCGATACGCGGTGTGTCGCGGGCGAGTCCGCGCTTTCCGTCCGTGACACACGAGTGAGAGGCCCGGACCGGTTTCGCATACAGGACGACGGCACGTCGCACGTTCAACCCGGGTTTGCTGACACGCCGCTAGGTCTGACGATTTCGTTAGGTGATTTACTGGATGAGTTCTTCGCCCCTGAGTCGGTGGACTATCTGTGTATTGGCGCCGACTACCCGGCCCAAGCGATTCTCGAGGCCTACGCCCCGCCGACACCCCGCTTTCGCGTGATATCGGTTGCCGCAGGTGCGGTGGCAAACCTTGAAACCTTAGATCAACTCTTGACTCAACAGGGCTATCAGCGCTGCCCGGAAGCCGAGCTTGGTGATGACTACTGGTACGTGGCGCGTGAATAGCATGACCCAACCCGCAACTCAGGACGATGTTCCATGAAACTGCATATTGGCGGCACCAAGTCAGATCCGGAGTGGAAGATTCTGAACGCTCAGCCGGCGCCGTACGTGGACTTTGTCGGTGATATCCGCGATCTATCGGCATTCGCTGAGGGGAGTGTCGAAACGGTTTATGCATCGCACGTCTTTGAACACGTGCCACTGTCCGTGGCGAGCCAGACCCTGAAGGGTATTCTGCGCATCCTGAGCCCGGGCGGTTCGTTTCTCGTGTCGGTACCGGATCTGCGGGTTCTAGCGCGCGCTTTGCTGGACGATCAGGCCGACATACCCAAGCAGATCCACCTTCTCCAGATGATCTACGGCGGGCAGGGCAACCCGTGGGATGTGCACTATTTCGGTTGGACGGAACCGTTGCTGACCACCTACCTTCAGACGAGTGGATTTATCGATATTCGACGCGTTGACGAGTTCGGCCTATTTTCGGATTACAGCGGGTATCGACCGTATGGCGACTTGATCAGTCTCAATCTAGTGGCTCATAAGAGTGCCCGTTCATGACGATCACGCGTCACGCGCAATGCCAAGCCCCTCTGACCAAGAACGCTAGGCGTGCACCTTCAAGCCGCTAAGGCGGCGATAGGGTGGTGACGGATGCCACCGCCTCGACACGCCGTCCATGAAAGGCAGCACGTGTGAACCCCGACTAGGGTGCGAATATTGGCTGGGCGTCCGCTGGGGACGGACCTGCGAAGTATGACTGTAGACGGGCCATGGCGTCGGCCTCCTGCGTATAACGCATGGCGGCAGCATATCGATCCATGTCAAAAAACCCAGAACGTTCAATGGCTTCCAAACTACCAAACAGCGTATGAAAACCCTGCCGCGGCTCGCGCCACACCAGCGTTTGTGGATTTCCGCCATCCAGAATCGTGGCGAAATTAAGGTTGGGGAAATAGTCGTGCAGCGCGTAGATCACCTTGTACACATCCCCGTGCCAGGGATTGCCCGGAACGCGCGCTTTGGCTCGCTCTCGGTACGAGTGATCCATGTCCGGTAAGGCCGAGTAGGGGTCACAAGGTACGGTGTCGTCGATCAACCAGACCGTCCTCGGGTGGGACAACGGCAACGTCGCCACAAAGTCTCGGAACGTTTGCGCGAAGGTGTGCAGACCATCGAGGGAGTTTTCCCGATTTTTGGATTTTCCGCCCGATCCCTAGCAACCGACCAAGCGAGCGTCGAGCCGCGAGAACTAGCAACGAGCAACGGGTAAAATGAGCAATCGACGTCGGCAACAGTCGATTCAGCCAGCGAAATGAAATTCACGCCCGGGGAATGTCGCCATGCAGTCGCTCAGTACCGCAATCACCGATGGGCTAAACCCCTCCCCTAACCCCTTCACCGTCGACAATCCAAGGGGATCTGTTGCGGTCTGGACTGATGCGCTGATCGTTGTGCTGATCACGATCTCGGCAGCCTTTCTGTGCGTGCGCTTCAACGTCAGCGAGATGCTGCGCCGCTGGACCGCGCCCTGGGAACGGCTCCAGCTCGACGAGTTACCGGCAGTCCTTCTGATCCTGTCGGCGGGGCTAGCGTGGTTCGCGGCACGCCGATACCGGGACGCCCGGCGGGAAGTTTCGCGCCGTCGAATTGCTGAGGCGCAAGTCGGGCTCGCACTGACTCACGTACGGCGTCTTTCGCAGCAGCGCGTCGCGCTCCAGGAACAGGAACGGCGAGCTATCGCGCGCGAGCTTCACGATGAATTGGGTCAGTACCTGCAGGTCATCAAGCTCGACGCAGTGAGCCTGCGGGACGCCCCGACACGCGATCCCGTATTGCAGTCCACTCAGGCCGGAGCAATTGTCGACAACTGCAATCATCTGCACACCATGCTGACCGGCTTGCTGCAGCGACTGAGGCCTGTCGGGCTCGATGAACTCGGATTGGCCGCGGCACTCGAACACTGTGTCTCTACCTGGCGAGCGCGCCTGCCCGGAATCGACGTGCAGCTGACGACGTCGGGTGAGTATGGCGACGTCCCCGAGGCATGTGCATTGACCGCCTATCGTCTGGTGCAGGAGGCGTTGACCAATATTGCCAAACACGCTGGTGCACATTCAGTTCGCGTGCTTCTGGAGCGCACCCGGGCCTCAGAGTCGCGCGACGCGATGCACGTCGAAGTCACCGATGATGGCAAAGGATTTGACATGAAGTCACCCGCCGGTGGCCTCGGCCTGATCGGCATGCGCGAGCGTGTGGAAGGACTGGGAGGACGTCTGGAAGTGTCCGGTTCGCCGGGAAAGGGTACGCGACTCGGCGCCTGGATTCCCGCAATGACGGCTGATGTCGGGGAAGCCGCATGATCCAGGTTTTGCTTGTCGACGATCATGCGGTCGTGCGCGAGGGATATCGACGGTTTCTCGAACGCGATCAGCGCATCCAGGTCGTGGGCGAAGCGGCGGACGCCGCGCAAGCGTGCAAGCTCGCGGCCTCACTGGAACCGAACGTCGTCGTCATGGATATTGCGCTTCCCGGCGGCAGCGGGCTGGAGGCTATGCGTCGCATGCTGTTGCATGAGCCGAAACTTCGGGTGCTCATCTTCAGCATGCATGGAGAGACGATCTTCGTCTCGCGCGCCCTGCAAGGCGGGGCTCGAGGCTATATCACCAAGGCAAGCGCGCCGGAGGTGCTCGTGACGGCCGTATACGCCATTGCACAGGGAGAGCGCTACTTGAGCGAGGACGTCGCCGCCCAGGCTCCGAGCGCCGATAGGTTGCCGGCTACCGGCGTCGAGGCGCTCACCGCCCGCGAATTCGAGGTGCTGCATCGGCTGGCTCGGGGCGAGTCGGTCAAGGACATCGGCGAGAAGCTCGGCTTGTCGGAAAAGACCGTTGCGAACCACCAGTCCGTCATTCGCGAGAAACTCGGCGTGAAAAACGGCGCACAACTAGCCCGGCTTGCTGCGGAGCTAGGTCTGGCGCCGTGATAGGACCCGAACGTGATGATTGAGGCGAGTTTCTGCCAGTTTTGCCCACAAACTCGGGGTTCACTGCAGCGATCGATCGTGCCAGAATAGGGAAGCGCCTTGGTCCGGTCACTCCCACTCAATTGTCTCCAGCACGTATAAGCAACTGAAAATACGCCACTTCTTGTCGGAGCACGCCGGACTTACCGTCAGATCTACCGCCAAAAACTTCCGCTTGAGCGCGATAGACACCGATAGATGCCGAAAGGGTCAAGGCAATTTGGCAGCCATACCATGCGACTGGGGCTTCATTGATCAGGATTTTCAGTTTCGCCATCTTGGGTGAACTGCTGCGGGGGAGATCAAACACCCAGACGCGCGGCCGAGTTTCCAACTGACAAGCGATATCCCATTGCCCGGTAGCCGCGCTGCCGCTTCACCCACATCCGCAGCAACGCCGGGTGACCGGTGTCCACGAAATCGATGATCCGCACATCGACTTTGCCCGCGTGCTCCCGATGGAGGCGCCCCGCGTACTGCTGCAGTGTGCCTTTCCAGGAGACCGGCATCGCCAGTATCAAGGTGTCCAGCGGAGGATGATCGAAGCCTTCTCCGACGAGTTTCCCGCTAGCCAACAGTATGCGTGGGGCATCTGTCGGAAGTGAGTCCAATTCCGTGATGACTGCCGCGCGCTGCTTCTTCGACATCCGACCGTGCAGCACCAACGGCGCAGGAACCTGGCTGCCTAGGGAGGCCTTGATGGCGTCGAGATGCTCAGTACGCTCGCTGAGCACCAGTACCTTGCGACCTTGCCCGAACGCCCCGCTGATTTCGGCCGCGATGGCGTCGGTCCGTTCCTGGTCCTTGGCGAGGTGACGGAACACCTCCTGAATGCCAGCGTCCCGGGGCAGATCGATGCGGGCGTCCCATAACCGGGGCGCTACTTCCAGATCGCGGGGAGCACTGGCGGACTCGGCTGCCGTGTAGCGTATCGGTCCACACTGCATGAAGATGATCGGCTGCTGTCCGTCGCGGCGGATTGGAGTCGCCGTCAGCCCGAGCACGAACCTCGCCTTCGTCCGCCTCAAGATCGCATCGAAAGAGACGGCACCGACGTGGTGACATTCGTCAACAATCACCTGACCATAACTCTCGACCAGCGGATTCACTTCACCTTGTCGCGATAGCGACTGCATCACCGCGATGTCGATCTTACCGCTGGGTCTGGACTTGCCGCCGCCGATAACGCCGATCATGCCCTTGTCGACGGCGAGAAAAGCCAGGAGCCGCTCCTGCCACTGCTTCAACAACTCGGTTCTGTGCACCAGCACCAGTGTATTTACGCCTCGACGAGCGATCATCGCGGCAGCGGAGACCGTCTTGCCGAAGGCAGTCGGCGCGCACAGTACACCGGCATAGTGATGTAGCATCGCCGAGACAGCAGCCTCTTGGTCCATACGCAGAGTACCGGCGAAACTCACTTCCAGCGGCTGGCCGTGGATACGCTCATCTGTCAGATCGTAGGCGATGTCGTTTTCGCGCAGCAAGGACAACGCAGCATCCAGGCAGCCGCGTGGCAATGCGATGTGCTGTGGGAAATTTTCGGCGCAGCCAATGACCCGCGGCTTGTCCCACACCGACATCCGCATTGCTTGCGCCTTGTAGAATTCGGGGTTTTGGAAAGCGGCCAACCTGATGAGGCGATTAGCCAATGCTTGCGGTAGCTGCGCCTTTTCGAAGTAGATCAGATTGGCAAGCGTGACGTTCAGCGACTTCGGCATAGACCCAGAAAGTTTCTTGCTCAAACTGCTCGCGCCTTTCCAGGGTGTAGCGA
>CAIRSA010000219.1 GCA_903881085.1 uncultured Acidobacteriia bacterium
CTCGACTCCCTGCTCGGAGCGCAACACGCCTTGGAAATCTTCCGCCGCTCGCTAGCCCAGAATGCCAACCGAAAGCACCTTGACCGCCTCGCTAACCGACTCACGAAGATCATCGCTATAGTCCGCAAACTCGACCTCTCATGAAAATGGGCAGAGATTGGCCGGTTAAAAGGATAATCTTTTATTCTGACTGAAAGGAATTGCCCTCTCGGTTAATATTGGTACATGAAGATAATTTGCTTTCTTCTCTGCATGTCTGCCATGGCCGATGAAGCTGCGGACCGCCAGGCGATCCGTGCTGTCGTGAAGGCGCTTAACGACGTGCCCCGGCCAACCGGCCTGTTCACGCCCGGCGCCGATCGCGCTGACCTGCTCACTGAACTGCTGCAGTACAAGCCGAAGGTGATCATCTCGCACGAACCGTGGGGTGAAATCGCCGCCATCCGGCCCGGCACGCCAACCATCACGGAACGCTCGATCCGGTTCATCACTTCCGATTTCGCCCTGGCCGATGCTGCCTGGGTGAACCGCAATCCGGGCGAAGCGCAAACGCGGCCTTTGCTGTTGCTGATGAAACGCGTTGACTCCACCTGGAAAATCATCTCCCTCCGCGAACTGGCCCCGCTCCTGGTACGATAGCGGCTTGCGTTCTCAATATGCGACCCTTACTCATCCTGCTGGCCTGCTTCGTATCCAACGCCCAGGCCGATGAAGCTGCGGACCACCAGGCCATCCGCGCCCTGATCTCTGCTCTCAACGACGCGCCTCGCCCAACCGGCCTTTTCAGTTACGACTCCGATGGGTCGGACCTTTTGGTTCGCCTTCTGCCCGAAAAGTCCGCCGTCATTCGCCCTTATCATTACTGGTACCAGCCTCCTTTCATTCTGCCTGGAACGTTTCCGGCGACCAGATCGCAACAGCAGAATCCCAGCATTCTTGGCTGCAGTATTTACTTCCCCTCGCCCGACGTCGCAGTGGCCGATGCCGTGTGGGTCCTACGCAAGGCCGGCGAACCGCAGACGAGGCCGCTGCTGCTGATTTTGAAACGCGTCGACAGCCAATGGGAAATCGTTTCTTTTCGCGAACTGGCCCCGGTCCTGGTACGATAGCTTCTTATGCTTGCGATTGATACGCGTGCGGCGCGTGCCACCTGGAGCGTCTTTCTGGTTCTCTTAGGCCTTCTGCTGGTTTACTTCGCCCGCGGCACCATACTGCTGTTTGTCTTCGCCATGTTTCTGGCCTACATGCTTTCGCCAGTGGTGAACATGGTTAGCCGCCTCACGCCTCCGAACTTTTCGCGCCCTCTGACGCTTGCTGTCGTCTATCTGCTGCTGATTGGTAGCGTTACTTCCATCCTGTTCGCCATTGGCTCTCGTGCCGTGAATGAAGCCTCCAACCTCGCCTCCAGGTTGCCCGATCTGCTGCACACGCAAGGTAATATCTGGGATCACCCTCTGCCCGGCTTTCTCGAACCGTGGCATGCTCAATTGCAGCAGTTTGTCAGCGACCAACTGGAATCAGGCACGGGACAAATTGTACCCATTCTGAAGAGCGCCGGCATGGGCCTGGTGGCCGGCCTGGGAAATGTGGGTTTCACCTTGCTGCTGCCCATCCTTAGTTTTTTCTTTCTGAAAGATGCCGCCGACTTGCGTCTCATGCTCCTTAACATGGCCCACGACGAGCATCGCCCCCTGCTCGATCAGATCCTTACTGACGTCAACATTCTCATCGGCCAGTATATTCGCGCATTGGTGATCCTCTCCGCCGCCGCCTTTCTGTCTTCGCTGCTCTTTTTTGAAATCACTGGTATGCAGTACGGCATGCTGCTGGCCGCCATTGTGGCCTTGTTTGAATTCGTTCCCGTTGTGGGTCCGCTCACAGCGATTTTTATCTCTGTTGCGGTCGGCGTATTTAACGGCTATCCGCATCTGCTGGCCATGGTGATCTTCTTTACCATCTACCGCATCGTTCAGGACTATGTCCTCTCGCCGCACCTGATGAGCGAGGGCGTGGAGCTACATCCGCTGGTGGTTCTGTTCGGTGTGCTTGCTGGGGAACAGATTGCCGGAGTTGCGGGGATGTTCCTTTCCATTCCGGTGATGGCCACGCTGCGAATTGTCTGGGTGAACGCCTCACGAACCCGATGAAGATGCTGATGGTGAAAGTGCTTTCCGATGTGGTGCAGATTTGTAATCCAATGTCGCTTACATTGCCGGTTATGAGGCGAGTTTGCGATTTGGTGAGCGGTTCCTTGGGGTATTGCTGTGAAGGGCAATTGGGGTCAGACAGCCCATTTTCGGCAACATCGGCCGAAAAAAGGTGTCAGACCCCAAATGCGACGCGTCGCGTGGCGCTCGGCCCCACGTTGCTCCTCCTGCTGGCCCTACCGCTCTACGCTCACATGGTCTCCATGAGCACCGGCGACCTGCGCGTGGAAGGCGCCAAGGCCACCTACGAACTGCGCATGCCGCTGTACGAAGTCGCCCACATCGCCGACCCCGAAAAAACCATCTTCGAGCACATCAAGTTCGAAGGCGCACGTCTCATCGACCACAAATGTGCGCCCGATTCCACCGCGCTGGTCTGCACCGCTCACTACGAATTCCAGACCGCGCCGGAAATCATCAGCGCAGAGGTGACCTTCCACACCGTCACCGTGCCCAACCACGTGCACGTCCTGAGAGCGTTCCGCAGCGACAAATCCGACCAGGCAGTCTTTGACATCTCCGGCTCCAAGGCCGACATCCGCTTCCGCCCGCCCACCGGTCTTGAAGTCGCCGTGACGCAGATGGGTGGAGGCGTCCAGCGCGCCTTTGGCGGCATGGCCCAACTGCTCTTCCTCTTTGCCCTCGCTCTGGCCGCCCGGTCGGTCAAGGAATGGGCTGCGCTCACCTTCATGTTCGTGGTCGGCCAATCGGTCGCTGTCCTCATCGGCTACCAACCGAACCCCAAGTTCATCGAGGCGGCCGCCGCTCTCACCGTGGCCTATCTGGCGGTGGAAATCCTGCTGCTTCCGGAAGCCGGCAGCCGTTGGATCGTTGTAGGCGTGCTCGGCTTCTTTCAAGGTCTTGGGCTCACTGAATTCGTCGCGGGTTCCGGCTACAATCCGGCCTATGTGATTGGTGGCGCTAGTCTTGCCCAAGCCGTGATCCTAATCCTGTTATGGTTGGTGACGCGCCAGCTCAACAAAGTCGCGATGATCACCCGCGCCCTGGCAGGTCTGCTGCTCGGCACCGGTCTGCTCTGGTTCGCCCTGCGTTTGCGGGGGTAATGAAACCAATTTTCCGTTTCCCTCGTAGTTCAGAGTGGAATCCTTTTTCGATACAATGAATCTAAGCAGGTAACGGACATTCTTTAATGAAATTGATTTTTACAATCCTATTCGCAATCCTTCCTGCCATGGCCTCCTCGCCGGAGCTGGTTAAAGCTACAAAGCTATACCACGCAACGGATTACGATGGTGCTTTGCGCCTTTTGCAAAATGCGCAGGCCGCCTCGCCTGAGCCGGAAGTGCTGCTGCTCACGGGCAAAGCGCAGTTCATGAAGGGCGAATTCAAGAAGGCCACCGATTCGCTCGACCGCGCATTACAGCTGCAGCCTGAGAATTCTGAATATTATCTATGGCTTGGCCGCGCCTACGGACGCCGTGCGGAAACCTCCAGCTTCATCTCCGCCCCAGGCTACGCAGCCAAGGCCCGCCAGTATTTTGAAATGGCGGTGCGTCTGAATCCACGCAATCATGAAGCTGTGAATGATCTATTTGAATATTACAAAGAAGCCCCTGGCTTCCTAGGCGGAGGCCTGGAAAAGGCCCAGGCTCTGGTTGCAAGCATTAAGGACGATGACCCCGCCGAATACCACTTCGCCCTTGCCCAACTGGCTGAAAAACGTAAGGAATACGGTTTTGCCGAACAGCAGCTGTTGAAAGCACTCGACTTGGCTCCGCGCCAGGTGGGCCGCGTTATCGATCTCGCCAAATTTCTCGCCAAGCGCGGCCGCTATCAGGAAAGCGAAGCCATGTTCAGGAAGGCCGAAGCCATCGCTCCTGGCGAGCCCAAAGTGCTGTTCGCGCGCGCCAGTTCCTACATTCAGACCCATCGCAATCTCGACGAAGCCCGCGCGCTGCTGAAACGGTATATTGAATCGCCGTTAACGCCCGAAAATCCCTCGCGCGAAGAGGCCCGCAAGCTGCTTACCAAGGTCGCCGGAAGTGACTAAACTTCCGGCCAGCCGCCTATGAATTTCGGCGAAGCGCTGCGCTTTTCACTGCAAGCGCTGAGCGCCAACAAAGTCCGTACTTTCCTTACCGCACTTGGCCTGGTGATCGGCAACGCGTCGGTGATTTTGGTTGTCACCATCTCGTTGACCAGCCGAGACTATATCCTGGAACAGATCCGCGGCATCGGCTCCAACATCATCTGGGCGTACTATGACGCGGGCAACCGAAACTCCGCCGCCGTCGATGCCGATTTCATCAAGACCGGCGACCTGGAAGCTGTACGTTCCCAGTTGGGTAGCCGCGTCATCGCCGCCACCGGCGTGATGAAGGATTTCGACCGCATCCTGATTGGTGGCCGCCAACGCGAAGTGGCCGTCATCGGTTCCGATGACCAGTACGCCGCAGTTCGCAACCTGATTATTCTCTCTGGCCGTACGCTGGACGCGGCTGACGTTTCCAAGCGCCAGCGCGTGGCGATGTTAACCGAAAAGCTCGCCCAACTGCTTTTCGGCAGCCAGTCCGCCTGCGTCGGCCAGATCATCAAACTGCATGGCCTGCAATTCACCGTCATCGGGTCGTTCAAAGAAAAGTCCGAAAGCTTCGGCCTCTCAGAGCTCTCCAAGGAATCGATTCTCATCCCCATCACCGTGCTGCGTTACTTTTCGCCGGTGGAACACATCGATCCGCTGTACATCCAGGTCCGCCGACCCGACGAGGTGGAGCCCGTCACGAAGATCGTCCGCGAAATCATCCAGCGCCGCCATCGTCCGGGCGCTGCCTACCTGGTCGAAAATCTCTCCGGCATTCTCGATGCCGCCAACAACATTGCGCTCATTCTCACCATGGTGCTGATTCTGGTCTCGGCCATCGCGCTGCTGATTTCCGGCATCGGCATCATGAACATCATGCTCGTCACCGTTACCGAACGGACGCGAGAAATCGGCGTGCGCATGGCCGTCGGCGCATCGCGGCGCGATGTGTTGAGCCAGTTTCTGGCCGAAGCGATCCTCATCAGCGTGGCCGGCGGTTTAATTGGAATTGTAATCGGCGTCGCCATGCCGATGAGCGTGGAATATCTGGCCGACATTAAGATCCCCATCGCCATGGAATCGGTTGTGGTCGCCTTCGCCGTCTCATTCCTGGTAGGTTTGGTATTTGGGATTCTGCCCGCCAATCGCGCGTCGCGGCTGAACCCCACTGAAGCGTTGCGATACGAATAGTTTGAGGTCCTCACCATGAAATTTGCCGCCTTCTTCCTGCTTTCTTTCTGTGCCTTTGCCGACCGGCAACCGTTGACGCTACGCCAGGCCGTCGAGATGGCGCTGCAGCAAAACCCCGATATCACGCTGGCCAGGCTGAATGAGCAGCAGGCGACCCAGGGCATCCGCGTGGCGCAAGACCCGTTCCACCCCAAGGTCTACGTGGGCAGCGGCCTTGCCTGGTCCAACGGCTTTCCCATGAGCATTGAAGGCTCGGCGCCCAGCGTCTTGCAGGCCAAGGCCGTCTCATCCATTTACAACATGCCGCAGCGCTACGGCATCGCCCAGGCGCGCGAAAACGCCCGTGGCGCCAACATCGATGTGGCCTCCAAGCGCGAAGAGATCGCCCTGCGCACGGCCATGCTCTATCTGGATGCCGAGCGCATGATGCAGGCCGCCAAGATGGCCCGCAAGCAGATTGAAACGTTGGATGGCCTGTTGTCGGGCATCCGCGCCCGCATTCAGGAGGGCAGGGAACTCCCCATCGAAAAAATGAAGGGCGAATTGAAGATAGCCCAGGCCCGCCAGCGCCTGGAGGCATTTGAGATCGACCTGCGCTACGTTGGGGAATCGCTCGCCGTCGTAGTCGGACTTAGCGCCGACGATCAGGCGGTGCCGACCGAAGAGGAGCGCACCTTCGCACTACTGCCGGAAACAGAAGATTCCGCTGTGGAATCTGCGCTGGAATCGAGCAAAGAGATCCGCCGCATTGAGTCATCCATCCTTGCCAAGGGCTTCGAAGTGAAAAGCAATCAGGCGCGCAAACTGCCGCAAATCGATCTGGTTGCCCAATACGCATTGCTCGCCAAGTTCAACAACTACGAAGATTATTTCCGCACCTTTCAGCGCCACAACGGGCAGTTGGGTGTCTCGATTCAGGTCCCGGTTTATACCGGCAGCGCCGCCAAAGCGATGGCCGCGCAGGGGAGCACGGAGATTCTGCGCCTTCGCGTGGAAGCGGTGAACACGCGCAATCGCATCACGCTGGAAACACGCAAGGCGCATCAGGATGTGACACGGGCCCAACGTGCTTCCGAAGTTTCCGGACTGGACCTGGCCGTCTCGCGCGAGCAAGTGAACATGGCACTGGCGCAATTGCAGGAAGGCCGGGCCACGTTGCGGCAGGTGGAAGAGGCGCGCCTGCAGGAGTCGGAAAAATGGCTCGCCTTGTATGATTCCCGTTACAATCTGGAACGCTCCAAACTGACGTTATTGAAACACACGGGGCTATTGCTTGCGGCCTTGAAATAGGGGACGCGACATAGAAGTGGAAATGAACGGGGATCCGATACGGAGCCGCGACGGCAAGAAGGCTTGGGAAATTAGAATTTGGACAGGCGGATCCACCTTCGCTAAAGCTTCCGCCTTCGCTAAGGCTTCCGCCTTCGCTAAAGCTTCCGCCTTCGCTAAAGCTTCGGCGGACAAGTCGCCTGTCCTACCCACGGAAAGCCAATGTTTTCAACCTATTAAACAGCAGTTGGACTGGGTTTGATACAGCGATCTTCTGCATTTGCATTCGATTGCGGATGAAGGCC
>CAIRSA010000220.1 GCA_903881085.1 uncultured Acidobacteriia bacterium
CTGTAAAGTAACCTCGCCCTCACAAACGCAGCCTACCAATTCATCAAAAACTGCCGATTCCCAACCAGCTACACTAATACGATGAACCCGACTAGCGCCCTGATCCTCGCCCTCCTCCTCCAAACCGCAAACGCCCAAGTCGCCGAAAAACCCAAATACCCCGAATTTCCCAGCGAGTCTCCGGCCAAGTTCGCCCCCAAAACCGCTGACTTCGACTACGAAAAGCGCGACGTAATGATCGCCATGCGCGACGGCGTTAAGCTCCACACCGTCATCATCGTCCCCAAAGGCGCCAAGCGCGCGCCCATCCTGCTTACCCGAACACCGTACGAAGCCAAGGCCCTCACCAGCCACACCGAAAGCGCCCACCTCGGCCCCATCCTCCAGGGCTATGACAACGCCGTCGAAACCATCGTCGACGGCGGCTACATCCGCGTCATTCAGGACGTCCGCGGCAAGTACGGCTCCGAAGGCGACTACATCATGAATCGCCCGCTGAGCGGCCCGCGCAACCCGACTCCGGTCGACCACGCCACCGACACTTACGACACAATCGACTGGCTCGTCAAAAACATCCCCGAAACCAACGGCAAAGTCGGCATCCTCGGCATCTCCTACAACGGCTTCACCCCGCTGATGGCCCTCTTCAACCCCCACCCCGCCTTGAAAGTCTCCGTCCCCATGAACCCCATGGTCGATGGGTTCCAGTTATGGCGACATTCAACATCTCCACGAAGAGCTAGCAGGTTCACACGACTGACTCGCCAACAGGCTGACCACGAGCCTGCCAGCGATCATAGCAGCCGCCTGCCATTGGTCATCTGATTTACTTTCGACTGGATCTCACGCTCGATCTGATCGACCCAACGCATCCCCGCCGCCGACAGCGCCGTTGTAGCGCATCATTTCGCACGCCGCCAATATGGAGTTGACGGATGCAATAAATCTGGCAGGAGTCCCAGCCAAAATCTGCCGAGGCGTCCATTTGGAAACTGCTACCTCCGTCATTGCTGGTACGCCCGATCATAGACGCCAAAGGGTGGAGTCCTCATTCCGAATTTCCACTCCCAGCGCAGAACTCGCACAACAATGCCCCACCACGGCTCACAGTGTGGCGCAGAGCGTTCTGTTGTCGTTCGGTGAAGGTCGTCATGCCCCGGCGCTATTGGCCGCTTGCTCATCGTCCTTGCCGTCTGTGCGGAAACCAATTGCCGCCCCACATTGTTTGCATCCGGTCATCGAAATGGGGCGGATGCATTTCCGACAGTCGTTCAAGTAAGCCTGTCCGCTGGCACCATCGGACCAAAGCTGCAAACTCAACGTGCTAGTCTCTAGGTGACATGTCCAATACGCTAGGCCATTCGTGGTTCAAGCGAAACAAGTTGTGGGTTTTGCCTATGGTCATCGGATTGATCTCAGAAGTAATACCTGTTCCGGGGTTACTCGCCGCCGCCCTTGTATTTCCTACTGGGATTCATTCTGGCTATGGAACGACGTATGTGGTGCTTGCACTTCTCATCAACTTTGTCCTCTTCGCAGGAGGCAGTTATCTTTGGTTAAGGCAATGGAATCGATAAGACTTCATTCCACACTTCGAGAACTTTCACTGAACGTAAACGTTGAGATTCGGTAAGCCTATCCCAATCCCAATTCACCAAACTGATCCTCGTCATCGTAAAGGGTGCGGACGACCTCTGATTCGGTCTCGACGAGAATATCTAGCCATTCCACAAACGAATTCAGCCGCCCATAGAGCTTTCTTCCTGTCGTCTCAAAGTACGCCACCGGACACTCGCCATTCACATCGGCGGAATCAGTCAAGAAGCACCACGCATTTCCTCAGGCGGAAGTGTTGTACCTCCTCCGAGTAACGCTAGGGTCGGCGTAATACGCTTTTGGGCCACATGGGACCCAATGGAAAACACTGTGTCAGCGAGGTTCAGCGCCGTCGCTTCATGTTCAACGTGTTGGGTTGGGAGCGGCGTGCGCCAATCCGACCGTTGGTGATCCTATGCCTGCCATCACAGCAGCGCCATGCGATAATCACCGCTCCTTCGCTTTCTCAATCTCTTCACGAGCGTGCGGATCAATGTTCGGGTTCAGCCCTGGCGAAGAGCGGTAGATCAGGAAGAGGCCAATCAATCCGAGCAGGGCGGCGACGACGATGAGAAGCAGAGTGCGGGACCTGTGGTGATTCGATTTCGTTGTATTGCTGCGGGGTAGGAACGGTGAACAACTACTGCCGCTGCTCCAAGGTGTCCCTCAATCGAGCACGGCGATGCAAGCAAGGCGCACCGATAATGAAGTTTTGGTACTAGAATCGAGTCATGGTGAAACTCGCATTTGTTCTACTGACCAGCGTACTCGTCTGTTTTGCCCAAACCACAAATAGCGCAGCTAGACCCAAGCCTGTCGTGCCTCCTGTCAAAACCAATCAAGCGATGGTGCTGACCACTGCCGAGGTTGCAAAACGAGTATCGCCCTCAGTCGTGGTCATTCATGGCAAGACGGATTCCGGCGACGTGCTAGGCAGCGGTTTCGTCATCTCCATGGACGGAAAGATCGTGACCAATTTCCACGTCATCAAAGACCTGAATACCGCCGCCGTCCAGTTGACCAACGGCGATCTTTTCGATTCGGTTTCGGTCCTTGCCACTGATGAACGAAGGGATATAGCAATATTGAAGATTGCTGGCTTCAATCTTCCCGCATTAGAATTGGGAGACTCCGATTCACTAATGGTCGGGGAGCCCTTGGTCATTGTAGGAAGTCCGAAAGGTCTTGACGGAACCGTCACGGCTGGCATCCTCAGTTCGGTACGGGATAGCGGTGAAGGATTCAGGGTTCTGCAAACGGATGCGGCTGTCAATCCGGGGAATAGTGGTGGGCCGCTGGTCAATGCCAAGGGCCAAGCCATCGGCATTGTCTCTTTCAAATTGCGGTCCGCAGAGAGTTTGAACTTTGCAATCCCAATCAACTATTTGCGTGGAATTCTAAACAACCTGCACGAACCGATGACCTTGAGCCAAATGCGGAAACAGCTTGTCGGAATGGCGTCAACTAATTCCCAAAGTGATGGGCCGACATTGAAAGAAACACTCGATTGGTTAAATGAGAAGATCCCCCTCGCCGCAGATCATTATGTGCAAACACTTTCAATGTTTTTTGGACCAAAGATTTGGCCGGGGGGGAGCAAAACGAAGGAAGTCATTCTAAAGACCATCCCACTCCGCTTTGACACATGCACAGTTGTCTATGAAATGACGGAGACTTGGGTGTGGGAGAAGTTCCCTGACCACCCACAAGTTACTGCGACACGCTTCACGGTTCCGCTCGGCGCAATTGTCGGGGGAGAAATATCGAAAGGCGACATCTCAGGCGTGACACCCAAAAAATTGACATGGACAATCATTCTTGTAACCGTGCCGAAGGTTGTACTCGAAGAGAATCGTAAAGACCTCACCAAATCCACCAAGAGTGAGCACACAGGCACGGCATTCATCATGTTCTATGACGAGTCACTAGCGGAACGGGTCAAGAATGCGTTCATGCACGCTGCGGGTGAGTGTCGGAAGCAAAAAGATCCATTCTAGCCAGATGTGTCGTCAATATTGGTGCCCAATAAGTTCCGACTTCCACCAAGTGCGTCGAAGATGAGAGCCATTCAGTCGCCTTCAATGCTAGGATCATTGCTACATGCGAAATGGTGGTCCGCTCATTTCATCTTTCAGCCGTTTTGAAATTCTTGCGGTCTCAGAAAGGAGCGCAAGCCTGCTATAAATTAGCTGTTCATAGTTGCGTCGGGACACAACTGGATGATCCCCGGTCACAATGCAGCAGGACCGGAGTTCAACGGGAATGTTCTCTCCCACAAAGAGTCGGAACAAAACGCCGGGAACCATAAAGTCGTAACGGTCATATCCGGCTGCGACAGTGCCGATAGGAAAAATCAACATATTCGCTGCTGTGGTGGGGCCATCGCAGACTTCAATCAATAGAGAAACATCTGACGGGAATCCCGCATTACCGAGAAGGTACTCGCTGAACGCCGCCATGTACTTCGGGCCAAACGTCGGTCTTGGAAGTTTGTGGTCGCCAATTTGCCAGTCCGTTGCAGAGGATCGCCAAAAGACGCTCACAGCAAAGTACGACAGATCGTCTATAAGAATATCTGGCAAGTCGGACAACGCATAGACGGCAATCTGGGAGTTCTCGGCAACAGGTGTACAACGATTCAGCACATCGAGGAGCCTAAAACGTCTCTCCCCCCGGTAAATTTGTCGGAGGGTCCAGTCTTCACCGTGCCTGTGAAACCGCTCTTCGCACGCAGCGCACAGCAGATGCTTCGTGATCTGTTTATCGGTGATCCAAGCGGCATGACGATTCAGAACAATGGGACTGCCATCCGCTGCTCGGACGAACCGATAAAGAGCCTTTGGCAAGAGATGGCTGTCCATGAGTATTTCATCTCTTAGACAGAGCGCACATTGTCCTCGAACTTCTAAATCCTCGCCTGTTCTCATGTTCAATCAGTACCGCAGGCGTCAGAATACGTCAACATGAGTGTTGGGACCCTGCGAAAGTCGCCGTGATTTCTACCGGGCCGAAACTCGTAAAGATCGGCAGTGCGATACAAACGAAGAGATGTGGAGACATGGCACAGTTAGTGTCCGGGCTGAGTTGCGCCACGAGGACAATTCAAACCTCCAGGAACACAATCTCGCCAATTGCCGCATGTGCTTCGCAGTAGCCGCAAGTGAACCCGCCGTCGCTCCACAACACGGTGGCAATCTCGCCGCAGCAGCAACCGCATTGGCAGTTCAACAGCCCTTGTATCAACTGTGTTGCCGTGCGTCGGAGTTTGCGTGGAACGCCGGCAAGTGTTGGCCTCGTTGCCTCATTTGCAGGGGCGGCTTCCGACATTTTCGTTTGAGCCTTACTGGACGCCGCTGCCTTCATCGCCCCATCTGCTGCTTCGCTTTCTGGCCCGAGCACCTTCTCGTTGAGTGCCGCCAGCAAGCCGCCCTGGTCGCCGTACGGAAGCGCCCTAAGAGATGAGACCAGCACCACAATCCAGGATTCCATCTCAGAACCTACTTGTGAGGATAGTCATCTTCCATCGCCCAATGTTGTGTCCACTCATTTCGACGATTCCAATACTCTTCGGAGAAGGCGGCAATCTCCATTCCTTCCAGCAAATCGGCAAGTTGCAATGTGGGCATTGCAACGATCCTGAACCATAGCGGCGGCAGTGCTCCGTCATTCAGGGCAAGATGTTTCCGAATCGTTGGGTTGCTACTCTTTTTCACATGCTGCTTTAGCCTGACGTAAAGCGACTGCTTCACCGCCTTTCCACAGTATTTCGGCTGAAACGACGCATGATCCTCGCACGGCGAATAACCGATCCAGTAAACCCCGATTGCTTTTCGATTGTCGCCGAGCGCCAAGTCGATGCCTTCTCGGTTGAGCGACCACGGACCATCTCCCGTTGAGGGCCAAACAAAGTCCCAACTTTCTAGTTGCTGGTAACTGTTGATCTTCATGGTCTCTCGTCGCACATCCTTTTCCATGCGGGACCGGGCAATCTCGTTCGGTTCACCGCCGCTTGCCAGCGATTCTCGAGGCCAACTTCTCTGCCGGGGCGATCACTTTGTCTTGTAGCGCCGAAAGCAAATGGGCTTCATTGCGATATCATTTATCGCTATCTACGAATCGCAGTGTTCTTCCATCTTTCGTTTTCCAAGAGTGTGGTCCGAATAACTTGTATTTTTGAGCATCCGACAATCGACTGGATCGTCGCCTTGACCGATGAAACAAGCGATTTCGGCATCCAGGGATTCAATGTGATTCGGCTGATAGCTCTGAGATCAATAGAAAGAGGCTTTGCCTCCACCGTTCGTAAGCGATCCAAATATACAAGGCGGAATTCCTGCTCGTCTCCATACGGCAACCTTTTGAGAAATGGCAGATCATCGACTGACGGCGGTTTCGTTTCGAGAATATCAATTCGCTCGTACTTGACTGGACCTGAGCGAAGACCATCTATCCGACTGAGTTTTGCAAGCAGTATCTCTCGTTCAAATTCAACACAAACGCCTTCTGAGCCATGCGTGAATACTCTCCAGTGATGGTACGTCTCAGAAGCCATGGAGAAGCACAGCGCCAATACCGATTGTGCTTTCATTTGGTCTTTGTACTGGCTCAGGAAGAATGCATCATTGCGGTCATCCCAGGAGGCGGGACTCAGCAGGGTGATTTGTCTATTGTGCAAAATATGCAACAGGGCAGGGAGTGTGGTGTAGCGTCTCAGGAAGGATGAATTGGTTCCAGTGGCTCTCACCGCAGTTTTCTTTGTTGTCCTTCGCACTACCTTTTTAGTTTTAGTTGTTGCCATACGCATCTAGCGGCTTGCGGAAGAAAGTTCCTTCTCAAGTGTTTCTGGTTCTTTTCAGTCATTATACAATCAGCGCCGACACCGAACTTCTACTGCCGGATCGGATGCTTGGAGCCAGGGCGACCCTACGCATTAGAAGCCACGTTGCGACGGGAATGTAGCGCTCTGCGTGCGTTGCTTTGGCATCAGAGCCAGCCGACGAACTTGTCTCTTTAGCATGGAACAACCGTTTGTCGAAATGTTGGCAATTGTGAACTGTCCATTGCGTTCGAAGCACCACCGTTTAGGTGGCAACCCTGAAGCGCACACATTTGGCTCTGCCAACTGAATAGCGCTCTAACGCATCACCAAGTACCCTAAAGATCGAGCTACCGCCGACCCCATTATCAATGTGCTCCAAAGATAATCGCCAGAGCAAAAATCAAAAGACCGATGGCTGCAATCTTAATGATGAATGTTTCCAAAATTGGCAGATGCTCTGTGATGAGCTTTAAAAGTGCAAAAAAGCGCTTTATCTTGTTTTCCAAGTGACCTCCCCTTTCTTTTGAAAGACGAGAGCCAAATTCAAGTTAGCCCACTATAGGTAGCTTGTCAAGAGTCGAGAAGCCTTAAAGACTAGATTGGACGATAAGTACAGCCCATACTGGCCACCGATTGAAGGATTGCCGTTACTTGTCTATGGGCAACTGACCGAGAGAAAAAGACCAGTGATTAACCATCTCCCAAAATGCGATTTGGGGCGTACAGCCTTAGATTGCGAACGATGCGGTATGGCGAACGAGACTATTTGCCAGCCCGTTCCTTCATCACAGCCGAGTGGTTCGTCGCCGCCTACTAGCCGATCATTCCTTCCTCCAGCGTGTGGCTTTCGCAAACGCCGAATGCGACTTTCGCAAAGTCCGAGGCCAATGGCAACTCTGTTGAAGAAGCTGCCACAACGGTGAAATCAACACCTTCAAACTTCACAAAGTTTACAAGCGTTGCACGTCGAGTAAGTCGGAGAAAACCTCGTGAGCGTGATTTTAGCGGATCGGTAGGTTGAACAATTTTGGGGTCGCTTGAAATGTCACATGCCTCCAAGTGTTTGAATCTCTTTCGACGGACTGCTGCCGCCAAGCAGCCTAATCCGCCTCTAAATCAAACGGCATCACGATCCGTGGCTTCGGAATTTCGATCACCACACCCGGCGCAAGTTCGATGCGGTCTGGTATTTCTCGCCAGTCTTCTTCGTTGCTCCATTGATCCTGGAGCCAGCGTTTCAGATCTGTGAAGTCTCGCAATCGAAGGAACCGTGCATTACGTTCGTGCTGTGCTGTCCAGATTGCATCTTTCGTGAATGCGGTGTTCGTCACCAACATGCCGACACCGAAGGATGAATCTTTCCATGACAGCAGACGATCAACGGCTTCTCTTCCGGTTTTGTGGTCGGCACGGTGATGCTTCATCTGTCCTGCTATCACAACAGAGCCAACACTTAACGACTTCGGAACGGCGATAAGATCAATGCCGCCGTCTTTCCTGTTGGTCGCCCCGGTGACGGCAGCCGTCTGGGCGAGATCAAGTTCGACAGCGACACCGGCCTCTACTTCCGCCGCAAAATCCTCCTCCCCTTCCTCGATCATTTTTTGAAGGATGGTGGGCCCGCCCTTCAAACCTCGCCAGTCATTGCCTTTGAGACCGGCACCAATGAGTGGCGCAAGCTGGATGCCTGGCCGCCGCGCCAGGCCGTCTCGAGATCGCTCTATTTGAACCCCGGACTCAGGGCCAGTTTCACGCCGCCAGCCGCCGGCGGCGCACCGTGGGAGGAGTATGTTTCCGACCCGGCCAAGCCCGTCACTTTCCACCCTCGCCCGAACCATCCCATCCAGGATTCCACCGGTTCGTGGGCGCGCTGGCTCGTCGACGACCAGCGCGAAGTCTCCGGCCGTCCCGACGTGGTGTCGTTCGTATCCAGCGTGCTGACCGCGCCATTGAAAATCAGCGGCGAGCCGCTGGTGAACCTGATCGCGTCAACATCCGGGACAGATTCAGATTGGGTAGTAAAGCTGATCGATGTCTATCCCGACGAAGTCGCAAGCCAGCCTTCATTGGGAGGATATCAGCTGATGGTCGCCGCCGACATCTTCCGCGGCCGCTATCGCCAGAGCTTCGAAACCGCCCGCCCCATCGAGCCCCACCAGCCGCTGCCTTACAAGTTCGCGCTGCCAAATGCGAATCACGTCTTCCTGCCCGGCCACCGCATCA
Source organism: uncultured Acidobacteriia bacterium (assembly GCA_903881085.1). GTDB lineage: Bacteria > Acidobacteriota > Terriglobia > Bryobacterales > Bryobacteraceae > CAIRSA01. The sequence continues at coordinate 8,639 of CAIRSA010000220.1, forward strand.
TGGTGCAGATCCAGTCCAGCTGGTTCCCGCTCTATGACCGCAATCCGCAGACCTTCGTAGCCAATATCTTCTGGGCCAAACCCGGCGACTACAAGAAGGCTACGCAACGGATCTACCACGCGCCGGACAATGCGACGTTTATTTCATTGCCAGTGGTCAACCTGGAGTAGACGAGGATCACAATGGAAAAATATTTGTTTTTCCCTGGAAATCAATAGTTTCTGAAAAGCGCCAGGAAGTTTCCATTGACCTAGATGCCAAACTTGAAATCGAAGCACGTGGGTCCGGCCGGACCGCTTCCGCTGCATTACGATGTCCCCGCGGGCCAGGCACTATCTATTGGTCCTTACAGACTGCCGCAGACTTATATCAAAGAGGACACAGCGCACAACGGAC
>CAIRSA010000221.1 GCA_903881085.1 uncultured Acidobacteriia bacterium
AGCGGGTGGGATTGGAAGCTCGGATGGCTCTGGTGGGGCGGGCGGTGGATGCGGAGCCGCGGTTTTCTACTGCCGTTTCAGAGGGCGGATTGTTTATCGATATTGCCCGCGAGTGCCGCTTGTCGTTTGAGTCGGAGGTGGAGATCTTCTTATTGTGTGGGACCGATGCGGCCGAGCGGATTGTGAATTGGAATTACGGGGCGGCGGCGACATTCGCTTCGATGTTGGAGGAGTTTCAAATGTTGGTGGCCGCGCGGGGCGGGGAGTACCTGCCGCCGCCGGAACTGGCGGCGCGGATTCATGCGTTGAGGATGGATGACGACTGGAGCCATGTTTCGGCTACTGAAGTCCGGCGGAGGATTGCTTCAGGAGTGCATTGGCGCGAGTTAGTACCGGTGGAGGTGCACGACGAAGTTGCGCGGCTCTATGGGTAGGTGATTCACCCGATGCCAAATGCTTTCTGGAGTCTTGTGGCGCAAGCACTTTTGCTTGCCGCCTCGACATTCGTGTCGAGGCTTAGCGGGGTGCTGTAAAAACGCGTCCCGATGAGTCGGGACGCGCCAAGCAAGAGTGCTTGCGCCACATTTACTTATTCGTTACTTATTCGTGAACCGAGGTATCCAGGAACTCACGCAAGCGGTGGCTGCGGCTGGGATGCCGTAATTTGCGTAGCGCCTTTGCTTCGATCTGGCGGATGCGTTCGCGCGTAACGGCGAAGTGCTGGCCCACCTCTTCCAGCGTATGTTCGCTACCATCCTGCAACCCAAAACGCATCTTGATGATCTTCTCTTCGCGCGGGCTCAGGCTCTTCAAAACCTCGGCCGTTTGCTCGCGCAGGTTCAGATTAATCACCGCTTCAGACGGCGACGTGACGCGGCGGTCGACGATAAAATCGCCAAGGTGCGATTCTTCTTCCTCACCCACCGGCGTTTCCAGCGAAATCGGTTCCTGCGCAATGCGCATCACTTTGCGCACCTTGCCGACAGGCAGTTCGAGCTTCTTCGCCAGTTCCTCGGTAGTCGGCTCGCGCCCCAGTTCCTGCTGCAATAGGCGCTGCATGCGGACCAGTTTATTGATGGTCTCAATCATGTGCACCGGAATGCGGATGGTACGCGCCTGGTCGGCGATGGCGCGCGTGATCGCCTGGCGTACCCACCACGTGGCGTAGGTCGAAAACTTGTAGCCGCGCAGATAGTCGAACTTGTCGACGGCTTTCATCAGGCCGATGTTGCCTTCCTGAATCAGATCCAGGAATTGCAGCCCGCGATTCGTGTACCGTTTGGCGATAGAAACAACCAGGCGGAGGTTGGCTTCGATCAACTGCTTCTTCGCCACCTCGGCTTCCATCTCGCCTTTGTCGACGATCTGCAATGTGCGGCGAAGATCGGTAGCCGTGGCCCCACATTCTTCTTCCAGTTGCTGCAGGTGCTGACTAAGTTGACGCAGTTCCTTGCGCAGGTCGCGTGCCGGGTGAGCGTCGGGAGACGTTTCCGCCGCCGGGCGAACACTGCCATTGCTTGACTGCTCTTCCAGCTTGCGTTGCGTGCGCGCGAGCTCACGTTCAACGGGCTTGAACTCTTCCACCGCGCGGCGCAATCGGCCTGCCAGGCGGCGGCGAATCATCGGGCTGAACTGCACGGAGCGGATGGTGAGCGAGATCTTCACCAGCAGCCGCGCCATGCTCCAGCGCAGAGCCCGGTATTGTTTCGGCTTCATGGCCCGCGAGATGGCCAGCATCTTCTGCCGGTATTGGAGGGCCTTCTTATAATTCTTGTCGATGTCTTCGATGCGCTGCAGTAAATCAACGCTCTGCTCTTCCATCATCTCGTCGCTTACCAGCAGATCAGGCAGCAGCACGACTTCGCGGATGGGAGCTTCGCCCGACTTGATGTCTTCGGCCAGTTGCAGGATTTCGCGAATCACCAGCGGCGAACGGGTCAGCGATTTTTGCGCCGCGCCCAGGCCGCGTTCAATGCGCCGAGCCAGTTCGATTTCACCATCGCGGGTGAGCAGCGGGACCGTACCCATCTCGCGCAGGTACATGCGGACGGGGTCGTTGGTTTTGTCGGAAACATCCGTGGGCAGGTCCAGGTCATTAAGGTCTTCCGGCTCGTCGGACTTCTTTTCCAAGTCGAACTTCGGCTCTTCCAATATCTCCACACCCGCAGTGTCGAGATCGGCCAACAGATCGTCTAGATCCGGGCCGGTCGCCATATCGTCTGGAAGCAGTTCGTTGACTTCGTCGTACAAGACAAAACCCTTCTCTTTGCCTGCGGTCATCAGGTTCTTCAGACGGCCGAACTTTCCTTCATCCGCCATTGGAACTCCTAAGCCACTACTCTTAAAGTTTATAACACGAGTGGGGGACGTCACTTTTAACGACTCGCCGGTCCTTTTCTATTCAGGTTTTCCAATTTCGTGTACTCCTCAGTTAAACGGATGGCATCGTCAATGTTTCCGGCCCTTTCAGCTGCTTTGATGCGGGCTTTCACTTCGCTCAACCGGGTTCTCTGGGCGTCCTCTTCCAGGCGCTTCAGGAAATGCTCGGCTTGATCCATCAGCACTGCTTCGTTTCCTATCTCATCGGCAAAAACCAACTCAGCCATTAGGCCTCTGTCGTTTTCATCCAGTCGGGCCTCCAGATCGTGGAAGTTGAAGTCGGGCTGATTCTCGTGCAGGTGGACCATCGTTTCGAAAATGGAGTGGGTGGTAAACCCGCCGATGGCGCCCATGGAGGCCAGTCGCGGCAGCATCACCTGACGTACTTCGGTGCTTGCGGCGAGCAGGCGCAGCAGTAGTTTTTCCGCGTGTGGTACTGTGCGCGATGGTACTTGTAGAACCTGCTCTTTGCGGTCTACGGCGGCGCGCTTGAACTCATCCAGCACCAGGCTGGCTTCGATGCCGAGGTAGCCGGCCACATCGCTGGCAACCGTGGCGCGGCGGATCTTCTCCGGGATCTTCTGAATCGAAGGCAGCAGGAATTGGAACGCCTTCACCTTTCCTTCGCCGGTACGCATGTCGAAGTGGCCGCGCGCGCGGTCGGCAAGCCAGTAGAAATAGTTGCCGGCCTGCTCCAGTTTGTTGCGGTAAACTTCCGCGCCGAACTTCTTCACGTACTCATCCGGGTCGAGTCCGTCCTCCAGTTCCAGGACGGCTACTTCCACGCCTTCTTCGAGCATGATGAGGATCGATTTTTCGGTGGCGTTGCGGCCGGCCGGATCGGGATCGAAATTGACGACGATGCGGCTTGCCATGCGGCGCATCATGCGGACCTGTTTTGCGGTGAGGGCTGTTCCGCAACTGGCCACCACCTCTTCCACGCCGGCGGCGAAGACGCCGATAACGTCCATGTAGCCTTCCACCAATACCATTCGCTCAAATTTGCGGGCGGCGTTCTTGGCGCGATTCAAGTTGTACAGCACCGAGCTTTTTTCGTACAGCGGCGTGGCCGGTGAGTTCAGATACTTCGGTTCGTCCCCTTCAGCCAGCGCGCGCCCGCCGAACGCGATGATCTTGCCGGACTCGTTGTGGATGGGAAACATCAGGCGGCCGCGGAACTTGTCGAACAGGCGGCCATCGCTTTCGCGTTTGCTGATGAGGCCCGATGTTTCCAGTTGCTCGTTGCTGTAGCCCTGTTGCTGCAGCAGCTTCAGCAGGCCGCTGTTGCGGTCGGAAAGGCCCAGGCCGAACTGCTCCACCATCTCCCAGCTCAGGCCGCGTTTGGTGAGATAGGCGCGGGCGTCGGCGCCCATGGTGCTGATCAGATTGTTGCGGAACAACTGCGCCGCCAGGCCGTTCATGTCCTCGATGGAGCCGCGCGCTTTCGCGTCGGGATCGACGAACTCGTTCCGTTTGGGCATCTGCATGCCGTTTCGGTCGGCGAGCAGCTTCAGCGCTTCGAAGAAGCTGATGTGCTCGATTTCCTGAACGAATTTGAACACGTCGCCGCCGATGCCGCAGCCAAAGCACTTGAAATACTGCTGCGCGGCGTGGACGTTGAATGAAGGAGTTTTCTCGTTGTGAAACGGGCACAGACCCTTGTAGGACGGGCCCATCTTTTTCAAGCGGACGTATTCGCCGATTACGCGGACGATGTCGGATGCTTCTTTGACCTGATCCTTAAAGTCCATGGGTGGTGAGCTTTCATTATCGCCCAGTTTGAGATGCTGCTAATCTATGACACATGTGCAAGCGAACTGGTTTGTCATTCTTTCTGTGTGCGGCCCTCACCTGGGGCGCCACGCTCCCAACCCCTGAGACCTTCGCCGGTTTCCGCATGGGGGCCGATAAAAAGCTGCTGCGGTGGGACCGCATTGTCGAATACATGAAGCAGGCCGCTGCCGCGTCGCCGCGCGTTCGCTTTGAGGAGTTGGGGAAGACCACCAATGGTAACCCGTATATTTCGGTGACGATCTCGTCACCTGAGACGTTGAAGGATCTGGCGAAGTACAAAGACGCCCAGCGGCGCTTGTCGTATCCGCGCGGGTTGGATGCCGAGGCGGCGGAGCGCATCATCGCCCCACAGAAGGCCGTGTTCTTGATCACCTGCAATATCCATGCAACAGAGATTGGATCCACGCAGATGGTGCCGGAACTGGTCTATCGCCTGGCCACTGAGGACTCGCCGTTTGTGCGCAACATTCTGGACAATGTGATCTTCATTCTGGTTCCGTCGCAGAATCCCGATGGCCAGATTATCGTCACGGACTGGTACAACAAGAACCTCGGCACGCCGTGGGAGAACTCGCCGCTGCCTGAGCTGTATCACAAGTACACGGGCCACGATAACAATCGCGACGCTTTTATGAACACGCAGTTGGAAAGCAAGCTGCTCAACAAACTGGTGTATAAGGATTGGTTCCCGGTGGTCACTCTCGATGAGCATCAGATGGGCAACGCCGGCCCGCGCATTTTTGTGCCGCCGTTCAAGAACCCGATCAATCCGAACATCGATCCGATGATCTGGGAAGAGAACGGCATGCTCGGTTACGCCATGGGCGCCGCGCTGCATGGCAAAGGCTACACCGGAATTGTGAACGATGCGATGTACACAAGCTGGTGGCAGGGCGGCTTTGTGATGCAGAACTGGTGGCACAACATGGTCGGCCTGCTGACGGAGGTAGCGAGCGTGAATGTGGCCACTCCGGTGGAACAGTTGAAGGCCGTTGCCGGGCAGGCCGCCGCGGGGCCCGAGCCGACTCCGGAACAGGCGCGCGGACGCGATCCACGCAGGCCTGTAGCCGCGCCGCGCGATGTGGAGATGCGGAACACGTATCCGCGGCCGTGGATGGGCGGCGCATGGCGACTGCGCGACATTGTCGACTACGAACTGGCCGCCACCTATGGCGTGCTGGATTCGGTGGCGCGCAATCGAGAGATGTTGAACCGCAATTATTACGCGATGAACAGAAGGCAGATGGAAGCGGGCGAGAAGGATCCGCCTTATGCTTACGTGGTGCCGGCCGCGCAGCGTGATGTTGCGGCGTCCACTCGAATGCTACAGATTCTTGATGAAGAGGGCGGGGAAGTGCACCGCGCGGACGAGGCCTTCACGGCAGGCGGCAAATCATATCCGGCCGGATCGCACGTGGTTTTGATGTCACAGCCGTTCCGCCCGTTTTTGAAAGACCTGCTGGAAAAACAGACGTATCCTGCAACGCGTGTGTCGCCTGGAGGTCCCGTTGAGCGGCCCTATGACGTTACCGGTTGGACTTTGCCTTTTCAGATGGGTGTGGAAGCCGTGGAAGTGAAGCTGAAGTTCGAAGCAAAGCTGACGCTGGAATCGCCGGTGGCCCTGCCATCGGGGGCAGTTAATGTTCCGGCGGGTAACGTGGTGGCGTGGGACATTCCGCGTGATTCGAACAACGCGTTTATCGCCGCGAATCGTCTGTTGAAGGCCGGCGTGAATGTGCGCTGGAATTCGAATGGCGACTACGTGGCGTTCTCGCGCGAAGACCTTGCTCCGCGCATGAAGCAGTGGTCCAAGGAACTCGGGCTGAACATTCGAGCAACGACTGCTCTGCCCGCCGGTGCGCGCACCATGAAGACCGCTCGCACTGCGCTTTACATGCCTTGGTCCACCAACATGGATGAAGGCTGGACGCGCTGGCTGCTGGAGCAATACGAGTTTCCCTACACGACCGTCCGCAACAGCGATCTGAAGGCCGGAGCGTTGCGCGACCGCTTCGATGTGATCATTCTGGCGGACCAGCCGAAGGAATCGATTCTGCGCGGTCTCGCCGGAGAGTGGGTACGAACGGAGCATCGCGGCGGTATCGGCGAGGAAGGCGTCGCAGCGCTGCGCGAATTCGCCAGGGCAGGCGGCACTCTGATCACGCTGGGGAGTTCGTCGCTGGTGCCGATTGAAGAGTTCCCGCTGCCGTTGAAGAACAGTCTGAAGGGCTTGAAGCAGGATCAGTTCTTCTGCCCGGGATCGATTCTGAAGATCTTTGTAGATAACACGAACCCCGTGGCGGCCGGCATGCCCGATCAGGCTTCGGCGGTGTTCTATAACGACGTGGCCTTTGATCTGGCGCCGGGCCTTGGCGATGCCAATGTGAAAGTGATTGCGAGGTATCCTTCGTCGGGTATGTTGCAGAGCGGTTGGATTGGCGGCGAGGAGTATTTGCAGGATCGTATCGCCGCGGCGGAAGTCACCTTGGGCAAGGGACGTGTGGTGCTGCTTGGTTTCAGTCCGCAAAATCGGGCTCAGCCGCATGGCACTTTCAAGTTGCTGTTCAACGCGATTCAGTTGGGTGGTGCGGAGTAATTGAGCCGAAACCGCCACGGCGTGGCGAGATTTGGCTGTAACCCATTGATTCTACGTCCAACAACCGCCACACTGTGGCGGTTGTTGGAATTTGTACATTTTGATTGCGACCGGGACTGGATGTGGCAGAATGGCATTCTGCTCACCGATTTGCAATCGGCGCGTTGGGCGCTGATCATTTCGCTTTACTAAGGTGCGCGGCTCGGTCAGCAGCAGCCAACCGCTAGCCGAGCCGCACACGTCAGTAAGCGGTTTGGGCTCATGCTGTTTTCCTTTGAGGTCAGGATGAACTTGGAATCCTCTTCTGCACAGCAGAGGCCAGAGGCGATTGCCAATCTGTCTACGACGGTCCCTATTGCAATGCTTCGACGACGAACTCTTTCAGCTTGCGCTTGATCGATTCGGGAACTTCCGCATCGACCTCGCAGAACTCGTTTTCATAACTCTGCGCCAGAACCTTGCCCTTCTGGTGCAGCATATGGAGCGAGGCGCCGTCGGCCGCGGCCAAACGGAAGTGAGCTTGTACGATCGGGTCCTGAGGCAGGGCCTTATCTATGGCCGCCAGCAGCGCGTCGAAGCCCGCGCCAGTCAAGCCTGAGACGGGAACCACGTCGGGCGGGAACTCACTCTGCTCCAACTGGTCGAGCTTATTCCACACCATCACTTGACGTGTGGCATCGGCGCCGATCTCTTCTAGGACGGTCCGCACGTGTGCTGTCTGTTGCGCGGCGTGGGGCGAGGATGCGTCCACGATGTGCAACAACACCGAAGCTTCCACCACTTCTTCCAGTGTGGCGCGAAAGGCGTTTACGAGCGTCGTGGGCAGGCTGCGGATGAAGCCCACCGTATCGCTGAGCAGCACGCGGCGGTGCGAAGGCAGCGTGACGGCGCGGATGGTTGGGTCGAGTGTAGCGAACATCTTCGCGTCGGCCAGAACATCTGCGCCCGTGAGGCGGTTGAAGAGGGTGGATTTCCCGGCGTTCGTGTAGCCCACAAGGGCGACGGTGGCGAGTGGAACGGCCTGACGGAGCCGGCGCTGGACTTTGCGCGAGCCTTTGACGTTTTCGATCTCTTCCTTGACCCGGGCAACTCGCTTGTTGATGCGGCGGCGATCGCTTTCCAGTTGGGTTTCACCGGGACCGCGGGTACCGATGCCGCCGCCCTGGCGGGTCATGGTGATGCCCCGTCCGGCCAGGCGCGGAAGCATGTACTGCAGCTGTGCCAGTTCCACCTGCAACTGGCCTTCACGAGTGCGGGCGCGGCTGGCGAAGATGTCGAGGATCAACTGGGTCCGGTCGACAACCTTCGTTTCGAGGGCGCGCTCCAGGTTGCGCTGTTGGGTGGGCGAGAGGTCCTGGTCAAAGATGACAACGTCAGGGTTGGCAGCTTTCGTCTGGGCTGAAAGTTCTTCCAGCTTGCCCGCGCCAATCAGCGTAGCTGCATCCGGCGCGATGCGCGATTGAGAAACTACGTCGAGCACACGCGCTCCTGCACTGTTGGCAAGCACGCGAAGTTCGGCCAGGGACTCCTCTGGCGTATAGTCGAAGATACCCGACTCGGTTTGCCGTTTAGCGGCCGTTCGACCGCGGATTTCGACACCTACCAGGATGGCCGACTCAAGTTGTGGTTTCGAAGCCGTGTATTACGCCTCCGAACCCTCTGTTGCAGAGGCTGCTGAGGCGCTTGCGCCTGCTACAGCTATTCCTGGCATCCCGTGCGGTCCAGAAGAGCTCCCGCTATGAGGGCGGGACACGACGACGGTGGAAATCGCGTGTTTGAAAATCAGCTGCTCCTGGTTGTTCGATTCAAGGATGACGGAGTATTTGTCGAAGCTCTTTATGCGGCCGGAAAGTTTCACTCCGCTCATCAAGTAGATGGTGAGGAAGATCTTATCCTTCCGTGCGTTATTTAGAAAAGCTTCCTGGATGTTTTGTGCCAGCTTCTCCATCGTTTCTTCCTTCAAGCCCTGTAGGGCGCTATTCTGACACTCTTATTGTTTTCTAATTCCGGTGTCACCAAATTGTATCACCAAATAGGACGATTGGTGCAACCGTCCCTTGTACTAAAGCGGGGCAGGGGATAGCTAGGGCCTCTAAGGTGTTTACAGTAAGGGATTTCACGGAGTGGCGACGCGGCGGGCGATTTCGGGTCCGAGGCGCGTGAAATGCTTTATATTCCAGGTATAGATTGTCTCGGCGTTGGCTTTGAGGGCCATTTGGGCGATGAGCGAGTCGTAGATGCCTCCTCCGATGACGCCAACTGATGCGGTTCGTTCCACGCCCTTGAGATATTCTTCTGCTGTGAGCGTGACCAAGTTGAACCGGGCTCGGATGTCCTGAAGATATAGCAATGCCGTTTCGCGTGTCGTGCGGTCTTTCCCGGGCACTCCGGTTAGCGTTGAATATACCTCAGCAATACTGTGGGCCGCGCAGCTTGCATTGTCCTTACTGCAGCGTTCGAACAAATCGACACTGTTTTTGTGAAACTTGTGGTCCTGGTAAAAGACCGCAACGAACACAGAACTGTCTAGGAATACGTTCACTCGAAATCCCCTGAGAGCAATCTCCGCGAACGATCTTCATTGATATCGCTCTGAACCCTATTGATATCTTCCACCGTGATTTGCTTGCCCGTTGCACGGTACATCCAAATTCCACGGTGTCGAATCAGGCGCGATGCTGGATTTGAGGGCCTTAATGTTACGCATTCGCCTTCGGATTCCAGTTCGATTGTGTCACCCGCAGTCAAATTCAGCTCATCGCGAACGGCTTTCGGGATGACGATTCTCCCCGCCTTGTCGATGGTGAGTGTCGCATTCATAATGCCATTATGTGATGGTAAATGCCATTTGTCAATGCCATTTGCCGCCGGGCCAAGGTTTTAGGCCGGAACTTACATCGCGATCTATTTGGCGAGACTCATCCGTTTTGGCTGTCCGTGGCAGGATATGATCGAACCGTAAGAACGGAGGTCAATAGTGGCAAAAGAGCCGTTTGTGGTCATTGCATTGAAGGCGCTGGGGTGGATATTAATTGTTGTTGCACTGTTCGGGATTCTCCCGATATCAATGGGCTCGACTTCTGAGGCCGGCATCGGGCTAAGTGTGTCTGTGGGCGCAACCATCTCGGCCCTTTTTGCCTTTGGCTTCGCGGCTATTATTACGAAGCTCTGCGAGACTGAGATTCACTTACGCCAAATGATCCCAAATCAAGACGCTACTCCTGAACGCTATGACACGCTTGCAATATGAGAGAGTTGGCCAAGGAGTGATCAGCGCACTGCTCGTTCGATAACCTCTTCCGTCATGCGGTAAATCGTCCACTCATCCATCGGCACTGCGCCTAGTTTCTTGTAGAAGTCCTGGGCTGGCGTGTTCCAATCGAGCACGCTCCATTCCAGGCGGCCGCAGCCGCGCTCCTTGGCGATGGCCGCCAAGTGCATCAGCAGTGCTTTGCCGATGCCGTAGCCGCGCAGGGATGGAATGACGAACAGGTCTTCCAGGTAAATGCCGGGCTTGCCGATGAAGGTTGAGAAGTTGTGGAAGAAGAGCGCGAAGCCGGCCGGGACTCCGTCCAGATGTCCGATCAGGCATTCGGCGTATGGGCGCGGGCCGAAGAGTGCTTTGGTCAGATCTTCGGGCGTGGCTTTGGCTTCGTGGGAGAGCTTTTCGTAAACAGCCAACTGGGCGATGAAGTCAATGATGAGTGCTTCGTCGCCCGGTCGGGCAAAGGTAATATTGATTTCTGGCACTTAACTATTGTACGAAGTGCCCAGCAGGAATTCTTAAGTAATAATGGCTTGCGCCTCTTCGACCGACGCTTCGCGGAAGCAGTAGCCGAAGCCGCGGACGCTGCGGATATAGGTTGGATTCGCCGGGTCGGATTCCACTTTTTGGCGCAAGCGCAGGATGTAGACGTCTACAGTGCGGTCTGTGACGGCGCGGTCGTGCCCCCAAACCGAATCGAGCAACTGCTCGCGGTTGAACACAACTCCGGGACGGCTCATCAGGAATTCGAGCAACCGGAATTCCGTTGCCGTCAGTGTCAATTCCCCACCGTTCAATGTGACGCTGCAACTGGTGCGGTCCAATTCCAGCCCACCGGATTTCATTGTCCGTGGCGGAGCTGCCTGGGAACGGAACTGAATTTTCACGCGTGCTATGAGCTCACGGACAAAGAACGGTTTCACGATGTAATCGTTGGCGCCCAACTCCAAGCCCACGATGCGGTCTGTTTCGGAAGCCCGTGCAGTTAGGAAAATCACCGGTAGATGTGCCAGTTCCGGATGGCTGCGGATACTCTTGCAGATATCCAGACCGTCGGAATCCGGCAACATGATGTCCAGGATAACGAGATCCGGTTTTTCGCGGCGGCACAGATCGGTGGCGCCTTTGCCGGTTTGCGACCCTGCCACTGCGTACCCTTCTTTTTCGAGGTTGTACTTTAACAGGGCAAACAAATCAGAGTCATCTTCGATCAAGACGATTTTTTTCATTTCGCTCCAGTTACAAGCATAGCCAAATTGTGGTTACAGTACCATTACGATACGGTTAAGGAATCGCGAATGTCTGTTTTTCCTTGAAATCCTGCGTCGTCCACGGGGAGCGTGAACGAAAACGATGAGCCCACGCCCAATTCGCTCGACACTTGCACGTCGCCGCCTTGGGAGAGCGCCAGGTGTTTTACGATTGCCAATCCGAGGCCAGTGCCTCCAAGTTCACGAGATCTCGCCTTATCAACACGATAGAAACGCTCAAAGAGCCTGGGTAACTCTTCCTTGGGGATGCCGACGCCGGTATCCCGCACGGTAACTAGTATCATCTTCCCGGATCGTTCGGCAGTGATAGTGATTGTGCCACCTTCCGGCGTATATTTCAAGGCATTATCCATCAGGTTGGTCAGAATCTGGTGCACGGCTTCCGAATCGCAGAAGACATGCCAGTTTTCCGGGTGAGGCGGAAGGCGAAGTTCGATGCTTTTGCGCTTCGCCATGGGCTGCATGGAATCGACGCTGTCATTCAGCAGGCGGGCCACCCGCTGAGAGGCGAACTGGAACTTCTGCTGCTTCAGCTCGACTCTGGAAAGCGTCAACAGATCGGAGATCAGATTGGCCAGCCGCTCGGCATTTTTGCGGATGATGGTGAGGAACTTTAAGTTCAACTCAGGTTCTTCCATCGCGCCATCGAGCAGCGTCTCCGTGTAGCCCTGGATCGATGCCAGGGGTGTGCGAAGCTCATGCGAAACGTTGATGACGAAATCCTTGCGCACGCGCTCGAGTTTTTCCAGCTCGTTGTGCTCGCGTTCCAGCGCGTCGACCATTCCTCGTAGTTTTCCTGCGGTTTCCGTCAATCGTCCGCCCAGTTGTCCCAACTCATCGCTGGCCACCGGCAGATGCTGCGGCGTGAAATTCCCTTGCGCCAGTTGTGCAGCGTATTCGATGATGCGCCCTAAGCGGTGAGAGACGCGGCGCGCGATCAGGGCGGCGATCAGAATCGGCAATACAAACGCCAACGCCGTGGATGCGAGCATTCGCCTGCGGATGGAGTCCACGTTGGCTTTCACTTCCTCCAGCGGCATGGCAAGGCGCAATGCGCCCGATTCCACGGGAATGGCGACGTAAAGAAACTGAATGTTTCGCGCCTGGCTGAGCCTGACGCTGGAGCCTTCCATTCCGTTGAGCGAGGCTTTTACCTCGGGATACTCGCTATGGTTCTCCATTTGTTTAGCGCTGGCTTCGGAGTCAGCAACGACGGAGCCGTCGCGGGCGATGAGGGTTACTCTCGCGCCTGCCGCCGCGCCCGCGTCGCGAACGCGGGCCGGATCCAACTTTGCCAGCGACGAGATCAGCCGGGCCTTTTCGCCGAGCATGCGGGTTTCGGTCTCGTAATAACTGGCCTCAGCTACGCGCGAAGCAAGAAAGTCGACTGCCAGGAGCGCCAGTACCAAGACGCCCAGCACGGCAGCGCATAATTTGAGAAAGATACGTGACGTCACTTACTTTTCCAACTCGACAACGGCATACATGGAAAGCGAGGGGAGGGTGAACTCGGTGGCGCCTGCGGAGACAGAAAGGTCCGCCGCCGGTCCTTCTGACGCAGGCTCCGAGGCCGTAGGCGCAAGATGCACCGTAACATGCTTCCATTCGCCCAGCACCCGCACCTGCACCCCTTCCGATTTGCGGTCCGCGTAATTGAGCAGGTGCAGCCGTGCGCGTTCGCCATTGCCTTCCAGCCTTATCAGGGTTGTCTCGCTGCCGTAGAGGCGCACCAGGCGCTTGTCGTCACCCAGTTTTTGGCGCGCCATGGCCACGAATTCATTGGGATTCTTGCCTTCCGGCTTCAGATTCAGATCTAGTTTGGGATCCGCCTTCTTCACCAGCTTGAAAAGAATGTTTTTGCGCGCCATCAGGTTCATCATCTCGCCTGACATGGCTGTTCCGTCGTCGAGAAACCCGATGTTTACCAGTTCCGGCATGTTGATCTGAAGCAGCGATTTGAGGAACTTCACCATTTCGCCATAGGGCTTGATGTCGGCCGGATCGATCTTCATCAAAGCTTCGGCGTCAAACATAGCCGCTTCGGCCATACCCAACATTGCCTTGCCCTTTGGTAGATCGTATACGATTACGCGCCTGCCCAGGCGTTGAAAGCGCCAGCCGTTGGAATCGATCCAGGGCGACCGCGAGGCCGAGGCTTGATTCATCCGGTACTTCACCCCCGGAGGCGGCAATTTCTCCGGGATGGACGGATCGCCGCCCATTACGCACTTGCCCGCGCGCTGCCATGCGGCCATTTTTTCCGGCCGCACATAGGGGCACTGTATGCCCGCTTTTTCCAATTCGCCCGCCGTCTCCGGGCCGGGTTCCCAGAAAAGATTAGGGATTCCGAATGCCAGCAGCAGGGCGATCATGCGACGCTGAACTCCTTCAGCTTGATTTTCTTTTTGTCGTACTCGCCCAGGCCAAGCTTTGCGGCGTATTCAATATGGCCGGGTTCGCGCACATAGCGGCCCCATTTGCCTGTGGTGCGTTCCCAGACGGTAGGCGCGCCGTTGCGCTTGCGCTCGTCGTCCACGATGTCCATCATCAGGCGGTCCATGGCCACAGGATCGGTGCCGAACATCATGCGGCCCGGGTAAAAACAGAATTTCTTTTCCGGGGCGAATGGGCCGCCCTGCCACACGGCTTTCAGTCCGTCCATGATGCTCAGGACTGTCTTGGACCGTAACGGTTCTACGCTGGCCAGCGTGCCGATGAAGCTTAGCGTGTGGGTCTTGCTGTACTGGTGGGAGCGCGCTACGTTGTGGAAGCTGCCGTAGGCGATATTTTTCAGATTTCCGGTGACGCCCGATGCGCCGTGGTCCTTCATATTCGGTACGTTGATGATCTTAGTAAACTTGTCCACCACCATCTTGTTCAGGTTGGAGCGGGTGTCGTCCTCGCCGAAGAAGTTGACTTCCACGAAGGTTTTCGGGTCGTAGCCGACAATGCCGCTGCGATTGCTTCCCACCACGCCGATGTTCACGCCTTCCGGAAGATACTGCGGATATTTTACCGTCACCACCTGTTCCAGGAAGCGTTCGTAAAGGTAAATGTTGTTGGCCTTGATGCCGATGGCGATGAGGTTGCGCGCGATCTCGGCAACCACCAGCGGGTGGGAGCAGATCTGTGGCGCGCCGGAGCAGTTCAACTTGATGCCCACAACGTCGTCAGCAGTAAAAAAGTGCTTCCACGCGCCGGCGGCGGATTTTTCGCCGGTCAATTCCGTCATGCCGCGGCTGATCATTTCGGCCACCGCCGAGGTGTCAACCTTTTCGGTTGCGGCGTTGATGACCTTCTTCGATTGCAGGGAAATAACCTGTCCGGGGTACAAGCCAGGCATGCCCATCTTGCCGTGAGGCTGGTGGCTGCTGACAATTTTATACTTCGGAAGTTCGTCTGAGACTGCTGCGGCCGCTACGGCCGGGATTTGTAGAAATGATCGGCGTCGCATAAAATGGCTGTGATTCGAGATTAGCAAAATTTTCGCCACGGAGAGAACGACATGAAAGAGAATCGCAGAAATATTTTGAAGGCCGCTGTGGGTACCGCCGCTGCCGCCGGAGTTGCCCAAGCCCAGACCGGCCCCGTGAAAAAAGTACACCGCAAGGGCGCCAAGCCCGCGAACACACCGCTGTTCAACTCAGCGGTCTCCTACGGCAATCTGTTGTTCATTGCCGGTATGGGCGCCCATGTCGAGGGGGACATCAAGTCGCACACCAAGATCGTGCTCGACGGTATTCAGAGTCAGTTGGAGAATGCCGGATCGTCGATGAACAAAGTTCTGAAGTGCAATGTGTATTTGAACGATCTGAAGGACTACGCGGGCATGAACGAAGTGTTCAAGGGCCGCTTCGGCGACGAGCCACCAGTCCGCACCACGATTGCCGCCGCGGGCGGGATTCCCGGGAATTCGCTGGTCGAGATCGACGTAATCGCGTTTATCTAGATCGGGAGAGGCGAATCGCCGTGGCATGGGCTTTAAAACATGGCATTTGCCTGTCTCTCTCATTGGCCAGCGTTGTGAACGGGGATCGACGCTCGTTTTCATCTGTGTCCATCTGTGCTTATCCCTGGTTAATGTTTTTGAGACTATTAACCCTAAGCGAGCACGCCCAGATGGACACGGATAACGAACTGACAGAAAGGTGATTGGTGCAATTTCGCCGATCTTCAGGTGAAAGGCTCACTTGTTCTCGAACTGAAATGTGTGGACCGCCTCGCCAACGTCCACATGGCGCAGTATCTCAATTACCTGATGTGCCCTTATGCCTGGTCAGGGGCAGGACGAGCGATTCGCCCTGCGGGAAACACCAGAATTATTCCAATCCAAGCAGCTTCGCCGGATTTTTTTTCGCCATGCGTTCTATTTCAGTCACACTGAAACCGTTTTCACGGAGTAATTCGAATAATTTTGTAAGGCCGTCGCAGTGCAAAGGGTTGCCGGCCTGGCCCAAATCGCTCGACAAAATTACATTTTCGTAGCCTGCGGCGCGGATCATCCGCGCATACTCAGGGGCTTTGTAGATGGCCGTATTGCCGATGACAGCGTTGGTTACGAACTCCAGAAATGCCCCCATTTTCACGGCTGTTTTCATGTCATCGGCGCTCATTTGGACCGGATCAATCGACGGATGGGTCACCACGATGTGCTTGATACCGCGCGCTTTGCCCTCGCGGATGAGCAGCAGCGATTCAGCTGGAGTGGAGTGCCCTGTGGCCAGAACCAGATCGTTTTTCGCAATCAGGTCGAGCACCTGTTTCACCTCCGGCAGCAACTCTCCGTTCCGTGAAACGGAGACGAATGGCCGCCCTTCCTTTGAGAACCGGACCTGATTTTCCGCATCGAAGGTGGGCATCCAAACCACCTTGCCGAACCCGCCCTTTACCTTCGTCATCCGCTCCACGGCCGCCGGATTGACGCCGCCCACGCTCAAGTTCAACGCAATTCCTCCAAATATCTCAATCCCTATGACTTGTTGCCTTGCCAGCCACGCCAATCCAGCCGTCGGTTCATAGTGATTCTTCAGCACCACTGAACGCACACCCCGTTGGGCAGCTGCGCGCGCGGCGCCGAAGGCGTCAATCGACCTGGGAACGCTATCTGGATCAGAATGAACGTGAATGTCGACCAAACCGCGCAAATCCTGTGCTTGAACCGCGCTATATGCAATAATCCCGATGAGGGCAATAATAAATTTCGATTGGACCATGTTGTCCGTTCCCCTTACGCTTGAATTGTGACTACTCTTATGGAACCTACTTTAACTCAGGTCTCGTTGCTGCACCGCGTGAGTAGTATCGTGGCCAGCGAGAGATCGCTGGACGAGATGTTGGGCGAAATCGTCGGGTTGACATCTCATATTACCGGTTGTGACGCGTGCCTGGTCTACTTGATAGACGTGAATTCGGGGGAAATGGTGTTACGGGCTTCGCAGGTCCCACACGCCGAAGAATTGGGTAACCTGCGCCTGCAAGTCGGTGAGGGCATCACCGGATGGGTGGCCGAGCACAAGTCGGTCGTCGCGCTCAGTTCGAAGGCTGGCGCGGATAAACGCTTTAAGAAATTTCCTTCGCTGGTGGAAGACGACTACGAAGCCTTTCTCTCAGTTCCGCTGATCAGCAGCGGCGACGTGATCGGCGTGATCAACGTTCATCACCGCGAGAAGCATGATCATACGCCCGATGAGGTCGCGTTGCTCACCTTCATCGGAGAGCAGATGGGCGGAGCGATCACCAAGTCCAGCCTGCTGCAAGAGAATTTGCGTCTGACCGAAGAGACCAAAGAGGTCAAGCGGCAACTCGAAGAGCGTAAGCTTGTGGAGCGCGCCAAGGGCCTATTGCAGCGCAAGCATAATTTGACCGAAGAAGAAGCCTACCTGCGGCTGCGCAATGAGAGCCGCCGTCTTCGCCGCCCGATGAAAGATCTGGCCGAAGCGATCATTCTGCTCGAAGAATTGAATAAGCAGTAAGTACGACTTTGCTTGGGGTCTGGCCCGCACCGGACCCCAACGAAGAATTAGAATGGGATTATTGCGCCCCTACCATCCTCTGTTCCGTAACCCCCACCTCATCACCATTGCGTCCAATTTCTGGACGCGCCCTCTGGATGTTGTCCGCTTTCCTGTTGAATCGATCCGCTACCGGACTGACCCACAGACCGAAGTTCTGGTTCATTTGCAGCGTCCGCAAGGCAAACCCAAAGCCAGTGTGATTCTTGTGCACGGGTTGGAAGGTTCAAGTGAAGGCGGCTACATGCGCAGCATGGCGAATGCGGCGCTTCACGCCGGTTACGCGGTCTATCGCACCAATGTTCGCGGTTGTGGCGGCACCATCGATTGGTGCCGTACTCTGTACCATGCCGGGCTTACTTCGGATCTTCATTCCCTGCTCGGCCAGATTGAGGGCCCGAAGATTCTGGTGGGGTATTCGCTCGGCGGCAATCAGGTGCTGAAGCTAGCCGCGGAATTAGGGCAGGGCAGCAATGCGGGTGTGATCGGCGTCTGCTCTGTCTCAGCGCCGCTCGATCTGGCCGCCTGTTCGCGCAAGCTTGAAGCGCCTTCGAACTTTCTTTATGAGAGACGATTTGTTTCCAGCATGAAAGAGAAGATGCGTGAACGGCAGAGGCTGATGCCCGATGTCTTTCGATTCCATGGTGTGGTGGATCAGATTCGCACGGTATGGGAATTGGACGACAAGATCACTTCGCAGTTCTTCGGTTTCGGCTCGGCGGAGAATTACTATCGAACGCAATCGTCGATCGGCTGGCTGGATCGGATCGCTGTGCCCACGCTGCTGATTGCGGCGAAGGACGACCCGCTGGTGCCGTTCGAAATTTACCTCGATGCCCGCGTTTTGGCCAATCCGCAGGTGCGGCTGATTGCGCCCGATCATGGCGGGCATGTCAGTTTTCTTGCCAGCCGCCGTCCGAGGTTTTGGCTGGATGATACGGTGGTGGAGTGGATGGATTCCTTGCGGGGCTAATTGCTCAACTTGCCAAAGTGAACCGTCAGGGCGATCACCGCCTGATGGTCCACCGCACCCGAACCCAAGCCGTAGTGCTGCCCGGAAAAATCCAGGGCGATGCGGTCAGTGATTTGATATTCAATTCCTTCGAAGATGGCGATCTGCCGCTGCAGCCCAGTCGATTTTTCCACTTGTAAATTTGTATGTGGGGTGAAGTGTCCAAGTGCGCCATCGGGGGTCAGGCGTCTGCCAAAGCCCAAACTCCAGTCGACTGTACCAGAGGGATTTGTAGATGAAGAGTGGGTTGCTGCGGTCCAGCCGAGCGTTGTGCCAAGGCTGTTGCGTCCCCAATCCCATCGGGCAATCGCGGTAGCGCCCAACCGTGCACCTGATTCATCGCGCAGGAAGAACTGCGCTGTGGGCGCGATGGCAAAATCGAATATCTTTCCGTCGTGCAGCACGCTGGTGGCGTTGAACGTAATGCGGTCGCTGAATTGGTTTATGCGCTGATCGAATTGCAGCACGCTGGAAAGGGAATCGAAGCCTACGCTGAACTCAGTACGTCCCCAGAGTATGTTTGTCCCCTCAGGCGTGAACTTGATCAGCGATGGCATCACATAACTATCGTTGGAAGAGATGACGTTGTCCCATTCCACTTCTACCGAGCCCGGCTCCGTAATAAGGGTATTTACGTGCACTCGCCGCTGCAGTGAGATCGGCTGCCGCCCGCCATCGCTTTTGAAGAAGATGCGGGCCTCCATGGAATAAGTGCAAAGGAGCAAGAGAAGTGTCGCCCGGAATGAGAACATTCTCTCCACGATACAATAGTCAGGCCTCCGGAATGCGAAACTACGAACATTTTTGTGCAAGAGCTGCAAGAGTTTGAAAAAATGAGACCTCGCCGGCCGCCGGCCGCGGTTTTGGCAGGATGACACGGTGTTTGATAGACGGATTCGTTGAGAGCTTGATAATCTGCACTATTTCCGATGTTAGGATAAAGACTGAAAGAGGGAAGAATGGCTGACAGTTTGGAGCTATTGCGCGAAACGGTGAGTTCGCTGACTGAATCGGAAGCCAGTTGCACGCTGCAGTACATCAGAAAGTTGCGCCAAGAAAGTGTGCGTGAAGAACTGAAGCAACTCTTCCATGACGCCCTCTTTGTCCAAATCCCCGAAAATCCATGTGAACCCTTACCGAAAATCGAGCCTATCCACGGTAAGGGTGAGCCAGCTTCAGCACTACTCATTCAGGACCGCAGGTGACAATCCTTTACCTGGATGCTTCTGCCTGGGTCAAGCGCTATTACCGTGAGGTTGGTAGTGAACGGATTCATCAGATGCTTTCCGCTGGCAATCTGCTGGCCTGCTCCGTACTGGGGTTCATCGAGGTGATTGCCACCTTGGCAAGAAAGCACAAGGCGAAAGAAATTTCCTCTGTGGAATTCGAAGAAAAGCTCAGGCAATTGAAAGAAGACTGGAGTAGTTTCCTGAAGTTGGAGCTTACCATGAATGGACTCGATGAGGCTGAAGCGGCGGCCATTCAGACGTCGCTTAGAGGCGCTGATGCGATCCACTTCGCCGCACTTCAGTTCCTGCGGGCGAGAGCGCTAGGCAGTAACCTTAATGTTGTGTTCGTTGCCTCTGACCGCGAGCTGATTGCCGTGGCGCGAGCGGCTGGATGCACCGTGGTCGACCCAACGGAACAAGCCGTAAACTAAACATTCCCAGCACGCCCCCAAGCTACAATGGAAGTATCGGCAACCATGCGAAACTACTTACTTTGCGCGCTGTGCTTTCCGGTTCTGCTGTGTGCGCAGGATCTGAAAGAGTTTGAAAAGAACGTAACTGAATTCGATCTGCCCAACGGAATGCACTTCATTGTGCTGGAGCGTCATCAGGCTCCGGTGGTGTCGTTCTATGCCCATGTGAACTCGGGTTCGACGGACGACCCGGGCGGCAAGAGCGGATTGGCCCACATGTTCGAACATATGATCGGCAAGGGCACCGCCGCCATCGGCAGTAAGGACTGGAACTTCGAAAAGAAAGAGCTCGAAGCGGTTGAGGAGGCCTACGATCGGCTCGAGGCCGAGCGCGGCAAAGGTCCGCGCGCCGACGCTTCGAAGGTGGAACGACTGCAGGGACTCTTGAAGTCTCAAATCGACAAGGCCAACCGCTATGTCGAACCCAACGCCTACATCCGCACCATCGAAGAAAACGGCGCGGTCGGCTTCAACGCTTCAACCTCGCAGGACTTCACGAACTACTTCTACAGCTTGCCTTCGAATCGCGCAGAGCTTTGGTTCCTGCTGCAATCGTCGTGGTTCAAGCGCCCGATTTTCCGCGAGTTCTACAAGGAGCGCGACGTGGTGCGTGACGAGCGCCGCATGCGCGTCGAATCCAGTCCGCAAGGCAAGGTGCAGGAGATGTTGCTGGCCACCGCCTTCGCGGCGCATCCTTACCGCAATCTGGTCGGCTGGGCGAGCGACATCGAAAACCTGCGCGCGACGGACGCCGAAGCATTTTTCAAGATGCATTACGTGCCGGGAAACATCACCGTGTCGATGGCCGGCGACATCACTGCCGCCGACGCGAAGAAATTCGCTCAGAAATATTTCGCGCCCATTCCGGCCGGTCCTCCGCCGCGGCGCCTCAACATCGTCGAACCCAAGCAGGAAGGCGAAAAGCGCGTGAGCGTCGTTTCGTCGGCGCAGCCGTTTCTGCTGATCGGCTACAAGCGTCCCAGCGATCTGGACAAGGATGACCCGGCTTTCGATGTGCTTAGCAGCATCCTTTCCAGCGGCCGCACTAGCATTATTTATAAGGAATTGGTGCGGGACAAGAAACTGGCGCTTGGTGCGGCCACGGTGGCCACTCTGCCGGCTGGGCGGCATCCGCACTTATTCGCATTCATCAGCGTGCCTTCGGCTGGACACACCATTGAGGAGAGCGAAAAGGCGTGGTACGAAATCATTGACCGGCTAAAGAAAGAACCAGTCGACAAGGCGACGCTTGAGCGCACGAAAGTGAAACTCAGGGCTGGGCTCATCCGCCAACTCGACAGCAACTCCGGGCTTGCCTCTGAACTGGCGCAATACTACGCCACTTATGGAAACTGGCGAAAGATGTTCACCGGCCTTGAAGAAATTGAAAAAGTAACGGCCGAGGATGTGCAGCGCCTCGCAAACCAATACTTCGATGCGAGCAATCGCACGGTTGCTTTCACAGTGAAGGGGGATACAAAATAATGAGGACCCTTGTTTCTCTCTTCTTTGTGCTCGCGCTGCAGGCACAGGAGATTAATCTCCAGTACCCACCGTTAAAGCAGGTGAAGCTGCCGGATGTTCAGACCTCCACCTTGCCCAATGGCATGAAGGTCTATCTGCTCGAAAATCACGCCCTGCCGCTGGTGAGTGGCTTCGCACTGGTGCGGGCTGGCAATCTATTCGACCCGGCGGACAAAGTAGGCCTGGCTGGAATGACCGGTTCCGTGATGCGTAGCGGTGGCACGGCTTCGAAGACCGGCGATCAGATCGATGAACAGCTCGAAAACATCGCCGCCTCGGTGGAAAGCGGCATCGGCGAATTGAGCGGTACCGTGTCGTTTAATACGCTGAAAGCCAATATTGCTGAAGTGATGGCCGTATTTAAGGACGTTCTGACGGCTCCACAGTTCAGGCAGGATAAGCTCGACCTCGCCAAGAGCCAGACGTCAAGCAGCATCGCACGCCGCAACGACAACGCCGGCGGTATTGCCAGCCGGGAGTTTTCCAGTATCTTGTACGGCCGCACCAATCCCTATGGCTGGAGCATGGAGTATGACCACGTCAACCGCATCCAGCGCGCAGACCTGGTGGCATTTCACAAGCGGTACTTCTTTCCCGCCAACATCGTGCTGGCTGTACAAGGCGATTTCAATGCCGCGGAGATGAAAGCGGCAATTGAGAAACTGTTCGCCGATTGGACAGTGAAGCAGGAGCCTGTGCCCGCGTTTCCAAAGGTCAGCAACAAAGCCAAGCCGGGCGTCTACCTTGCGGAAAAGTCCGATGTGGCTCAGACGTTCTTTGAGATCGGACATCTTGGTGGCGTGCTGAACGACAAGGATTATCCTGCGCTCGAAGTAATGGGCGACATTCTCGGCGGCGGATTTGCGAGCCGCCTGTTCCGCAAGATTCGTACGGAAAAAGGCTATGCCTACAGCATCAGCGCCGATTGGGGGGCAGACTACGATCACCCTGGACTGTTCATCATCTCTGGTTCCACCAACTCCTCGACGACTACTGATTCCATCCAACTGGCGCTCGAAGAGGTGGCCAAGATTCGCGCCGGCGAAGTAACTGACCAGGAGTTGAAAACGGCGCGCGACAAAGTTCTGAACAGCTTTGTGTTCAACTTTGACCGCCCCACCAAGACGCTAACGCGCCTGGTAAACTATGGCTATTTCGGTTACTCGCCGGAGTTCATTTTCAACTACCAGAAGGCCGTGGCGGCAGTGACCAAAGCTGACATTCTGCGCGTTGCGAAACAGTATCTGAAGCCGGAGGAGATGGTCATCGTCGCCGTCGGCAAATCGGCTGATTTCGGCAAGCCACTGGCTGATTTGAAACTGCCGGTTGAGAAGATCGATCTGACCATCACGCAAGCGAAGCAGGAAGCTGCCAAGTCCGATGTAGCCTCCCTGGCAAAGGGCGTTGAACTCTTGAAGAAGGCGCAGGTGGCGATGGGTGGGGCGGAAAAACTCGCCGCGGTGAAGGACTATGTCCAGAGCGCCGATACCGAAATGCAGGCCGGTCCACAAGGCATGATGAAGGTGAAGCAGAAGAACACCTGGCTCGCCCCATCTGGCTTCCGCCAGGATCAAGAGCTGCCGTTCGGCAAGATCATCGCGGCCTACGACGGCAAAGCCGGCTTCCTTGTGACTCCCCAGGGCACCATGGCAATGCCGCCTCCCGTGGTCACGCAGGTGGAAGGCGAAGTCTTCCGTAACTTGTTCGCGTTGATGCTGAGCGATCGCGATGCAACGCGCAAGGTCAACAATACTGCTCCAGGAATGATTGAGATCAGCGGCGGTGAAAAGCATGTCGCCAAAGTAGAATTCGACGCAGCTACAGGGCTGATGAAGAAACTCATGTACGTGGAGCAGCAGATGGGCGGCGCTCCGCAGAACGTGGAAGAGTCCTTCTCCGATTGGCGCGAAGTGGGTGGACTCAAGATCCCGTTCGCGATTTCCATTACGCAGGGCGGAAACAAACTCGCCGATGTGAAGGTGCAGGACTTTAAGATTAATTCCGGAGTGACGGCTGAGGAGCTGATGAAACGGTAATGCGGCGCTGGGTTCTTGTACTCCTGTTGGCACTTCCACTTTGCGCGCAAACGAAGCTGGAGCGCGGTAAGAAGATCGTCGATGAAGCGCTCGATGCATTGGGCGGACCGCGCTTCCTGGCCATGCGGAATCGGGAAGAGGAAGGTCGTGTCTACTCGTTCTATCGCGAGAGGCTGCAAGGCCTCTCCATTGCCCGCATCTATTCGCACTATGTGATGAAGCCTGATGGCGCGCCGCCGGAATTCGTCGGCATGTACGAGCGGCAGTCCTTTGGGAAGAGTAAAGAGGACACTGCGGTTTTGTTCAATGAGACCGGCGGCTATCAGGTGTCGTATCGCGGTGCATCTCCGTTCGAGGCGGCGCGCCTGGAACGCTATCGGGAAACCACAATGCGCAATGTGTTCTACATCCTGCGCCAGCGCCTCGGCGAGAAGGGGCTGATCTTCGAATTCCAATCGACAGAGGTGTTCCAGAATCTGCCGGTGGATATCGTGAACATTACCGATAGTGAGAATCGCACGACCACCGTGTATTTCCACCGCAGCACGAAATTGCCTGTGCGCCAGATCTTCTACCATCGCAACGCGGTTACAAAAGAGAAGGACGAGGAGGTCACCATTTTTGCCAAATATCGCGATGTGGGAGGCGGCGTAAAGTGGCCTTTCAATATCATGCGCGAACGCAACGGCGAAAAGATCTTCGAGATTTTTTCTGAATCCGTGAAGATCAATCTGGCATTGAAAAACGAACTTTTCAAGTTGCCCTCGAATATCAAGATGTTGAAGTAGCCACGCATTCTGATATATTCGCTACATGTTACGCCGCCAGTTTCTTGCGATTCCCGCGTTCGCCTTAGGTGTGGCGCGCGCCAAGCCGCTCAACCTGAAAATTTCTGGACTCAAGACGTTCGTCGTCAACGTAGGTAGCGTCAATTGGGTGTTCGTCAAGGTCTACACCAATCAGGGCCTCACCGGGTTGGGTGAAGGCTCCATTACCAGCAAAGAGGCCACGCTGTCGCAGGCGATCATGGAGCACGAACGGTTTCTCGAAGGCAAGGATCCGACGGATATCGAAGCGCTGTGGCAGGGCATGTACCGCTATCCGCGTTGGCGCGGCGGACCGATTCTGAATTCGGCGATCAGTGCGGTTGAGATCGCATTATGGGACATTCTGGGCAAGGCGCTCGATCAACCGATCTACAAATTGCTGGGCGGCGCGACGCGCAGACGCATTCGCATGTACAAAGACGTTGGCTCCACGGTGGAGGCGTTTCAGCAGGCGAAAGCGGAAGGCTACACCGCCGCGAAGTCCGGCTTCATCGCCATCGACAAGGGCATTGTGGTTCCCTCGTATGCCACGCGCGAAGCGGCCAAGCGCGTCGCCGCAGTGCGCGCGGCCGTTGGCGATGACTTCGATATCGCCATCGATGCGCACGGCCAACTCACCACCGTGATGGCCATCGATTTCTGCACGCGGGTGGAGGAGTTGCGGCCGTTGTTTGTCGAGGAGCCGACCCAGTTGGAAGACCTCGGCGAGTTGGCGCATCTTCGTTCGAAGACGAAAGTTCCGTTGGCCACCGGCGAACGTTCGTTCACCAAGTATGGCTTCAATGAGTTCTGCAATCGCCATCTGGTCGATTACATTCAGCCCGATGTCTGCCATGCGGGCGGCATTCTTGAGCTCAAGAAGATCGGGGTTCTGGCCGAGACCAATCGAGTCGAGATGGCCCCGCACAATCCGCAGAGCGAAGTGAGCACGTTGGCGTCTTTACATGTCGATGCCACCACACCTTCAGCGACAATTCAGGAATACTCGCCCAACAAAGCACCTTGGATCCTGGACCTGTTCAACGGTGGCGCGGTGAAGGTGAAGAATGGCTTCGCCGAACTGCCCGATCGACCCGGCCTAGGCGTCGACCTGAATGAAAAGGTGGCTGCCGAGCATCCCTATAAACCCATCAACCGGCCCAATAATGTCTTTCTCGATGGAGCCGTAGCCGATCACTAGCCGAGCCCGGTTTCGATCGCCGCACGCAGCAGTTCAGCAACACTCCAAGCCTGCGCCACGCAGCCTCGCGGAGTGTGCGGAGGGTCACCATCGGCGATCTCCGCAATCTGGCCGGGACAGGCCTGCCCGGCCACTTCCGCGCACTGGCGAATCCACTTGCGGCATTGCTCTTGTGCCTCCGCCGAACCGCTGTGTACCTTCCAATACGCGCTGACAAAGGGGCCCAGCAGCCATGGCCACACAGTGCCCTGATGATAAGCCGAATCACGGCTACGGCCATCGCCTTCGTAGCGCGGACGGTACTGTGAGTCGCGCGGCGACAAGCTGCGCAATCCGGCCGGAGTCAGCAGTTCACGCTGTACGGTCTCAACAATCAGCTTGGCTTGTCGCGGTGACACCATCGAGTGCGGAAGGCTGACGGCGAAAATCTGATTCGGGCGAATCGCTGCATCTCGGATTGCATTGTCGACAACATCGAACAGACATTGATCCGCTTCGTTCCAGAATTGTGTTAGGAACGATGCGCGCGCGCGTTCGGCCATGGAAGCACATTGTGCGCTGCCCTCCCCATCTAGCGCTGCCATGATGCACAACGCGTTGTACCACAGGGCCTGAATCTCAACCGGCTTTCCCTGGCGCGGCGTCACAACCCAATCGCCAACCTTTGCGTCCATCCAGGTTAGCTGCACGCCGGGCTCGCCGGAATGAAGGAGGCCGTCTGCATCCATGCGGATGCCGTAGCGCGTGCCTCGAACGTGCCAATCGATGATATCCCGCATCGTTGCGTACAGATGTTCGCGAACCCACTGCGGATCGTTCAGCCCGTGAATCGCTTGGAAGAACCACAGCGTTGCGTCGACGGTATTGAACTCCGGTTTGTCTCCCGCATCGGGAAAGCGGTTGGGCAACATGCCCTGATCCACGCTGGCGGCAAACTCCAATAAGATAGCGCGCGCGTCGTCGAGACGGCCGGTGGCTAGCGTTAGGCCGGGCAGCGAAATCATGGTGTCGCGGCCCCAGTCGGTGAACCAGTGATAACCGGCGATGATCGTCTTGCCTTCGCCGCGCCGCACCAGAAATTGATCCGCTGCGGTTGTCAATGAACGCACCAGCGGATCGCGCGCCTCAGTCAACGTGCGCCGCCGCTCTATCTCTGCGAGCCGCATTTCCGAGGCTTCCGTGACATTGTGCTGCTCAGTGGACGCGATGATGGCCGCCTTCCCACCACGGAACCTCAGAACAAACGGCTGGAAGAGATCCTCATGAAAATCCAAGCCGCGCTCCTGTTCGTGCCTGTACTCGAAGTTGCGATACCAGGCTCCAGTTGCCTCGGCCTCTTCTGCGTCGTGCGCTAAGTGCAGGGCGGGCAATCCCCAGTAAAGTGAGACGGTCGCGGAGCCAGGTTCCATTGCAACCTCGCGATGAATCGCATTGTTCTCATGCGTCAGGCAGTGATAGTCGCGGAAGGCGATGAGCGGCCGCACTTCCAGTTCGCAGGCTGCGTCACTCACGGAGTATTCAATGACAACGGTGTTTTCTCCGTGCACAAGAAGCACGCACTTTTCGACGCGCACTCCGCCGGCCTCGAAGACAAAAACAGGAAACGGGTCTCTGCGGAATTCCACCAGGTGGTCGAACCCTTGCGGATGTACCGCGCCGGGATACTGATTAGCCGAAAGCGCATAGCGAACGCCGCCTACTACCAGCGTCTCTTCCAGTTTCGACAACAGTACGGTGCGGCCTGCTGGCGGATGAAGTGCAGCCACCAACAGTCCGTGATAGCGGCGCGTATTGATGCCGCTGACTGTCGACGACGCATACCCGCCAAGGCCGTTGGTTTCCAGCCACTCCTGCTGCAACTGCGATTCATTCATGACGTTCTCATCTAACCACAGCTGCCAGCGCTATTTGTGCAACCCCGGCCAGTTCCTATTTGCTTCTGCTATGCGCTGCCCCACATCCTTCTCCCATTTGTGTTGAATGTCTTTGCTGTAGTTCAGATACAGTTTGCCCTCGATGATCTTCCATACTTCGGGGTCGATGGAAGCCGTGGAGCCCTTGCTCACAGCCCAGGCGCAATAACCGCCATACTGGGGCGCGAATTTTTCCGGCGCGGAGACAAACTGATTGCGGTCTTCATTGTTGACGAAGAGCCACTTTGCACCCATCCATTCGAACGCCAGTTCGGCCTTGCCCTTCACTGGCATGCTTTGTTTGAAGTACGCCACGGGGTCATAACCTTTAATCGCGATGCCCGATCTGTCGTGGTTCACTGGCTCAACCGGCGAGGCCGCAAACGAGGCGGCGGCAAGTGTGAATAGCAGGAATTGTTTCATGGCCGTTACATCCGGCGCAACCCTGGAAATATTCCTGAAGATTGGTGGAATATTCAGGTGCCATCGCGTCATAGAATTGGAGACATGCTTAGACTACAAGGCAAAAACGTACTCATCACCGGCGCATCTTCGGGAATCGGACAGGCAATCGCCATCCGCTTTGCGAAAGAGGGCGCCAACGTCGCTATCAACTATCGAAGCGGAGCTCAACAGGCAGAAGAGACTCTTGAGCTAGCCAAGGCCGCCCGCGGCGGCGCGGAGGGCAAGCAGTTCACTATTCACGCCGACGTCGCTGATGAGGCGCAGGTTAAAGAGATGTTCGCCAAGACCCTTGAAAATTTCGGCTCGCTCGACGTGCTGATCAACAACGCCGGGATTCTAAAGCAAAGTGCCAGTCATGAAGTCGACATCGCGGATTTTGACCGCGTGCTTGCCGTCAACCTGCGTGGTCCATTCCTGTGTTCGCGCGAGGCGATCCGTCACTTTCTCACGCGCGGCGGCGGCGCGATCGTCAATAATTCCAGCGTCCACGAAATTATACCCAAGCCGAAGTACGCCGGCTACTCTGTCAGCAAAGGCGGCATGGAGAACCTGACGCGTTCGCTGGCGCTTGAGTATGCAGACCGCGGCATCCGCGTGAATGCCGTGGGCCCGGGTGCGATTGAAACCCCGATGAACAAGGCTTGGATCGACAATCCAAAGGCCCGTGGCGAAGTGGAGAGCCACATCCCCATGGGGCGTGCGGGCAAGTCCGATGAGATCGCGGCGGTATTCGCATTCCTCGCGTCGGACGAAGCTTCGTACATTACGGGGCAGACATTGTTTGCCTGTGGCGGCTTAACGCTGTTCCCGGAATTTCGTGTTGACTGGTCTACGGGAGAATAAGGAGTCAGTATGCAATTGAATGGAAAGATCGCGCTCATTACCGGCGCAAACGGTGGTCTTGGCAATGCCGTGACCACCGCGTTTCTGGACGCTGGGGCGCGGGTCATCGGCGTTTCGCGCTCGATCAAAGATTCTGACTTCGCGCACCCTGCCTTCTCTGCCATCGCGGCCGAGATCGCAGATAGTGCTGGCGCGCGTGACTTGTCCGCCCGCGCGGGCCGCGTCGACATCTTCGTTCACCTGGTTGGAGGTTTCACCGGCGGCAAGCCGGTTCATGAGACTAACGATACGGACCTGGAACGTATGCTCGATCTGAACTTGCGCACGGCGTTCTATCTGCTGAAAGCGTTTCTGCCAGGCATGCGCGAACAGGGCTCGGGACGCGTGCTAGCCATCGCCAGCCGCGCCGCGATTGAGCCGGCGGCGATGGCGGGTGCGTATTCAGCATCGAAGGCGGCGCTGGTGTCGTTGGTCCAAACCGTGGCACGCGAAAATAAGGATCACGGCATCACTGCGAATGTGCTGTTGCCCGGCTCGATGGACACGCCTGCGAATCGCGCGGGCAATCCTGGCGGTGATTTTTCAAAGTTCGTCTCACCGCAGCAGGTGGCGGCAATGCTGGTGCATCTCGCCTCGGATTCGGCTTCAAATATTAATGGCGCGGCCATTCCGATTTACGGAGGCGACTTGTAGGCATATGGCTGAATGGATCGCGTTTTTGTTGATGGTTTATGGCGGTGCAGGCCTTCTGTTTGGCCTGCTGTTTGTGAGCCGGGCGATTCATAGTGGCACTTTGGGATTTCGCATCATCATCCTTCCAGCCGCAGCCGCGTTATGGCCGCTGCTGGCCATGCGATGGGCGGCGGGACGTTTATGATTCAACCACTGCGGCGCTGGCATTTTCAAATTTGGGTGGCGCTCGCCATTGCTCTGCCGCTGATTGTGGCTGTGGCACTCTGGTTCCGACGCGATACGGTTCTGCCTAATCCCGGCCTGCATTGGGAGACCGTGCGATGAGCCTCGGATACAAAGCCATTAGTTGGACTCGCGAGAAAAAGAATTACGACATCACGTTGGCCTCGGGCGTGGTTGCCTATCTTGCGGTGTTCTCTGGCCTGGGCGCCGTGGTGCATCCCGATGCCACCGCGGAAACCCTGTTAATCCGCGGCTTCGGAACACTGGCTCTGTTTTTGTTGCACGTGATTCTGTGCATTGGTCCGCTATGCCGCTTGGACGCGCGATTCCTGCCGCTGCTCTTTAACCGGCGGCATCTGGGCGTCACCATGTTTCTATGCGCGCTGGTGCACGGAGTGTTTTCTCTCATTCAATTTCATGCTTTGGGCGATGTGCCGGCATTGGTCAGTCTTTTCCAGTTGCACTCGTTTCAATTGCTGGGCTTTCTGGCGTTAATGATCCTGTTCCTGATGGCCGCCACCAGCCATGATTACTGGTTGGCCACACTCACTCCGCGGGCATGGAAGAGTTTGCACATGATGGTCTACGTCGCTTATGTGCTGCTGATTGGGCACGTCTCGTTTGGCGCGCTGCAATCGGAAACCAGTCCATGGCTTGCGGCGATATTGTGTGCCGGAGTTGTGGTGGTGACCGGTCTGCATATTTCTGCTGCGAAGCGGGAAGCGGACAAAGACGCAGTGCCCGCGCAGGTCGATGCCGATGGCTTCCACCTGGCTTGCGACTTGTCGGCCATCCCGGAAAACCAAGCTTACGTCGTCTCCGCCGGTGGCGAGCGCATCGCATTGTTCCGCCATAATGGAAGCGTTTCGGCTATCTCCAACGTTTGCGCGCATCAGAACGGGCCACTGGGCGAAGGCCGCATCATTGACGGTTGCGTTACCTGTCCGTGGCACGGCTATCAGTATCTGCCGGAGACAGGACGAGCGCCTGCTCCGTTCACCGAACGGGTGGACATCTACCCGGTGAAAGTGGTGGCGGGGAAAGTGATGGTGCATCCCAAATGCAAATGAAACGTATCGTCGCGCTTCTATTCGTTATTGGCATGGGCGTTGCCGCGGCTCTCATGACCGCTCAACATCCATTTGCGAAAGTGCTGTTCGAGTTTGAACAATACCGCGATTACGAAGGCGTTCTTGCGGACTGGCCGCAGCCAACTCTGATTACCAAGGACGACCGGTACCTGTTGGTTAGTCCCGGCAAGCATGGCTTTGCATCGGCTTACGCGGGGCGCATCGTCAGATTGAAAGGCTCCTTGATCCGGCGCGGCTCGGACTCGATGTTGGAGGTGGTCCCCGAATCGGTGCAACCCCAAGGCGAGGCAACCGCGCCGCCCAAACCAATGGCACTGGGCAGCTTCACGCTGCAAGGCGAAATTGTCGATAGCAAGTGCTTCCTTGGCGTCATGAATCCGGGCAGCGGGACGGTTCACCATGACTGCGCGGTGCGCTGCATCAGCGGCGGCATTCCTGCGGCTTTCCTGGTGAGGGATGCCGCGGGTGTTTCGCGCGTTTTGCTACTTGACGGCATGAGCAAAGAGGCGATCCTCGCTCATGTTGCAGCGCCAATCACGCTTCATGGCCAAGTGCGCCAGGTTGGCAAAACGCTGATTTTAACCGTGGAATAAACGGTGTCTGCGCCTGGATACAGTGGGCGTGATGAACACCTCAAAATCTTTCAGAATCGCAAGCTGGGTGCTGCGCTTAGCCGTAGCCGTTATCCTGCTTCAGACGCTCTTCTTCAAGTTCACGGCCGCCAAAGAATCGGTCTACATCTTTTCCACGCTTGGTCTGGAGCCGTGGGGCCGGATCGGCTCGGGCGTGGCTGAATTGATTGCCTCCGTTTTGATCCTGATGCCATCCACCATTGCTGTTGGCGCGCTGTTGTCGTTGGGTGTCATCAGCGGTGCAATCGTTAGCCATCTGACGAAACTGGGAATCGCACTACCCGCTGTCGGCGACAACGGAGAACTGTTTGCGCTTGCGGTGGCCGTCTTTATTGGCTCGGCTGTGCTGTTGGCGATGCATCGGGCGCAGTTGTTCTTGCTGGTGAAGCGGTTCGCAAACGCGTGATCTGGAGGCGTTCGCACGCCGCCGCTTCAACGTGCCCGCCCAATGTTTTTACGCTGCCTTAACAAAACCGGGCCTACTTTTTACCGTCGCTTTCCGATTCCTGTGGTCTCATTGGTAGAGGCCATCATGAAACCATCTGCACAGCTACTCCTCGCGACAATCACGATCGCTTCTGCCCTGGCTCAGCCGCCTGGCGGACCTGGCGGCGGTCAAAGCGGAGACGGCATCTGGCGCCGCAACGCCTACTACGGGGAACTACTCACGTTCGATGCCTGCGTCGGCCACCAACCCGGTAATGGATCGTACCACTATCACGCTTCGCCGCAATGTCTGCGCGCACAACTCAACGACAACTTGCAGATTGTTCGCACATCGCGAAATGGCTCTAATTATGCGGAGCTGGCCTCGGGGTGGCATCATTCACCGATTTTGGGCTGGGCTCCGGATGGGTATCCGATCTATGGCCCCTACGGCTATTCCAGCGCCACGGATCCGAAGAGCCCCATCAAGCGCATAAAATCAGGTTTCCGATTACGTCCCATCACGCGTCGCACTTCTTTGCCTGACTGGTCGCTGCCGAATCATAGCGCTGTCTCGCAAACGCTGACATCATCGCAGTACGGCCCCGACGTTAGCGCGAAC
This sequence comes from uncultured Acidobacteriia bacterium, assembly GCA_903881085.1. Lineage (GTDB taxonomy): Bacteria > Acidobacteriota > Terriglobia > Bryobacterales > Bryobacteraceae > CAIRSA01. The sequence continues at coordinate 32,505 of CAIRSA010000221.1, forward strand.
TTTCCGCTGGGCCGCTACGTGGAGGATTACGAGTGGGCGTCCGGAGTGGGCGACCTGGATCAATACAACGGTCGCCTCACGGTCACTCCCGAATTTCCCGGAGGCACTTATGCCTACTACGTGACAGTCGACGACTCGGGTACGCCTGCGTTCCCGTTCGTGATTGCAGGCCAATATTACGGCACCGTCGGCAGCGCATTCAATGCCACGGTTCCATCCACCGCGGTGGACTACTTCAATTCCGGAACGGTCACCGCAGCGCCTGCCAAGCCCGCGCTGAACTCCTGGTCGACCACGTATTCCACGCAGTTTGCGAAGGTGGTTTCTGCGTTTGATCCATCGGCGGGACCATCTACCACTTGGCCGGGGACCAACAACATCGGTGTCCGCACATCGGGTTCAGTTACAACGCCTGCACTGGCTGAAGCGCAGCGCATCCGCTACACCGACTCTACCGTTTACTTCACATCGAACGGCATCGCTGGACACACCATGGGGCCATGGTTCAGCGCCGATATGACCGCCGGCATTTTCGTGAACTTCCCCAGCAGCATATCGACTACCTTCCAGGTTTCGTTGACTCCCGCAGTTGCCACCACACGCACCTCAACCGGCATGGGATCGCAGGGCATGTGGGTCAACGGAGTGGTGCTGTTCAACTTTCTTGACGGGGCAACCTACACCAATAGCACCGGCGCTGACTCGCAGGCCGGCAACACGCCCGCACTGGATGCTGCCGTCACCTCGGCCGCATCATTGGAGCAAGGGCCGCAAGCCCCCGGCTCTATCGCCTCTGCCTTCCCGCTGTTCTTTTCTGTACTTGCCACCTCCACCGCGAGTGCAACGTCGGCCGATTGGCCGCTCACTCTGGGCGGCGCGTCCATTAGCGTGACCGATTCGGCCGGAACGAGTTCACCAGCAAAGATTGCTTATGCTTCGCCAACGCAGATCAACTTCCTGATGCCAACCGGCTTGGCCAGCGGCGCGGGAACGGTCACCATCACCGCGGGCACCAACGCCATCACATCGAAGATCAACATCCAACCTGTTTACCCGAATCTCTTCATGGCCAATGCTAGCGCGCTTGCCGCAGGCACTGTTGCCCGGTTGCATAATGGCGTGGCCACGAACGAAGCACTCAGCGGCCCGGTCGCCCTCAACGGCGATCAGGTCTATCTGGTTCTTTATGGCTCCGGGCTTGGCTTTGCAACCTCCGCCACAGCAACCATCGGAGGAGTGGATGCCACGGTTTATTACGCCGGGCCACAGGGCACGTACTCGGGACTCGATCAGTACAACATCCTCATCCCTGCGTCGCTGGCGGGGAAGGGGAAGGTGGATGTGATTGTAAAGGCCGGCGGCAAATCGTCGAACCCGGTCAACGTCGTAATTCAGTAATATCGAAGGATTCAACTATGACGCCTCTTCGCAAACTTTCTGTTTTTTTGTTCTTTGCTGCGGCAGCAATCGCCCAGCCACCGGGTCCGCCGCCTGGCGGTCCACCCGGCGGGCCCGGACAAAGCGGGGACGGCATCTGGCTGCGCAATGCCTACTATGGCGAAAAGGAAACCTTCGACGCCTGCCTCGGGCACCAGCCAGGCGCGGGGGAATACCACCATCACGTGCAGCCCATCTGCCTGCGTGCGCAATTGAACGATAATCTGGAACTCGTGGCGACGGGCCGCACAGGCAGCATGTATCGCGAGAAGGCCTCGGGGTGGACACATTCGCCGATCCTTGGTTGGGCACTCGACGGCTACCCCATCTACGGCCCCTATGGGTACACCGATCCGAAGAGCGCCTCGAGTCCCGTCAAACGCATGAAGTCGAGCTTCCGGCTGCGTTCGATCACCACTCGCGATTCGCTGTCCGCATGGGCGTTGCCTTATCACAACGGAATATCGCAAACACTGACTGCGAAACAGGCCGGTCCTCCCGTCAGCGAGCGGTTTCCGCTGGGCCGATACGCCGAGGATAACGACTACATCGCGGGTTCCGGAGACCTTGACCAATACAACGGGCGCTTCACCATAACGCCGGATTTCCCGGCAGGCACATACGCCTATTTCCTCACGTTGAATGACGATGGTACGCCGGCCTTCCCCTTCATTTTGGGCCTGCAGTATTACGGCAATGCCAGCGGCGGGCAGGCGCGCACCATTCCAACCGATGCGCAGGATTACTTCAATGGCGGCACGTTCACTGCTGCGTCACCCACTACGGATCCGCAACTGAAATCCATGCTCACAAAGAATTCGCAGACGTATGCACGGGCCGTTGTGGCATGGGATCCGTCTGCCGGACCGCAGACCATCTGGCCGGGTCCGCTGGCGCCGGCGAACTCCCGCACGTCGGGCGGCGTGACTACGCCGGCATTCGCAGACGTGCAGCGCATCCGCACCAATGCCAGCACACTTTATGTGAACTCAAACAATTTGCCCAGCTACGTGATTGGGCCGTGGTTTGCGTCAATGAACGGAGGCGTTTTCATGAACTTCGCTGCTGCGCAAAACGCCCAGATGCAATTGCCGCGCGCGCCGCAGCCCGCGACGGCAACCCATAACAATACGGGGCTCGGGGCGATTGGCATCTGGGTCAACGGGGTTGCGGTGTTCAATGCGATGGACGGCGCCAGCTACAGCAACGCGGCAGGCGACGATGCCGGCGGCGGAATCGTGACCCAGACGGCCTTCCACGTTTCCTCGGCTTCGCTGGAAGGAGGACCCCTGACTCCCGGGGCGCTGGTCAGCGCCTTCGCAAATTTCGACGCCAAGCTGGCTACTTCCACCGATCAGGCCAGCACTCCGAATTGGCCGCTTACGCTGGGCGGCGCGACCGTTACGATCCGCGACGCGGCTGGTGTGTCCACGCAAGCGGCTATCTCCTATGCTTCGCCGAAGCAGATCAACTATCGCATTCCAGACTCCGTAGCTCCGGGCGTTGCAACGGTGAATATCACTGCCGGAGGTGTGACGGTTCCTGGCGGCATCAACATCATGGCCGCATATCCGGGCATCTTCAAAGCAAGTATCGATAACATCGCTGCTGCGCAGGTCGCGCGCGTTCAGGCCGGTAAGGCTGTCTACGCGCCGGTTGTTGCCGCAACGCCGGCTGGAGCGATTGTTGCTGCGCCTTTCGCAATCGGACCAGCCGCCGAACAGGCCACGCTCATCCTCTACGGGACTGGGCTCAACAATGCCAAGGACGTCACCGTTACAATTGGTGGAATGCCGGCGCAGCTAACCTACGCCGGACCGCAAGGCACGTACTCCGGACTCGATCAGATCAACGTTTTACTCCCTCAATCATTGGCCGGCAAAGGTAAAGTCGACATCATTGTCACCGCCGGCGGTAAACCATCGAATCCGGTGAACGTAACCATTCAGTGATGTGAAATGATAGTATTGATGACCGTTGGCCGCGTATTCCCCGTTTTTCTATGCGTTTCCGCAGTGCTGCAAGCGCAGCCCGTGAAGTCGGTGTGGATCCAGGGCAACCCTCCCCCTGGATCTACGGCCGCCGCCGCGAAAGTTCGTCCCGATGTGCACTCGCTCCAGTTCACCGATTCCGAAGTAATCGTACGTTCTGCGGGTCTTTCGCTCGCCTATCTGGGGCCACTCGAAGGCCCGCCGGTTCCCCGCAACGAACCGCGGGAGTTCGTGTTCCGCTTTCCCCTCTATCCGCGGCAGGAGACGGGCAACCACGCCCACGTCGGCTCGGAATATGTGGGCGCCTTTGTTAACGGAGTGCCCATCTACAACCAGTTTGAGGCCGCATCATATATGGGCCAGAACATCTGGCACTACGATCTGATTGCACGCGGCGACGATGGGACCCGTACAGTGGCAGGCCGCCCGCGCAAGGATCTGACCCACGCTCAGCGTACCGGGCTTCTCGAAAGCCTGATCCCTGGCAATGGCCAGCACTCGCCGATCATTGGCTATGCGTTCGACGGTTTTCCGATCTACGGCCCGTGGGGCGGCACACCTCCTGAAACGTTGCACCGCATGCGCTCCAGCTACCGGCTGCGCCAGATCAGGACGCGCGAGAAGCTTGCTAATGGAATTCTACTGACGCCCAGCCAGACGGGTCCGCCTGTCGGTCGCGAATATCCGCTCGGCACATTCGTGGAAGACTATGAATACGTCGAAGGTTCCGGCGACCTGGATCAATACAATGGCCGCGTCGTCAAGACGCCGAACTATCCGGAAGGCATCTACGCCTACTTCCTCAGCACTGCCGAAGACGGCCGGCTGACGTTTCCCTACTTGTTGGCGCGCGAATATTACGGCAGTTTTTACTACGCCGTTCCCTTTACCAATGCCAGCCAGACGCGTGGCGAAGAAGCGCAGATCCACTTTCGCGCAGCTTCGACACTGACCGCCGGGCAACCGGTGCTGCTGCAGTTTCTGATCAATGACAGATTGCGGCGGCCGGTCCGTTATCTGGAACATGTTCACGAACGCCCAATTCATTTGATGGCGATCTCCCAGGATTTGCAGGATTTCGCGCATATCCATCCGGAAGTTAGCGAACTGGGCGTATGGCAGATTTCGCACGTGTTTCCGCACGGCGGAAGATACAACCTCTATGCCGATTTTTCCGCACCGGGCGAACTGCCGCGAGTGGAGACGTTTGAGATTACGGTGCAAGGGCAACCGCGCGTGAAGTCCGTCTTGGGGCCCACTCCGCTAACGGCGAAAACATCTGGCGGGATTCCAATCACAATGGAAGCTTCGGCACCTATGCGCGCTTTTACGGAGTTCGAACTACGCTTTCAATTAGGAGACGGCAAGACTCCCATCGCCGGGCTCGAGCCTTATCTTGGAGCATGGGCGCACGCCGCCATTGTGGGCGAAAAGCTCTCCAGCTTTGCGCACCTACATCCCTTTGAAGAGGGCGGCAGCACCGTGAAATTGAGCGAGGCCCATGTGCACACCCCGGAATCGCTTGGTCCAGCGCCAAAGCAAGTAAGGATCCTCACCAGTTTCATGCAGGGCGGATTGTACAAGCTGTGGCTGCAATTTCAGGTTGCGGGCAAGGTTGAGACCGTGCCGTTTGTCTTGAAAATTGCTCCGCCTGAGCCTGTGGAGCCGAAACCGCTGAAGGTTCCCAAAGACGCCATCTTTGTGTACGTTGGGGCAAAAGGTTTTGACCCGCCGCGCGTCTTCATTCCGCAAGACAAGGCCACCACGTTTATCTTCCTGCGCAGCGCCGAGCCCAATTGCGCCAATAAAATCGTATTCCCGGACCTTGGCATTACGCGCGACATTCCGTTCGCCGGCAACACCATTATTGAGCTTCCCCCGCAAGGCGCGGGCGAATTGCGTTTCACCTGCGGCATGGGGATGTACCGTGGCAGCATCGTTGTCGTCAGGCCTCCTGAGCCCGAATAACTTCGCCGCTACGAAGACTCTGCCACACTTCGGCCGCAGGCGGCACTACGGCGCCCCGCAACCGGTTCTGCGCGCCGATCTCAAAGGCCAATCGCCACTGCTGGGCCAGCACGCGATAGGCCTCACGGAGGCTGACTGCCGGGTCGTAGATGTGTGTGGCTTCAGCCGAGACTCCGTTCAATTCCAGCACGGTGAACTCGGCGATCCGTTCTTCCGATGGCGCGCGCACATCGTACCGGCCGAAATAGAATCCCGGGTGTGACTTGCTCAACTGATCGATGCGATCTTCCAGCTCGGGCGTGTGGCAGGTCATGCCATCGAGGAAAATGGAACCTCGGGAATGAGAGCCGATCTCGACCAATTGCACGCGCTCGCCTGCACGCGGAGTATCGTTCAACGGGCGCTTGCTCTGGCGCATGTAGACGGAGGCCAGGCACATCGCCCGTGGATCGCTTAAAATCAACTCCGCCAGTGTCCTGGTACCATCGCCAATGACTTCGGGGAATCTCTTATCCGTAATCGACAGGATGCGCCCCTTGGCTTCGTCGGGCATGCGGCAGTAGAAGATTCCGAACTCCACTCCGGCCACGTAGCGCTGCACAATCGATTTGCCCGCTGTCTGGGCGAAATAGTTGTGTACGTCATCCTCATTCCTGATGACGGCCACGCCCTTGCCACGCTCTCCCACATCGGGTTTCAGGACAGCAGGAAAACTTTCGATCCACAGCAGCGCCTGTGCGGCGTTCTCAACCAGGGCGAAAGGCGCCACGGCCGCCGGATCCAATTGCCTCAAAATTTCCGACTTCGATTCGCCGACGAAACCGCCTCCGTCCATGCCCGGATTGGCCGCAAGAAACACGGTGGCTGAACGATGCTTCAGCGCCAGATAAATCAGGTAGGGTACCAGCGGCAGGTATACCGCCCAGATGGGCCAGAACTCCCATCGCAACCGGCCTCCGCGAAACGATCGTTTCATTGTTGCCGCTCCATTCGTTTGATCTCGCTTTCGAGCCCTCTACACGGAGCTCCCGGCGAATAGTGGAACTCTACTTCGCGTGGCGTGACGCGAATTCTGCTGAAGCTCACTGTTTCCGCATCGAGCCGGTGCATGCATGGGGAATAGGCGCTGGGCCCATCGGCATGGCTTGCATGAAACGAGCTCATTGCCGCGGCATCGATCACGCCCGGCATCTTCGCGAACTCCGCTGTTCTTCGTTCCCGCACCGATTCCGGGGCAAATGACGAGGAGATCAAAGGAAGCATCTCATCGCCGGCCAGGTTGGTGCGTAGCTCTTCGCGGTTCCACTGTGCCACCATCGCCGGCGACCCGGGCATCAATGCAGCCATTGTGAACGGTGCATAGGCGGCCAATCCTGCGGCTGCGACGCGTGGCCTCACCTCTTCCATCGAACGCGCCGCAATCAACGACAATACCAGCAATCCGCGGCTGGTGAACGGACCCGCGCTGGGCTTTCCGTTCAACAGGCATATGCTCAAACCATGCTCATTGACTGCAATCCACGATCCGCCGAAGTTGCCGTCAATTGGCGCGATGCAGCGCACTCCTTCTCGCGTCTCGACATGCGGCCCGGAGCTCTGCGCCCTGCTCCGCTTCTCATCGCGATTGCAAAATAGCTGGTAGCCACCATCCTCATGGAGCCAACTGACGGTACACATCAGGCCGCCTCCGCACTCGCCTGCGAGGCACGATGACGCAGCGTCGATGGCGCCACTCCGAAGTCCGCTTCCACCTCGCATCCGCGCTGGCGCAGCATCATTGCGATCAAAGCGAAATGATGCACCGTGTGGCTGCTCAGCACCATCAATTCGCGGCCGATCGACGACGCCAGGAAGTCGTGGTCGACATGGAGGCCTTCCGCATCTTCCATCCGCACCCAAACGATGGCATCGCCACGCAGCGCCGGCAAGGAATCCATCGCCGCCATCAGAGCCTGAATCTTTGTCGAGGCGGCTTGCGCGCAACGAGCAATCGACTCGTCCCGCTTTCTTGCGTCATAATCAATATGAGACGACTCCACCCCGTTGAGGAAACACTCGTAGAAATCCAGGATGTGCCGCACCTGTCCGCCGCACGCCTCATAGGACTCTTGGGAAAGGGAGGAGATCAGCCGCAGTCCCTGAGCCAGCCAGTTGCGGTTCATCTCAAGTAGCGCGTTTTGTCGCGGGGCGAAATTGGTTTGAGTTGCCATATCGGTTCCGAAATTCTAGATCCACATCGACATTCTGTTTATTCCAGGGAATGTTTTATCGAGTTGAAGTCATTCAGTAGCAGCAAATGAGTCAGCGTTCCAATTCTACGACTTTACACTGGCCCGAATACCTGATGGAGGCATTTGGCCTTGGCATTTTCATGTTGTCTGCCTGCGTATTCGACGCATTGTTGGAACACCCCAGTTCGCCCCTTCACCTAATGCTGGACGACGCCTTTTTGCGCCGCGCGCTGATGGGCGTGGTGATGGGGCTTACGGCGATCGCCATTTTCTACTCGCCGTGGGGCAAACGTTCCGGTGCGCACATCAATCCAGCAGTTACACTGGCCTTTTATACGTTAGGAAAGATCCGCTCGGTGGATGCCACCGGGTACGTCATCGCTCAGTTTGCCGGGAGCGCGGCGGGCGTCGGTGTCGCGGCTCTGCTGATCGGACCTCCTCTCGCGCACTCGTCGGTAAATTTTGTTGTCACCGTTCCAATGCCTGGCGGCGAGCTGACGGCCTTCCTGGCGGAAGCGCTCATCTCATTCTTAATGGTGACCACGGTTTTGCTGGTCTCAAATACGAAAGAGATATCGCACTATACGCCGCTGTTTGCCGGTTCACTGGTGGCTCTGTTCATCACCTTTGAAGCGCCGCTTTCGGGCATGAGCATGAACCCGGCGCGCACTTTTGCCTCGGCAGTCTTCGCCAATGATTGGCGTGGCGGCTGGATCTACTTTACTGCACCATTTCTGGGGATGACCGCGGCGGCTCAACTTTATCGCTTCCACAGCGGACTTCACCGCGTCTTTTGCGCTAAACTACATCCGCACCATCATCATTCCGCGGTCTGCATCTTCCACTGTAATTACGGAGAACTTCATGGAAACCAGTAATCATTTCGACGTCATCATTATCGGCAGTGGAGCGGGCGGCGGTACGCTCTTCCACAAACTGGCGCCTACTGGCAAGCGCATACTGCTACTGGAGCGCGGCGGCTACGTGCCGCGCGAAAAAGACAACTGGAATCCACGAGTGGTGAACCTGGAAGGGCACTACCAGACCAAAGAAATCTGGCATGATCGCGGCGGCAAGGAACTCCATCCGCACACCAATTACTACGTCGGAGGCAATACGAAATTCTATGGCGCAGCGCTGTTCCGGTTGCGTCGCGAAGACTTCGGCGAAATCCGCCATCACGGTGGTCTGTCGCCTGCCTGGCCCATCGAATACGACGAACTGGAACCCTACTACACGCAGGCTGAAAACCACTATCAGGTGCACGGCAATCGCGGCGAAGACCCCACTGAGCCGGAAGCCAGCGCGCCCTATCCGCATCCGGCGATCAGCCATGAACCGCGCATCGCGCAACTGGCCGAAGACTTCACGCGCCTCGGCCTGAAGCCCTTCCACACCCCGCTTGGCGTGATGCTTGATGAGGCCAATCCGCCGCAGAGTAAGTGCATCCGCTGTGCCACGTGCGACGGCTTTCCGTGTATGGTGCACGCAAAGTCGGATGCGCAGGTTCTTTCGGTCGACCCGGCGCTGGCGTTCCCGAACGTTACTCTGCTCACCGGGGCTTACGTGGAAAGGCTTGAGACGAACTCCTACGGTCACGAGATCAGCAAGGTGATTGTGATGCGCGAGGGCCAGCGTGAAGAGTATTCCGCCGCGATCGTCGTTGTGTCTTGTGGCGCGATCAACTCCGCGGCGTTGTTGCTGCGCTCAGCTAATGATAAGCATCCCACTGGGCTCGCGAATGGATCCGACGCGGTTGGCCGACACTACATGGGACATGTGAATTCCGTGTTGATGGCCATTTCAAAGTGCCCCAATCCTACCATTTTCCAAAAGACCCTTTCCGTAAATGATTTCTACCTAGGCGCGCCTGACTGGGATTTCCCCATGGGCCACATCTCGTTTGTCGGTAAGCTCGATGGCGAAACGCTGAAAGGCGGCGCGCCTCCCCTGACCCCTGGCTTCACGCTCGATATGATGGCCGCCCATTCGCTCGACTTCTGGCTGACTTCAGAGGATCTGCCCGACCCTGATAACCGCGTGACGCTCGACTCCAATGGAAAAATCGTTCTCAGCTATATGCCCAACAACGAGGAGCCGCACAAGCGCCTCACCGAGAAGTTGAAGGGACTGCTGCAACAGCAGACCGCCTGCGGCATCCACGGCCATGAATGCCATCAGGGCCTGTTTTCTCGCAGCCTGTTCGTCGGCCAGCGCATTCCGCTTGCCGGCGTGGCGCATCAGAACGGAACCGTGCGTTTCGGCAATGATCCGAAGACATCGGCGCTGGACAAGAACTGCAAAGCGCACGAACTCGATAACCTGTATGTGGTGGATGGGAGCATCTTCCCATCGAGCGCGGCCGTGAATCCCGCGCTCACGATTATGGCCAATGCCCTGCGGGTGGGTGATATTTTGATCGAGCGGCTGCAGTGAACGGCTTCATTCGGAAGGACTCAACACCTTTCCTCAACGCGAAAATTTCGATCAGGCGTGCCGGGTGCTCGGTGGAAAACAAAACCAAAACCGCCACAGCGTGGCGAGTTTTGGCTGTATCCTACTGATTCTACGTTCGAGAGCCGCCACGCTGTGGCGGTTTTGGTTTTTTTCGGAGCGGTTGTGAGTGCCGGACTCCCGCGCGCCGGGCTCCGTCCAATCTAAGGCTTCCACCCGACATACTTCCCGCCAGAGGCCTGTTATAGTCAGGGTAGTATGCGAATTCTGCTCGCACTTTTCGCCGTGGTGGCTATGGCCGCCGATTCCAAACCGAACTTCTCCGGCGCCTGGACGCTCATGGTAGCCAAGAGCGACTTCGGCAGTGCGCCGGCGCCGCAGTCGATGACAACTCAGATCGATCATCGCGAGCCGGAAATCAAAGTCCACTCCACGATCACCAGTGCGCAGGGCGGATACAGCTCTGATTATAAATATGTTACCGACGGCCGGGAAAACTCCAACAACGTTCGCGGCAGCGACATCAAGAGCCGAGTAACCTGGGAAGGCGCGACTCTCAAAGTTGCTGCCCACGCCGTGGCCGGCGGTTCGCAGGTGGAATTCACCGATCATTGGAATCTCTCCCCCGATCGCAAGACGCTTACCATGACTCGCGCTATCAACGGTCCACAAGGCCGCGTTGAGCAACGATATATCTACGAAAAGCAGTAACTTCGCAGGCTCAGACATTCTGACCTCGACGGGGAATTGGGCCGGGAAATGGAAATTCAATTAATCCCGAAGAACCGCTTACTAACGAGCGCGGCTCGGTTAGCAGCAGGCAACCATTAACCGAGCCGTGCACGCTAGTAAGCGGTTTTGGATCATGCTATTTTTCTTCGAGGTCAGGATGTCTGAGGCTAAGGTTCAACTTAAGTTCGAGTAAGGTCTATCCCTGATTCTAGCCGGAAGCAGTCCATGTTTTACTATACTTGCGCTCTTCTTGTGTCTTATGAAACGAAACATTGTACCGCTCCTGGGAATCGCCTTCGTTGTGGCTATCGCCGCAACCGGTATCTTTTACGGCCTGTTTGTCGGCAAGATTAAGGATGCCGCGGCCAACGTCCCCAAGACCACCGTCGTGGTGGCGGCCCATGCCATTCAAAGTGGCGCTGTGCTGAAGGCCACTGACGTGAAGCTCACGCCTTGGGCTGGCACCGAGCCGATCAAAGGCGGCTTTACTACTGTCGATGAAGTTGTCGGCAAGACTGTGTTTGCGCAGGTGGATGAGAGCGAGCCGGTTACGCAGGCCCGGCTGGCGTCGAAGGCCTCTTCTGGCGGAGTGAACATCGCCCAGGGCATGCGTGCGATTTCGGTGACCATTTCGGAATCGAGCGGCGTGATGTCGATGATTCGTTCCGGCCATCGTGTGGATTTGCAGGCCGTCATCGTAGCAGGCAGCGGTGATGCAAGAATCAAAACCATTCTGCAGGACATTGAAGTGCTGGCGGTGAATCCTCCGGAACCGGTAGTTGGCCGCGGTCCCGGGGGACCGGTCGTTACCCTGTTAGTTCATCCGCAAGAGGCAGACCAACTTGCCCTGGCCGATTCCGGCGCGCGACTGCGCCTGTTGCTTCGCAATCCTACCGATCGTGAAAAGAATCCCCGTCCAGGCCTCATGATGGCTAATGTATTCCACGATTCCAGCGGTTACCGTCCGCCAATGCAACTGACGGCTGCCCGCACGGCTCCTGCGCCGGCGCTGTCTCAGCCAGCCCCGGCCTATTCCGCGACATCCCAGAAGTTGAATCTGGTTGTTCGGATCGCGGCGGCAGCCCCGCGTGCCATGGATGAACTCTCCGCGAAATTCTCTTTTCCTCGCAAGCCGGAGTGGCTGCAGGTTTCAGCACTGGCCAGCACAGCCCTCGCCGATCAATACATCAGCAGGCTGGAAGAACAGCATTTCATCGAAGTATTCTCCACCACCCGCCTCACCACCGGAAATAACCGCGAAGTGAGCATGCAGGCCGGTTCGAACTGGAACACTGCATCGGGAGGGGCGTACGGAATCCGCATTCAATTCCTGCCGACGTGGAACCAGTCCGGCGCCCTGCGTATGCGCGTCCAGCCCGAGATCACTTCGCCCGGATCCACTGCCTCCTCCAGCCGCAAGATGGAATCGGAAGTGGAAGTTTCCGAAGGCCAGAGTTTTGTGGTCACTGGTCTCAGCAACCCGGCCGATTCCCCTTCGCTCGCCGAGCGCCTTTTTGCCGGCCGTGTTAAAGAGCCTTCCAATCGCGAACTGTTCGTCGTCGTGACTCCGCAGGTGCTGCGTCCCACGCAGACTGCCGATCGTCGCGGTGCCTCTGAATAGGTCTGACTCATGGTAGCCATTGCCATCGCACTCGTCTTTCTTGCTACATTCACCGCGGCTGCCATCGCCGTAGCGATAGCGTCCATGGTGATGGGACGCCGCCAACCCGCGTCGGCTACCGATGGCTTGGCTGGAGGCCTGGATGATGACCCGGCGCCGCTTCTCATACGCGAAGAATCGCTGAGTACCATCTCGCTGTGGCACGAATTTCTGAAGCGTGTAGACTTCATCGAAATCTTGAAAACGCGGATTGCCGAAGCGGGCCTGCGCTGGAGCATCGGCCGGACAACGGCCGCCATGCTGCTGGGCGGAGCACTCGGCGCAGCCGTTGGTTTCGATGTGTCATGGATGCCTCCAGTGGCGCCGGTTGTTCTGGCTGTTGTTGGGGCGCTACCGCCTTACCTCTTCATCCTCAGCCGCCGCAAAGCACGTTTTCGCAAGTTTGAAGCTCAATTCCCGGATGCGCTTGACTCTTTGGCTCGTGCCATGCGCGCAGGCCATCCCTTCGCAGGTGGAATGGAACTGTTGGCCAGCGAGTGCCCAGCGCCCCTGGGCCTTGAGATCCGCAGAGCGTGCGATGAATGGCGGTTGGGCCTTTCCTGGAATCAGGCTCTTGACAACCTGGCGCGTCGAGTCCCGATTCTGGAACTGCGCCTGTTTACCGCAGCCGTGATTCTGCAGACCCGCAGCGGCGGCAGGCTGAGTGAGGTGCTGGAAAAACTCGCTGAGACGATCCGCGATTCCGCATCATTGCGCGGCGATGTGAATGCGATCTCTGCCAATGGCCGCATGACAGGCACGGTGCTGACCATTCTTCCCATCGGCATCGCCTCCATCATGTTTGTGACAAGCCCCGAGTACATCAGCACCCTGCTTGTTTACCCACAGGGAAAGTATTTGTTGATGGGGTCGGCCGTGTGCCTTGTGGCAGGGCATTTCGTCATTCGGAAAATCGTCAATATTAAAACTTAACATTAAAACTTAACGACATGAATGAACTGTGGATTCTCGGCTGCTTTTTTGTCTGCGTGATGGGCATTGTCTCATTTGCAGGCTATTGGTTCATGACGTCCGGCAGCGTGCAACCTGAGAGTGTGCCGGATGCCACCAGCGTCCTGCTTGACGCCATGGTAAAAGTCGGTGGCGGCGTCGAGGTGAATGATACCAAGGGCATCAAAAAGAAGTTGGCCTTCGCCGGCTATCGCAAAGCATCGGCGGTGCCGGTTTTCAATGCGATTAAATACGGTGCAATGGCGGTGGCGGGCCTGGCGTTCGGCGTCGCCGCGGGCGTGAAGAACGACAGCCCATCCAGCGCGCTCATTCCTGCTATCTGTGGAGCGGGCCTTGGTTTTATTGGCGTCAACCGCATGCTTGACACCCGCGTGAAGTCGCGTTCTGAGAAACTGCGCTACGGTCTTCCGCCGGCGCTCGATATGATCGTGCTCAGCTTGGAGGCCGGGCAGTCGCTCGATTCGGCCATTATTGAAACCAGCCGGGAAATGCGTGAAGCCTACCCTGAACTAAGCTACGAACTCAACCTGGCTCAATTGGAGTTGCTGGCCAGCAAGAGCCGTCTGGAAACGTTCCGCAACCTCGCTGAACGCAACGCCGAGCCGGAAATGAAGCGCCTCTCGCAGGTGCTGATTGACAGTGACCGCTTCGGCACTTCGCTTGCTCCGGCGCTCCGCTCCCATACGAAATATCTGCGGCTGCGGCTACGGCAAACCGCCCGTGAAGCCGCCCGCAAAGTCGGCGTGAAGCTTGTGTTTCCAGTCTTCTTCCTGATCTTCCCTTCGGTGCTGCTGGTTACACTCGGTCCGGCTGTATTGATGATCTACTACCAATTGACGCCGATGTTGACCGGCAACCCGTAGCCTTAGCCGTTCAGGCGAGAGACGATCTCATCGGCGATCGCCAGCGATGCCGTCGCCGCCGGGCTCGGCGCGTTGATCAAATGCAGCGCCCGCCTGCCGTTCACGAACTCAAAATCCTGTACCAGCGTTCCATCGGTAGCTAGGGCCTGGGCGCGCACGCCGGCGCCGCCCGTGGTCAGATCGTCCGGTTGAATCTCAGGCACCAGCTTCTGGAGCCAGGCGCAGAACAATTCCCGGCTGAACGACCGCCGCAACTCGTCCCAACACATCCGCTTGTGCCGCGCCAAAAACTTCCACAGGCCGGAATAGGTCAGCGAATCCATCAAGTCGGCGACGTTCAAGTCTGTCTTGCGATAGCCCTCCCGCGCGAACGCCAGCACCGCATTTGGGCCTGCCTCAATGCCGCCATGAATCAATCGTGTGAAGTGCACTCCAAGAAACGGAAACTTCGGATCGGGCACCGGATAGATCAAGTTGCGGACCAAACCCTGCCGCTCCTTGCGGATCTTATAATATTCGCCGCGAAACGGCACAATGCGCGTATCGCGGCGCTCGCCCGCCATCTCACTCACGCGGTCACAGTGCAGCCCGGCACAGTTCACAATGAAGTCCGCTTCGAAGGCCCCCGCCGGAGTCTCCGCCACCCAGCCCGCAGGCTGCGGAATCAGTCGCTCCACGCGCGCATCGGTCGCCACGCGGCCACCGCGCGATTGAATCTTGTCAACCAACGCCGCGCAAACTTTCTTGTAATCGATGATGCCTTCCTGTGGCACTCGCAATGCCTGCACGCCGCCCACGTGTGGTTCGATCTCCAGCATTTCATGGCGCTTTAGCATCTGCAATCCAGCCAGCCCGTTCTGCTGTCCTCGCGTGTGCAGATCGTTGAGGCGCGGCACCTCATCGGCATTCGCCGCTACCACCAGCTTTCCGCAGATTTCATGGGGCACGCCGGTTTCATCGGCGAACCGCACCATCTCGCGAATGCCCTTCACCGCCAGCAGCGCCTTGTTCGATCCCGGTTTGTAGTAAAGCCCGGCGTGCAGTACGCCGCTGTTGTTTCCGGTCTGATGCTGCCCAACCGCAGCCTCTTTTTCAAGGACGGTGATGTCGGCCTCCGGCCGCGCCAGACCCAGCCGGTAGGCCGTGGCCAGCCCAACAATTCCGCCGCCAATAATAGTGAATCGCATGGAAATTTAATGATACCTTGCTTGCATTCGAACTCCCGATTATGACAACCTGAATTCCCAGATGGAATCACAGCCGGGAATCCTGTCGGGCCTCCGCGTCGTCGAGGCGGCCACCTACATCGCCGCACCAGCAGCCGCCACCATGCTTGCCGATTTTGGCGCGGAGGTCATCAAGGTGGAACGTCCGCCGCATGGCGACCCCTTTCGATATCTCTACCAGAATCCGCCCATGCCGCCGTCGGAGATTAACTACTCGTTCCTGCTCGATGGCCGCAACAAGCAGAGCATCGCACTGAATATCGCACACGCCAAGGGCAGGGAAGCGATGCTGAAGTTGATCGCGTCGGCTGACATCTTTGTGACCAACTACCAACCGGATGTTGCCGAAAAACTAGGGCTCCGTTACGAGGATCTCGCCCCGCATCATCCGCGGCTCATCTACGCCCACCTCACCGGCTACGGCGAAACCGGTCCCGACGTCGACCGCCCCGGCTACGACATGACTGCCTACTGGGCACGCAGCGGCCTGATGGAATCGTTGCACGACGCCGATGGAGTCCCCAGCATCTCCGTCTGCGGCATGGGCGACCACCCCAGTTCCATGTCTGTTTTCGCCGGAATCATGCTGGCGTTGTATGACCGCCAGCGCACCGGGCTTGGCACGAAGGTCTCCTCGTCGCTGCTTGCCAATGGCGTCTGGTCGAATTCCAGTCTTGTTCAAGCGGCCCTTTGCGGAGCGCCTCCACACCAGCACAGCCGCCGCGCAGCCGCTCGCAATGTCATGATCAACCACTACACCACGCGCGATGGCAAGCGTTTCCTGCTGTGCGCGATCCAGCCCGTCTACGACTGGCCGCGCTTCTGCAAGGCCATTGAACGCGAAGATCTGATCGATGACGCGCGCTTCAACACCATCGCCGCGCGCACGGAGAACTGCGCTGAACTGGTCGCTATCGCTGACGCTATATTCGCCACACGCGATATGGCCGATTGGCGTCAGATCCTGGATGCAAACCCTGTCGCATGGGGACCGGTCAACCGCACCATCGATGCCCCCGACGATCCGCAGATGGCGGCCGCCGGGCTGTTCCGCGAAATGCAGCACCCTGTCTACGGACCCATGCGCATCGTCAATCCGCCTGTAAATCTGGCCTCTGCGACGAAGGTAGAACCGCTCCCGTCGCCTGAAGTGGGGCAGCACACCACCGCCATCCTGCGCTCCCTCGGGTATGATGAAGATGCAATCGAGGAACTATCGCGACTATGAATATTCAAGGCAAGACCGCTATTGTCACTGGAGGCGCATCGGGCCTCGGCGCGGCCTGCGCGCGCATGATCCATGCCGCCGGCGGACGCGCAGTCATTGTTGACCTGAATGCGGAAGCGGGCGCTGCGCTTGCCACGGAACTGGGCGCTGTGTTCGTGCGCGCCGATATCGGGAACTCCGCTGAATTCGCGGTCGCCATCGACGCTGCGGCCGGTCCCATTCACATCGCCATCAACTGCGCCGGCGTGGCGCTTGCCGGTCGTGTTCTTGGCAAGGAAGGCCCAGCTTCACTCGAATCGTTCGCGCGCGTCATCAACATCAATCTGATTGGCACATACAATGCCATCCGCCTCGCTGCGGCGAAGATGAATCAGAACGAGCCAGGCACGGACGGCGAGCGTGGCGTCATCGTCTGCACCGCCTCCATCGCGGCGTTCGATGGACAGATCGGCCAAAGCGCTTACGCGGCGTCGAAAGCTGGCATCGCCGGCATGACATTACCGCTGGCGCGCGATCTTGCTCGCCACGGAATACGAGTCGTCACGATCGCTCCGGGCATCTTCGATACCCCTCTGCTTGCATCTCTTCCGGAACCCGCGCGCATAGCCCTCGGGCAATCCGTGCCATTCCCCGCAAGGCTCGGCCAGCCCGCCGAGTTTGCCGCGCTCGCCCGCCACATTGTTGAAAACTCCATGCTGAACGCCGAAGTCATCCGCCTCGACGGTGCGCTCCGCATGGCTCCCAAATAATGGACACGTTGCGCACAGTCCGTCTGCTGGTCGCCGTGCCGCTACTTGCCGCGCAAGTCGTGCTGATCGGCTATGCCCGATTCGTCCCCGCGCGCTACTTCTGCTGGGCGCCGTTCGACATGCAGACCGACTACGTGCTCGATGTTTCCATCGCCGGACGCAAGCTCTCCGCCAATGAAATCCGCCAGCGATACCGCCGCCCGCAGCGCGGCACCGATAATCGCAGCGTCCAAAACCTGATCGATATCATCCAAGGGTATGAGGAGCGATATGGCCAGGCCGACCATGCTCAGGTCGTTATGAAGTATCGCATCAACGGCAAAGAGGAGCAGCTATGGCGGCTTCCCTGAACCCGCTGCGCTGCGGTGGAACTTCGATGCCCGTGCCTTTGCTTTTAATGGCGAAGCTAGTGGCTTTGTGCCTGCTGCTTACCAATCATGTGCGGCTGCTGACTGATCCATTCCTTCCGTTTCTATCGGTTTTTGAAGGCATACCGTACTTTCAAATATCGTTGAAGACTGTCTTTGTGCTCAGCGCCGTGCTCTTGCTGTTCAATCGTTGGGTGCGCGTAACCTCCTTCCTGCTTGGCCTGACAATCTTACTCGGCGTACTAAGTTCCCGTGCCTACTACGGCAACAACAAGACCTTCACCGGACTGCTGCTCGTCTTCGCGTCCGTTAGCGATTCAGGCCCGCGTGCATGGCCCATTCACATACAAATGATGGTGGTCTACTTCGGCGCCGGACTCAACAAGTTACTTGATGCCGATTGGCAGAGCGGCCAGTTTTTCGAACACTGGGCCTCGGCCAAACTGAAAAATCCTGTATACATGGCCCTCTCGCCGCTGCTGCCACCCCTGGTTGCAGGCAAGGTCATGTGTTGGTTTACCATCGTCGCGGAATTGGCCATGCCAGCCATGTTTGCGCTTCGCCCGCTGGTGTTATTTGGCATGTGGCTCAATATCCTGTTCCAATCCGGACTCATGATCTTCACCGGCACCACATTCACCATGTTTTTCTACGCTATGACCGCCGCCATGCTGGCCTTTGTCCCATGGCCGCAATCGAAAGTAGTGGTGATCTGGGATGGTGACTGCGGCTTCTGCGCTGCCAGCAAAGCGTGGGTCGAACGCTTTGATCTCGAGCGCCTGCTGGAATGGCATCCGCTGCAATCGGGCATCGGAGAGAAGTTTGGCATCTCCATGGATGCCCTCATCGCGCGGCTGCACCTGGTCGCAGAAGGACGCGTTTATGCAGGTTTCCGCGCATTCCGCTACATGGCCTTCACCAATCCGCTAACCTGGCTGCTGATCGCCACGCTCATCTCGGCAGTCCCCGAAAACTGGTCCAACTGGCGTCGCGCCGTTGTCATTGCGGCGCTGACATTCTTCTCGCCCCTCTTTGCCCCGATCGGCGAAAGGCTCTACAATCAAGTCGCCAGGAACCGTCATCGGCTGATGCCCAACAGCACCTGCAAGATTGAGCCGCAGCAACGGTAAAATAGAAGCCAGGAGACAATTCCCATTGCCAAAACTGTGCAGGAAGCTGCTATGCTGCCTTGCGGCTCTGTTGCCTCTGGCCTTCGCCCAATCATTCGACGCAACGTTTGAGCAGATCAAGAAAACGGCAACGAAAGACCAACTCTATTCACTAATGTGGGACCTGCCCAAAGGTGGCGACCTGCATAATCACTTTGGTCTCTCCAACTGGGCCGAACAGTGGGAGTCGGTTGCGCTCGACCCCAAGCGCAATCACGGCAATGAGTTCTTCACGCGCGTCAAGTTGAATAACTGTCCCGACAGCACCGAACCCTTGCTGCGCTTCTATCATCTCCAGCGCTCCACTTACAATAAACTTTCTGAATGCCGTAAAGCTGAGTATCTTTCGCTCGCCGCGCTTTCGCCGCAACTGCGCGTCGAATGGCTGTCATCGCTCAAACTCGATAAGCCAGGCGAAGGCCGCAATGAATTCTTTGAAGTTTATGTGCGGGCCGCCGGCGAGTTACTGAAAGATCCATGGATCGCCGCGGAAGTAATGGTTGAAAACATGAAGCGGTACTCTGCACAGGGGCTACGCTATCTGGAAACGCAGATGAGCGTTGTGCCCTATCAGGACCACGATGGTAACCCCATGCCGCCCGAAGCATCTGTCCAGATATTCCGCGATGCGCTCAATCGCCCCGATGCGAAGGCAACCGGCATGACCGTGCGATTCATTCTGACCATCATTCGTTTTGCCCCAAATGCCGAGGAGAATCTGGAACGTGCGTTCCAATTTGTCGATACGCATCGCGACATGTGGGTCGGCATTAACATGGCAGGCCGCGAAGATAACGACAAAGGGTATGCTTTGCGTTTCCTCGAAACCTACCGCAAAATGCGCCGGACCTACAGCGGAGTTCATCTTTCGATTCACGCCGGTGAGAAAGACTCACCAGGCCACGAAGTCCGCAACACTCTACTGTTGGGCGCCACCAGAATTGGCCACGGCGTGAACCTGATTACCGATCCGGACACCATGCTGCTGATGCGCAATCAGCGTGCGCTGGTGGAAATCAATCTCATCAGCAACCGGCTGTTGGAATATACTCCCGACATTACGAAGCATCCGTTCCCGGAATATCTGCGCACCGGCATCCCCGTGTGTCTCAACACCGATGACCCTGGCGCCTGGGACTCGCACATGTCGGATGAGTATTTCGTCGCCGTGACGAACTTCAATCTCACCTGGGGCGAAATCGTTCAAATGGGCCGCGACAGCCTGCGCTACTCCTTTGTTGAAGAGCCCATCAAGCAACGGCTTCTGAAGGAATACAGCGCCGCCGTCGCCCGCTTCGAGGCCAAGTACGGAGATGGCAACTGGCAGGACAAGCTGAAAACGGTGAAGCCGGTTCGCTCCGGCTACGCCCAGCGCAACTTCGGCCTCCAATAGCTAACGTGTAATGCAGGCTTCAATCAGGCCATGCGGTTCATCGGTGGGCATGAAAATCTCATTCTTGTTCTCAAGCCCAAGCACTTCCAGATTCACCGGCAGATAGTGTTTGTTCGGCAGCGTAATGCGGATCTCGCCGATCTGCGGATGCGCCTGCAGCACCGCATCGCCCATCGCATAAATGGTCTGCTGCACGGCCAGGCTATCATGTGCCGTGAAGACATCGATCATGATTTTGCGGCAACTCGCCATGGTTGCTTCAAAATCCAGATCAGTGGAATCGTAATTCCAGACGGCGCGAACAGACGTTCCAAGAATGCGGTCGCTGGTCTCTTTCAACGTGGTGTACTTGTCTTTCAGATACCCGGCAAAAGAGGATTTCGTGGTTTTCAAAACAACCAGATTATCGATGCCCGCCTGCACAGCAACGCCATCGCGTGTCATCTGAACGAATGCCAGACGCCGCGATTGCCCTTGCTCAAACGTGAACGGATCCAACCGGTCCCAGCGATGCTCCACAATGTCCATATCCACGCCAGTCACGTGCGCATGCGTGTCGAGAAAATGCTGGCCCAGCTTGATGGCGTAGCGCTCAGCAGGCGCCAGGCTCGTCTGCGCCGCGATCGCATAGACGGTGTTCTTCATGGTGTCTGTCGGTACAACCATGCTGTTGTCGCCTGTCAGGTAGCAGTTCTCAAACGGCCCTGCCAGCCTCACCGCAACGGTGAATTCGCGAAACTCGTGGCGATCTTCGTGCCGCTCAATCTTAGCCACGCGAACGCGCGCCTTGCCATACTCAATGCTCTTCAGTTTGCTGGTCACAAACGTTAGCTCCCTCGATAAGTGGAATATCCAAATGGACTCAAAAGCAATGGCACATGATAATGCTGCGCACCTTCACCGACGGTGAATACGATGACGACCTCAGGAAAGAAACCATCCTGATAAGCGCCGGTGTCGAAGCGCAACCGGTACACGCCTCCTGCGACGGACTGGCCTTCGCTGACGAAGCGTGCGATGCGCCCGTCTTTGTTCGTCACGCCATCGCCCATCAACCGCCATTCCGCGGCCTCTTGCTGTTCCAGCGTCACTCGCACGCCTGCCGCCGGAGCGCCCCGCGCCGTGTCCAAAATATGTGTGCTGATTGAACTCATACGCCCAACAGTTTCCTCAATCGCAAAGCCGTGATCTTGCGCTGTTCCGCCCCGGCCGTGGCAATTTCCGTCTCGCGCGAATTCTCAAGCCGCGCCTGCAATTGCTCCAACATTTCCGCCGCGCTCTTGCCCGTTGCGCAGATGATGAAGATGAAGCCGAAGCGCTCGAAATAGGCAGTGTTCTTCTCTGCCAGTTCCTCGCGAATCGCATCCGCTGCGTTGGCCACGCTGCTCTGTTCCTGCTTCGACCATGCAGACCCGCTGCGTGCGCCGATGCGTGGATGCGCGGCAAATGCTTCCCGCCAATCGTCCTCGGCCAACTCGTCGGCGAAGTGCTCGGCGGCAGCCAATAACTCACGCAGATTTGCGAATGGCCGCGCTTCCTCCATGCGCGAAGCCCAACGCGTGCTGCCGCAACACTTCAGAAAATTCGCCGAGCGATTCAGCTCATACAGGCCATTGCGAACTATCTTGCCCTGCCGCTTGTCCGTCAGTTTCCCATCGAGAAACACGGTCTTCCCGCGCAGAACTGTGCGCACCACAACGCCCTGTAAATCCCGCTCACGATACGGTGTCAGCGGATGTCTATGCTCAACGGGTCGCGACCAATCCACCTTCGCATCCGGATCGAAGAAAATCAGATCGGCATCGGCGCCCACCGCAATCGTGCCCTTACGCCCGGCTAGTCCAGCCAATCGCGCAGGCGCTGTAGAAAGCCATTCAGAGACCTGCGCCAATCCAATTCCGCGCCGCTTCGCCTCTGTCCAAATCGCAGCCAGTCCGAACTGCAGCGATGCGATGCCGCCCCACGCGCGAAAGAAGTCGCCAGCCTCGGTGCCTTTCATCGCCGGAGGACACGGTGAATGATCGGTCGCGATCAAATCCAGATCGCCATCGGCCAACGCCTTCCACAGCAACTCGCGATTCGCATTCTCGCGAATCGGTGGAGCGCACTTGAACTCCGTCGAGCCTTCCGCAATTTCCTCCGCATCGAAGCACAAGTAGTGCGGGCACGTTTCTACCGTGATAGGCACTCCGCTTTCGCGCGCGCTGCGCAGCAGAGGCACGCCACTAGAAGCAGCCAGATGCACGATGTGCGTGCGCGCCTCAAATTCTCGGCTCAGCCGGATCATCAGCTCAATCGCTTCCAACTCCGCTGCCGGCGGGCGCGATGCAAGATACGTCGCATAGCTGCGTGGCGAGCCCTCGGGCTTGGCCGCCTCAATCGGCCCCGGCACTTCGGCATGGGCCAGGAGCACAGCGCTATTCTTTGCCAACGCTGGAAATGCAAGGCGCAAATCGGCCTCGTCCACCGATGGAAATTCATCGACTCCGGAGTGCACCAGAAAACACTTGAACCCCAACACACCTTCGTTGAGCAGCCGCTCAATCTGATCGGCGTTGCCCGGAACCACGCCGCCCCACAACCCCACATCCACTCGCAATGCGCCTTCAGCCGCCGCGAGCTTTGCCTGCAAGCCTTCCGTTGTGGTCGTTGCCGGAACGCTGTTCAAGGGCATATCGACAACCGTAGTCACTCCGCCAACAGCCGCCGCGTTGGTGCCCGTTGCAAAGCCTTCCCAGTCGCTACGGCCAGGGTCATTCAAATGAACATGCGTATCCACAATGCCGGGCATCACTACGCAGGAGCCCGCATCGATCACAGTGCAGTCCGCAACCGCATCGTAGGCCTCAATCGCAACGATTACACCGTTGGCGATGTGGATCGAGGCAGGCCCGATCTTGCCGCCATGCAACACGGCCTGTCCGCGCACTACCAGATCGCACCTCATAACGATTCCAGAAACTCAGACAACAGATTCACTGCAACGCGCCTGCGGTACACCCTGGTCGAGCGGATATCGTCGATCGGCGAAATCTCATCCACCAACTGGCGGCATGCATCTTCAATCAAGCTCTTCGAAAGGCGCTGGCCAACCAAAACAGACGCTGTCTTCACGCACCGCAACGGCAATGGCGCAACGCTTCCCAATGCCAGGCGCGCACGCTGCACCGTCGCCCCTTCAACCAGCACCGCGGCTGCAAAACAGACCTTGGAAATTGCCTGCGCCTTGCGCGTGCCGACTTTGCGATACGTCTCATACGAGCTTTCCGACCGCCGCGGCAAGCGGATGCGCGATATCAGTTCGTCAGGCTTGCGAAGCGTTTGTTTGTAGCCGGTGTGAAAACTTGCATAAGGCACCCAGCGCGAGCCATTCGCCGAGGTTAGCTCAATCTCCGCGTCATAAACCAGCAACGCCGGAGGCGTGTCAGCAGCAGGCGAACCATTGGCAATGTTGCCTCCCAACGTCCCGCGATTCTGCGTAGCCACTCCGCCAGTCTGTCGCGCAGCCTCTTGCAACAGCGGAAATTCGCGGCCGATGGCCGCCGAACGCAGCACATCCGTGTAAGTTGTCAGCGCGCCTATCGTGAGCCTGTGTTCATGCTGCCTGATGCCCGTCAGCTCTGGAACCCCGAGCAAACTAACAAATTTCTTGTGCTCCAGCTTGCCCGATTCCATCAACACCATCAGATCCGTGCCGCCTGCGAAGGGCTGCCACTGGCCCGGTTCGCTAGCCATCAGATGCAGCACGCCCTGCAAACTGCCCGGCGCGGCCATATGATATTCCGGTACGAAGCCCCTCATGCTTCTCTCACCTTCGACACGGCATCCACAATGCGCATATAGCCGGTGCAGCGGCATAAGTTTCCAGCGAGCCCTTCGCGGATCTGCTCCTCGGACGGATCCGGATTATTTGACAGTAGATACGTCGCAGCCATCACCATGCCTGGTGTGCAGATGCCGCACTGCGCGCCGCCGTTTTCGAGGAACGCCTTTTGCACTGGGTGCAATTCGTCCTTGTCGGCCAGGCCTTCAATGGTGATGATCTCTGAGCCGCTCGCCTGCAAAACCGGCACCAGGCAGCTGTTCACCAACTCGCCATTCAGCAGCACGGAGCAAGCGCCGCACTCGCCCTCGCCGCAACCTTCTTTCACTCCAGTAAGCCGCAGATCCTCTCGCAGCACGTCGAGCAATCGCGCCAAGGGATATGCCGAAACACTAACCTGCGCACCATTGACGTCAAAACGAATGTCAACCATGCACCACCTCCATCAGATCTTCCGGCAGCAATGGAATACGATTTACCGCCAACCCGATCGCATCCTCCACTGCATTCAAGATCGCCGGAGCGGGGCCATCCATCGGTAGTTCGCCGATCCCCTTCGCACCCGAAGGCCCATGTGCGTAAGGGTTCTCCGCGAAGAACACGCGTATTGGTGGAAGATCAACCGATGTCGGCATGATGTAGTTGGTCATCTGCCCGTTGGCCATGCGCCCGTCTTTCCACACCACTTTCTCTGACAACGCGTAACCGATCGCCTGCGCCACGCCGCCCTCAATCTGCCCCGTTGCAAACAGCGGATGAATCACGCGGCCCACTTCCTGCAAAGCCACAAAATCATCCACGCGCGTTTCATAGGTCGTCAGGTCGACAGTCACTTCGGCCACGTAAACCGCATACGCGAATGTACCGTACGCATCGCCCTGATACTTCTCGTCGTCCCAATAAACATTGGGCGGCTCCACATACTGCTTGTAACATCGCAGCTCTTCATGCGTCTGCAAATAGCTGTGGCACGAGGCTGTAAATTCCCCAGGCCCCACCATTTCCCGCAAGCCGCGTGCGGCTGTCTCCACCAGCTTCCCGACAATCATGCACGTGCGCGAGGCCACCGTTGGTCCGCTGTTCGGCACCAGCGCCGTATCGGGCTGCGCCACGGTGACCTTCTCATAATCGATTCCCAATGCGTCGGCCGCAATCTGCGCCAGAATCGTATTCGTACCCTGGCCGATCTCAGAGCTCGCTACCAGCACCTTCACGTTGCCCAGCGCGTCAGCTTCTATCCCAACCGCCGATCGCAAGTATCGTTCGCCCGACCCCGTAAACCCTGCCCCGTGGAAAAACGTCGCAAAGCCGATGCCCTTGCGCAGCCTGCTCTCTGGATGCTGCAATGCGAACCTGCGCTTCTTCTCGTGATAGTCCGAACGCTCTAGCGCTTCGCTCAACAATTCATCCATCATCGAATCTTCTTCCATGAACTGGCCTGTTGCAGTGGTCTCGCCAACACGCAGGAAGTTGCGCCGCCGGAACTCCTCCGCCGTCAGGCCCACGGCCGCGGCCACCTTGTTCATATGCCGCTCCAGCGCGAAGATGCTCTGCGGCGCGCCGAAGCCGCGAAACGCTCCATGCGGCGGCGTATTGGTAGCCATCGCCTTCGCCGTCACTCGCACATGATCGCATCGATACGGCCCCGCCGAATGAATTGCACCTCGCGAAAGCACCACGGCGCTGAGCGTGGCATACGCACCGCCATCAATGGTGAACTCAATGTCCATCGCCAACAGTTTGCCATCGCGGCTCACCGCCGTGCGATGCCGCGTGCGCGAAGGGTGGCGCTTGGTAGTCGCCGCCATGTCCTCCGCGCGATCATAGATCATCTTCACGTGCTTGCCTGATTTCCATGCCAGCAACGCCGCATGCGCGGCCAGAATCGAGGGATACTCTTCCTTGCCACCGAAGCCACCGCCGGTAGCCATCTGAATCACGCGGATCTTCTCAGGCTCCACAGCGAACACCGGCGTCAAAGCCTTCTGCACGTAGTACGGGCACTGCAAAGAACCCCAAAGCGTGACGCTGCCCGCTTCCGCGAAAGCGATCATGCCGTTTGGTTCAATGTAGAGCTGCTCCTGCGCGCCGGTTTCGTACTCGCCTTCGACAATGATTTCCGCCGAATCGAAAACCGGCTCCACATCGCCCTTCTTCATCAGGTACGATTTCAGCAGGTTATCCGTGCCCCAGATCACCTGCTTGCACTTGAGCGAATCGTCCAGCGTGAAAACCGGAGGCAGCGGCTCCGCCAGAATCCGTACGTGCCGGCGCGCTCGCTCCGCCTGATATTTGTCGCGATGGGCGATCAGGACGACAGGCTCTTCGGAATGCCGGATCTCGCCATCGGCCAGACACGGCTGATCGTCGACGATCAATGCCACCAGATTGCGCCCGGGAATGTCCTTCGCGGTAACGATGGTGAACTCGCTCCAGTCGATGGCCGGGTCGAATTCAATGCCAGTGATGCGGCCGCGCGGAATCGAACTGCGCACCGTGACGCCGTGCAGCATGCCGGGGAACGTTATGTCATCGACATACTGCTCCTTGCCAGTCAGCTTGCTGACGCCCTCTTTACGCAAAACCGAAGTGCCGACTACGCCTTTACTCAAATCGCACCGCCTTCCTATTTATTGGAAACAGATAGCCCTCCTTGCGGAACGAGGATTCCCGACGGGGGATCATTGGGCGGTAGCAACATGGCTCTCTACACCTTGAAAAAGTGAGTATAACATTGAACCTCCGTCGCTGGTCTGTTATGGTGAGAACTAACTTTGTCGGACGTTAACTGGACGATCACTCCCGGCCTTGACCTGGCAACCCGCGCCGCCCAAGCGGTGGATCGTTGCTGCGCACTCGGACGCTTCACGGAAACCCCGGGCACAATCACCAGAACGTTTCTTTCACAGCCCATGCACGATGTCCACCGCGTGTTGCGCGAATGGATGACCGCCTTGGGCATGGACTCTTTCGTCGACTCCATCGGCAACCTGCGCGGCGTTTTGCGCGCCGCCAATCCGCAGCGCCTGGTCATCGCCTCTCATCTCGACACCGTTCCCAACGCCGGCGCTTACGACGGAATTCTTGGCGTTGTCCTCGCGCTGGCACTGATCGAGGCGAGCCTCGAATCCGCCCCGCCGCCGTTTGGGATCGAAGTCATCGGCTTCTCTGAAGAGGAGGGCGTCCGCTTTGGCCTGCCATTCCTCGGCAGCACCGCCTTCACCGGAGGATTTCCGCCGGAACTGTTGGATCATCCGGGCAAGGACGGTACCACCATCGGTCAGGCCATACGCGACTTCGGCCTCGACCCATCCAAGCTTTCGAATGCCGTCTTCCATCCCGAAACCCGCGCCTATCTGGAATTCCACATCGAGCAAGGACCCGTACTCGAAAAGCTTGACCTGCCGCTAGCCGCAGTGGAAGGCATCGCAGGCCAGAGCCGCTTTCATATTCAAATCACGGGTCAGGCCAACCACGCCGGCACCACGCCCATGGACCTGCGTAAAGACGCACTGGCCGCCGCCGCGCACTGGATCTGCGCCGTTGAGCATTACGCCCGTTCCACCACCGGGCTTGTCGCAACCGTTGGCCGGCTGCAGGTAAAGCCTGGAGCCGGCAACGTGGTCCCAGGCGAAGTGGAAGCCAGCCTGGACGTCCGCCATCTCAATGATTCCATCCGCAACGAAGCCGTTCACGCCCTGCTCGACTCGGCACAACAAATCGCTGCTGCACGCGGCTTGACCTTCGATGCCCAGCCACTGCTCGATCAACCCGCGGTGCTTTGCGCACCCGATCTCACTTCTTCCTTGCGCCGCAGCTTGAGAGCAGCAGGCTACAACGATCACGTGATGAGCAGCGGCGCCGGGCACGACGCAATGATCGTGGCTCCGCACATTCCAACCACCATGCTCTTTCTGCGCAGCCCCGGCGGCATCAGCCACCACCCTAGCGAAAGCGTTCTGGTTTCGGACGTCGCCGCCGCGCTCGAAACCGGGCTCTGCTTCCTCAACGACCTGGAAAAGGATTTCTAACTATGCATCACTTGGGATTCACACGAACCATAGCAAGGTCGAACTATACGCTGCACACCCCCGATAGTTTCGTGCCCGCACCTCTGCCCGGCATGGCGAGGGCGACCGCGATCGTCCACGCCGCGCCCGCGCTTGGCGCCAAGTTTACGATGTACACCGCCGAACTGGAAGCCACCGGGCAGCTTGGCCCCTCCACCATGCAGCGCTTCGTCTACGTGCTGGAGGGCGAACTCACGCTCGATGCCAAGGGCAAGCAGCGGCGCATCACTCCGAACGGCTTCGCCTATATTCCAGCCGGCCTGCCGCACCGCATTCAGGCGAGCTCGAAATCGCGCGCCGCCGTTATCGAAAAGCCCTACCAGTCGCGCGATGGCCTCGGCAGCCCGGGGCTCGTGCTGGGCCGCGAAAAATCCGCGCGCCCGCAGCCGCTGTTGGGCGACGCTGATGTGCAGGTCCGCTCGCTCATCCCCGCCGACCCGGCCTTCGACCTTGCCGTCAACACCATGACCTACGCCCCCGGCGCAACCCTGCCCATGGTGGAATCGCACGTCATGGAACACGGGCTGCTCATGCTCGATGGAGCCGGCATCTACCGCCTTGGCGACGACTGGCATCCGGTCTCTGCCGGCGACTTCATCTGGATGGGCCCCTACTGCCCGCAATGGTTCGGCGCACTCGGCAAGACCCCCGCTCGCTATCTCATCTACAAGGATTGGAACCGTCACCCCCAGGCCTGATCACTATGAGCACCTCCCAACTTACTCTCGAACTGGAACGCCTGGCGAAGTTCTCAGACACGCCAGCGCCATCGGTCACACGCGTGGTCTACTCGCCCACCGACATGCAGGCCCGCGAATACTTCAAAGGCCTGTGCCTCGCCGCCGGCCTTGAAATCCGTGAGGATGCCGCAGGCAACACCTTCGCCCGCTGGCCCGGCACTGAGCCTGATCTGCCCGCCGTCGCCACCGGTTCCCACATCGACGCGATTCCTCACGCCGGAGCCTACGATGGCACCGTCGGAGTGTTCGGCGGACTCGAAGCCATCCGCCTGCTGCAGCGTCAGGGCATGCGTTGCAAGCGGGCTATCGAGCTGATCCTGTTTACATCTGAAGAGCCCACTCGCTTCGGCATCGGCTGCCTGGGTAGCCGGTTGCTGGCTGGAGTGTTGGATGCTTCCGCGGGCGCGAAACTCCGCGGCAAGGATGGACTCACGCTCGATGAAGCCCGCCAGGCCGCAGGCTTCACCGGTACGCTCGAATCCGTCCGCCTCAACCCCGGCGTCTACTCCGCCTTCGTCGAACTCCACATCGAACAAGGCCCGCTGCTCGAACAGGAAGATCTGCCACTCGGCGTCGTCACTGCTATCGCCGCTCCCGCCTCGTTGCGCGTGCAGGTCGATGGCGAAGGTGGCCATGCCGGCGCGTTCCTCATGCCGCACCGCCACGATGCGTTTCTCGCCGCCGCCGAACTTGCCCTCGCCGTCGAATCCAGCGTGAAAGCCACCGGCGTTATCGACACGGTTGGCACTACCGGCGTCTGCGACGTCTTCCCTGGCGCTGTCAACAGCGTGCCCAGCCGCACTCGACTGGAAATCGATATCCGCGACATCGATGGCGCCCGCCGCGATCAAGTCATCGAAAACGTACGGGCCGCAAGCGTGGAAATCGCCGCCCGCCGCGGCGTGCGCTTCACCATCGAAACCGTGAATGCCGATGCGCCCGCCACCTGCGCGCCTGAAATCGTCGAGGCGCTGAGCAATGCCTGCGAGCAGGCCGCACTGCCCTATCGCAAGATGGTCAGCCGCGCTTATCACGACTCGCTGTTCATGGCGCAACTGGCCCCGGTCGCCATGCTGTTCATCCGCTGCAAGGGTGGATACAGCCATCGCCCCGATGAGTATTCGTCGCCAGTCGACATTGCGGCAGGCTCAAAGGTGCTGGCCGCCACGCTGGCCGACCTCGCCTTGCGCTAAACTCGTAAAAGTGCAGTCCACCGGCCTCGTTCGCCTTCTAACATTTCAAAATGGGGAATAACGAAATGCAATCTCAGGCAATGCGGCATGCAATCGACCTGGCCGTTAAGAATGTCGCTTCCGGCAACGGCGGCCCCTTCGGTGCAGTTATCGTTCGCGACGGCAAGATACTTGCCGAAGGCGTGAACCTGGTTACTTCCACCTGCGACCCAACCGCACACGCCGAAGTCGTGGCGATCCGCCGCGCCTGCCAGTTAGTGGGTGCCTTCGAATTAAAGGACTGCGAGATCTACTCCAGTTGCGAGCCCTGCCCCATGTGCCTTGGCGCGCTGTACTGGGCGCGCATCGGCCATATCTACTTCGCCGCCACTCGCGAGGACGCAGCGAAATCCGGCTTCGATGATTCATTCATCTATGATGAGATTCCGCTCGCGATAGCCGAGCGCAAAATCCCCACCGAATGCTTCCTGCAAGAGGAAGGGCTTGCCGCTTTCCGCGCCTGGAACGAATCGGTCGCAAAGGTCCATTACTAGGCTCGCATAGCTGTTAATTAAACTGTCATCGCGTTGCAACCACCCCAAACTGTGCTATCCTAGTCAGGTAAAGAATCGATTAAGGTTAGACAAGGAGTATTCATTTTCGCAATGGCACTGCTGGCAGATCAGAAGACAGAGTTGATTTCGAAGTATCGCATTAACAAGCAGGATGTTGGTTCGCCAGAGGTGCAGGTTGCAATTCTGAGTCAACGTATTCTCCAGCTCAACGATCACTTCAAGGCAAATAAGAAGGATCACAGCTCGCGCCGCGGGTTGTTGTGCATGGTTGCGCGCCGACGCCGTCTCCTCAAGTATTTGAAGAGCCGTAGTGCGGAACGCTATACAACGTTGATCGCCAGTCTTGGCATCCGCCGCTAATTGCGGAAGTGAACTCGAAGGCGCGGGCTCCGCGGTTCAGCATGTCGCTGTACCGTAGGTCCGGCAACACCACCCCGGTGGGTGGTCCCTACGCTTGACACTCCAGTCCCCTTGATCCGAATGGATAAGGTTCAAGGACTTAGATGACACACACAGTTGAAATAGACCTGCACGGTCTAAAGATTTCCCTCGAAACGGGTAAAATCGCAAAACAGGCAAACGGATCCGTAGTCGTACGCTGCGGAGAATCCGTTATTCTTGTGAGCGCCTGCTCGAATATCAACCCCAAAGCCGGGGTAGACTTTTTTCCGCTCACCGTGGACTATCGTGAATATACGTACTCCACTGGTCGTTTCCCCGGCGGCTTCATTAAACGTGAAGGTCGCCCCTCCGAAAAAGAAATTCTCACCAGCCGTCTGATTGACCGCCCGGTTCGCCCCCTCTTCGCTGAAGGCTACTCCAACGAAACCCAGATCATCGCCATGGTCCTCTCTTCGGACCCGACCCGCGATCCTGGCGCGCTCGCAATCCTCGGCGCCGGCGCTGCTCTGGCAATCTCCGACATCCCGTTTGACCATCTGCTTGCAGGTGTTCGCGTCGGCCTCATCGGCGGCGAAATGAAGGTCAATCCATCCTATTTGGAAGCCAAGGAATCCAAGCTCAACATCACCGTTGCCGGCACCGATAGCGGTATCGTCATGGTGGAAGCCGGTGCGCAGCACGCTTCCGAAGCGGAAGTGCTCGCCGCCATCGAATTCGGCCACGAATGCTGCAAGAAGCTCGCCGCTGGCATCGCCGAACTGGTGAAGCTCGCCGGCAAGACCAAGCGCGTTTACACCCCGCCCGCCATCAACGAAGAGCTCTACAAAAAGATCTCCGATGCCGTCCGCGCTGAACTCAGCGACGCGATGAACACGGAAAAGTACACCAAAATCGATAGCTACGCACGCATCGCCGCCGTCAAAGAGAAAGTCAAAACCCTCGTCGCTGAAGAAGAAGTTGCGGCAGCGAAGGATCTGTTTGACCGCCTGAAGGAACGCATCTTCCGCGATGAAATGTTGAAGGATCGCCGCCGTCCCGATGGCCGCACCTTCGAAACCATCCGGGCGATCGATATCGAACTCGGCCTCCTGCCCCGCACCCACGGCTCCGCACTCTTCACCCGCGGCGAAACGCAGGCTCTGGTCACCGTCACGCTCGGCACCAAAGACGACGAACAGCGCATCGAACTGCTTGACCCCACGGTCACCAGCAAGCGCTTCATGTTGCACTACAACTTCCCGCCGTTCAGCGTTGGCGAAGTCGGCTTCATGCGCGGCCCCGGCCGCCGCGAAATCGGCCACGGCGCTTTGGCCGAACGCGCCATCTCGGCCGTCGTGCCTGACGAAAAGAAGTTCCCCTACACGCTCCGCGTGGTCAGCGACATTCTCGAATCGAACGGTTCGAGCTCAATGGCTACCGTCTGCGGCGCAAGCTTGGCCTGCATGGATGCCGGTGTTCCGATGGATCGTCCCATCGCCGGTATCGCCATGGGCTTGGTGAAGGAAGGCGACGACTACGCGATTCTTACTGACATCGCCGGTGCTGAAGATCACTACGGCGACATGGACTTCAAGGTTGCCGGTTCCAAGGAAGGCATCACCGGCCTTCAGATGGATATCAAGGTCCCCAACGTCACCACCAAAATCATGGAAGAAGCGTTGGCACAGGCACTGCGTGCCCGCCTCTCGATTCTCGACACCATGAACAAGGCGATCTCCGCACCGCGCGGTGAAATGTCCTTGTACGCTCCGCGCATCTACACGCTCACCATCCCCACCGACAAGATCCGCGATCTCATCGGCAAGGGCGGCGTCACCATCCGTGGCATCGTCGATTCAACAGGCGTCAAAATGGACGTGGAAGACGACGGCAGCGTTCAGATCTTCGCCATCGACGGCGAAAGCGCCAACCGCGCCATCCAGATGGTTAACGACATCTGCGCAGTGGCCGAACCCGGCAAGACCTACCTCGGCAAAGTGGTTCGCATCGTAGACTTCGGCGCCTTCGTCGAAATCTTCCCCGGCACCGATGGTTTGCTGCATATCAGCGAAATCTCGGAAAACCGCGTGAAGCAGGTCCGCGACGAACTGAACGAAGGCGACCAGATCATGGTTAAGGTCCTCGCCCTCGAAGGCAACAAAATCAAGTTGAGCCGCAAAGCCGTATTGCGCGAACAGCGCGAAAAAGCCAAGGCCGGCGCAACCGAATAAGCAGGTCTCTCTCCTACTAAAGCCCCCAGGCACGATGTTCGTGCCTGGGGGCTTTTTGTTGTGTGCCGAGCATGTTCGACAGCTCGAAGGTGTAAGTCCTTTTGACAACCTGATGGAGGTGAAGTCATAGCGAAGCGCAAGGGCGTCGTCGCGAGGCGGGGTCTGAAAGCAGCGTGGAGCAAATGTACGAGCCGATGTACAAGAACCGGATCTGAGGCATACGGTGCCGGACGAGCGGGCAATTGATCGCGAAGTCCATATCCATCAAAGGCACTGGTTGTAAATCCGGCGGTTGCGTGCGGAAGGCGGTCGAACTTACCTCGGGAGATCTGCCGTTTGTCCCGGAATCGGGACTAAGGGTCGAGCAATCGGCCCTGACCGGACGGCAGAAGTCAGCAGCGGGCGTATTAGGCGCGCATGCGCTGAAGGCCCAAACGGTCCCCGCAAGGGGTTGATGGGAGTGGCAAGTAAGCAGCGTGACTCATGGGCGACAAGCGGCAGAATAACCAGCTACTGTTGGCCTTTGCCGAGGAGTATAGGGGTGAAGCCCCGAAGGGCCTCGGCAAAGGGACCGAATCGCCCACGGTGAAACGCGGGACGGAAAGCCCGGCCATTGACGAACAGTTGATGGAGGCGGTCTGCGGGCGGGAAAACTGCAAGCAGGCAATGGCACGAGTCAAGGCCAACAAAGGAAGCCCCGGCGTGGATCGAATGACGGTCCAGCAGTTGCCGGAGTTTCTGAAACAGCAATGGCCAGCAATCCGGGAACAGTTGTTGAGTGGGACCTATAGGCCGCAACCGGTAAAGCGGGTGGAAATCCCGAAGCCGGACGGAAATGCGCTTTCAACTCTTGCGCCCGGGGTGCGAAAGCTTGGCATCCCGACGGTGCTGGACCGATTCATCCAGCAGGCGGTGATGCAGGTATTACAACGCAAGTGGGACCGGACATTTTCCGAACACAGCTACGGGTTTCGTCCCGGGCGGTCGGCGCATCAGGCGGTGGAGCAGGCGCAGCAGTATATCGCCGAAGGCTATCGCTGGGTGGTGGACTTGGATCTAGAGAAATTCTTTGACCGGGTCAACCACGACAAACTGATGGCAAAGATCGCCACAAGGGTCAGCGACAAGCGAGTGCTGAAGCTGATCCGGGCGTTTCTCACGGCAGGTGTGATGGAAGGTGGGTTGGTCAGTCCGGTGGATGAAGGCACGCCGCAAGGCGGACCTTTGTCGCCCTTGCTTAGCAATATTGTGCTCGATGAGTTCGACCGGGAGTTGGAGCGGCGCGGACTTCGGTTTGCTAGATACGCGGATGATAGTAACATCTACGTTCGCAGTAAGCGAGCCGGAGACCGGGTGATGGAGAGCCTCAAGCGATTCCTCACGACGAAGCTTAAGCTTAAGGTGAACGAGCAGAAGAGCGCAGTGGCGCGGCCATGGGCGCGGAAGTTTCTCGGGTTCAGCTTTACGAACGGACGACAGCCGAAACGGCGGATTGCGCCTAAGGCGGTGGCTCGCTTCAAGGAGCGGATTCGGGAACTGACGAGCCGGACCCGCGGTGTGAGCATCGAACGAATGGCCCGTGAACTGACCAGCTATCTTCAGGGTTGGCTGGGCTATTTTGGGAAATGCCAGACGCCGTCGGTGCTGGAAGGTCTTGAACAGTGGTTCCGGCGCAGGCTACGTTCTGCGATCTGGAAGCAGTGGAAACGGGGTACCAAGCGGTTCGCTGAACTTCGCAAGCGGGGTGTATCTCATGAACTGGCCGCACAATCGGCTGGCAGTGGACACGGACCGTGGCGGTTGGCGGACTCCCCAGGACTTCATATCGCGCTGCCCATCGCTTACTTCGACTCGCTCGGGATTCCGAGGTTAACGGTTCGTTCGTGACTTAACTCGCCGAACCGCCGGATGCGGACCCGCATGTCCGGTGGTGTGGGAGGGGATGGGCTGCGAAGCTCACCCCTATCCCGATTTAAACGCATATTGCCGATGTTCGGCTACACTGGCAATCAGGCACTGTGAATAAAAACACTTCCACCTCTGCGCTGCGCATCGCCCTGGCGCTGGGGTTTGGCGGCATGCTGACGCTGATCGCGGCGATTGGCTTTCACTCCATTCGCGTATTGGAATCGCTGCAATCGGCCAACGCTGTCTCCAGCCAGATCTTCATAGAAAAGAGCCGAGCACTGGAAAACATCCGCTCCGCGCTGTATCTGTATGGCGCGGGTTCGCAGACGGAACTGCGCGATTTGATCGGACAGAATGTGACGCGATACGCTTCAACTCTGGCCGTGGATGAGCGGCAGGCGCTGGTTGAGTTGCAGCGGGGTATTGCCGCCTACCTGCAAGCGATGGACCAGGCCTCGCCGCAGGAAGCCGGGCGGCTGCGGCTACGCGTGGTTGAGATCACTGATCGCATCAGCGACATGAACGAGGGGCGGCTGCGGTCGGAAGGGCAGCGCTCGGCAGCCTTGATTGAGAAGACGCGCAATCAAGTGGTCTTGATTTTGGGTGGTACGGCATCGTTTGGGTTGCTGCTGGCGTTTTCAGTTGGGGCCTACATACTGCGGCTGGAAAAATCGTTGCGCGAGCGCTATCGGCAAATTGAAGGCGTGCAGGTGGAACTGCACGGGCTCTCTGAAAAGCTGGTGAACGCGCAGGAGGAGGAGCGGCGGTCCATTGCGCGTGAACTGCATGACGAGATCGGCCAATCGATGAGTGCGCTATTGGTTGACCTGAGCAACGGCCGCATCGAATCGGCCAAGCGCCTCGCAGAAAGCAGCGTGAACGCGGTACGAAATCTTGCGTTGCTGTTGCGGCCGTCAATGCTGGACGATCTGGGCCTGGCACCGGCGTTGAACTGGCAGGCGCGCGAGGTGTCGCGTCGGACAGGCATGCAGGTGGATGTGGACGCCGAGAATTTGCCCGATGAATTGCCGGACGAGCACCGCACGTGCGTCTATCGCATTGTGCAGGAGGCGCTGAACAATGCAGCCCGACATGCCGGTGCCACCTCTGTAAAGGTAATTGTCCATTTGGAGCCGGGGGCCTTGGCGATGGAGATTTCCGACAACGGCCGCGGGTTCGATCCAGCGCGCACGCGGGGAATGGGCCTACTCGGCATGGAGGAGCGGGTGCGGAATATGCACGGGAAGTTCGCCATCCAATCGGCCGCAGGGCAGGGAACAGTGGTCCGCGTTACATTGCCGCTGGGTGCATAAATACAGCCTCGACTGTATGACCCAAAGTGGCAGGTGGTTCGTCCATGTAAGTAGATCGCGCTCCCGCTAGTGAGCGCTCATCAAGGGAACCACATGAAACTTACCAATTTTCCATTCGGCCGCCGTGCGATTGTAGGCGGCGCTATTGTTGCTCTGGGGCTGGCCGGCGCGGTTGGCGCAGCGGTGGACCACGCTGTTTCGGCCAAGGCGCCAGCGGTTACGGTGCGCTCTGACGCGACGGCCGCCCCGGCGGCGGGCTTTGCATCGGTCGTCAAGAAAGACCTGCCGGCGGTTGTGAGCATCAATACTTCAAAATCGGTGAAGGTATCGCAGCAGCAGGGTATGCCGTTTAACGATCCATTCTTTGAACAGTTTTTCGGACGCGGCGGTGGCGGGGGCGGGCGTCAGATGCCTCCCAATCGCAAGGAACATGCGCTCGGCTCGGGCGTGATCGTATCGCCCGATGGCTACATTTTGACCAACAACCACGTGGTTGAGGGTGCCACAGAGATCAACGTGATATTGCTCGATAAACGCGAGCATAAAGCCAAATTGATTGGCGGCGACGCGAAGACCGACATTGCGGTTTTGAAGATCGACGCGGAGAATCTGCCGACGGTCACGTTTGCCAACAGCTCTCGCGTACAGATTGGCGATTATGCGCTGGCGATCGGCAACCCGTTCGGTGTCGGACAGACCGTGACCATGGGTATTGTGAGCGCGACTGGCCGCGGCAACCTCGGAATTGAAGACTACGAAGACTTCATCCAGACCGATGCGGCGATCAATCCAGGCAACTCCGGCGGCGCACTGGTGAATTCGCAGGGTGATTTAATTGGCATCAACACCGCCATCATCTCGCCCAACTCCGGCGGCAATAACGGCGTTGGGTTTGCGATTCCGTCGAACATGGCGCATGCCATCATGGATCAGATTGTGACCAAGGGCAAAGTGACGCGCGCTTATCTGGGCGTGACGCTGCAGCCTGTAACTCCGGCGCTGGCGAAGGTGTTCGGTTTGAAAGATTCGAAGGGCGCGTTGGTTGGCGAAGTGAATGCAGATACTCCGGCGGCTCGTGCTGGCCTCAAAGCCGGTGATGTGATTCTGGCGATGAACGGCGACGTAGTGACTGACATCGGTTCGTTCCGCAATCGTGTGGCGATGACGGCGCCGGGTAGTGATGCAACGTTCAAGGTGTTCCGCGATGGTTCTGCGAAAGACATGCAGGTGCACTTGGGCGATATGCCTGCTAATTATGGATCTCGCGATGGCGCGAAGGGTGAGAAGGAGTCCAGTGATTCGGCTTTGGATGGAGTTTCGGTGGAACCTTTGACTCAGGAGCTGCGGCAGGAATTGAATCTGCCGGGCCGCGCTTCTGGTGTTGTTGTGACTGGGGTTTCAAATGACAGTCCGGCTGGTGCGGCTGGTTTGCGCAAGGGCGATGTGATTGTCGAGGCCAATCATAAGCGGGTTGGTAATGCGAAAGACTTGCAGGCGGCTCTTGGCGATGGTGGGGCTGTTCTTCTGCGGGTGAACCGTGGGGGGAGCAACCTGTTTATCGCGGTGGAAAACAAGTAAGCAAGTTGGGACGTGTGCCCCACATCCCAATCGGTTAGATTGGGATGTGGGGTATGGATACGATTCGAATTCTATTGGCCGATGATCATACGGTAATGCGAAGCGGGTTGCGGCTCCTATTGGAGCGGCAGCCCGATTTCGTTGTGGCGGGCGAGGCGGCCGACGGGCGCGAAGCTGTGGCGCTGGCCGCCTCGACCGCGGCCGAAGTTGTTGTGATGGATGTGGCGATGCCGTTGCTGAATGGCATCGAGGCGACGCGCCAGATCACAGGCGCCAATCCGAAGACGGCGGTGATCATTCTCAGCATGCACTCCGATGAGAGCTACGTGCTGCGGGCATTGAAGGCAGGGGCGCGCGGATACCTGTTGAAGGATTCGGCCGAGGCTGACTTGATCAAGGCCGTGCGGGCGGTGCATGAAGGGCGCAACAGCTTCAGTCCGGCGATCAGTCGCATGCTGCTGGAGGATTACATCCGGCAACTGCAACAGCGCGGCGGCGAGGATTCCTACGAACTGCTGAGCACGCGCGAGCGCGAAATTCTACAGCTGATTGCCGAGGGCAAGTCAAATAAAGACGTCGCCAATCTGCTGAACCTCAGCCTGCATACCGTGGAGACACATCGTACGCACATACTGCAGAAGCTGAATCTGCATAGCATTCCCGAGCTGATTCTATATGCCGTGCGAAAGGGGATTATCTCCTGAGCAAGCCGGCGACTACTCCCGATACGACGCAGACGCTGAGTGAACTGATCAAGCTAGCGCGGCCTTTCAAACAACAATTTGTGACGATTGCGTTGTTGGCACTGCTGGCGACAGGCGCAGATCTGTTGCAGCCGTGGGTCTATCGCATGGCAATCAACGATGTGGCTGGTATGTTCGTGGACCGGCCGTCGGAGGATACGAGCGAGCAGGGTTCACCGGCACCGCCGCACCGTTTGCGCAAGCGCAATGCTGAGCAGTTGGGCCGCACGCAGCTTTCGCACCGCAGCGACTACATTGCTCCGCGTACCAAAGAACAGACCCTTGAGACGCTGCTATGGGCAGTGTTCTGGTTGTTCATCACAGGCGTGGCCGGGCACCTGCTTTCGTTGGCAGCTGATTACCAGAGCACTGCGGTGGCCTGTCAAATCGAAGCCGGCTTGATCCGCGCCACGTTCGGGCATGTGCTGCGCCTGCCACTATCGTTTTTCAATAAACGGGCCAGCGGGGGCCTTGCCAAACGCATCGATCAATCGGATCAGGTGGCTCCCATCGTTTCGGCTTTTTCGCAGCAGATTGCGCCGGAAGCACTGCGCATTACGGGCATCTGCATCATCATGCTGACGCAGAGCTGGCAGCTGACGTTGGCGGCGCTGGCGATTCTGCCTTTGTATCTGCTAGTGACGAGGCGGGCGGCGCGGCGGCTGGAATCGGGCATGTCCGAATACTATGCGATGTGGGAAAGCGTGTCTGTGCGCATTCAGGATGCGCTTTCGGCGATCAAGACAGTGAAGCTGTCTGGCGCTGAAAGCCGCGAGGTGCGCGAGCAGCACAAGGCCGCGCAGACGGCCTACGCCGATTATCTGGATCGCACGAAACTTGGAAACCGCTACCTGTTTTTGCAGACGGCGATGAGCCATCTAAGCAAGGCGCTGGTGTTGGGCTATGGCGGATGGATGGTGTTGGACCGGCGATTGACTCCGGGCGACGTGGTGATGTTCGTGGCCTATCTGGACCGGTTGTATGATCCGATCGATTCGCTGAGCAGCATCGCCGTGAACTTGCAGCAACATCTGGCGAGCTTGAATCGGGCCATCCGATTGATGCATACAGGCACGGAGGAGCAAGGCGGAGAGGCATTGCGCGAAGGGCCCGGCGAAGTGGAGTTTCGCGATGTCCACTTTGGCTATTCAGCGCAGCTGGAGGTGCTGAAGGGGCTTTCGTTCACGGTGCGAGCGGGCAGTGTGACGGCGCTGATCGGGCCTTCGGGCGCGGGCAAGACGACGGCGGCCGATCTGCTTTTGAAATTATACGAACCACAGACGGGAGCGGTGCTGATTGACGGTCAGGCCCTGAAAAATGTGGATCCATCGTCGGTGCGGCGGGCGTTGGGGATGGTGGCGGCAGATGGCGCGGTGTTCCGCGGGTCGTTGGCCGACAACATCCGCTACAAGCGGCCCGACGCAAGCGATGAGGACGTGCGCGAGGCCGCGGTTGCCGCAGGTTTGACGAATACTTTGGAGCGGTTGGAAGACGGGTTGGCGACGGAGATTGGCGAGCGCGGCGCGGGGTTGTCAGTAGGCGAGCGGCAACGTTTGCAGATCGCGCGTATCCTTGTCGACCGGCCGCGGATTCTGGTGTTGGACGAGGCGACGGCGAATCTGGATTACGCAACGGAAAGCGAAGTGAAAGATGCGCTCAGTAAGCTGAAGTATAAGCCGACCACGCTGATCATCGCGCATCGCTATTCGATGGTGAAGGACGCGGACCATGTGATCGTGCTAGACCACGGCAAAATCGCCGAGCAGGGTTCACCTGCGGAACTGCTTGCGGCGGGCGGCTGGTTCGCACGCTTGGCGCGTCCGGCCATGCGCGACGATGGTGTATGATGGCAAGCATGTCAGCCATGAATCGCCGTCATTTTCTGCAGGGCCTTGCCGCCTCCGCGCCCTTGTTTGGGCAGTCTTCCGCGAAAAAGCAGCAGCATCTTTTATACGCGGCAAGCCCGGGTATTCGCAACTACGAAGAGTACGGCGGCACCGGTCTGGTAGTGTTCGATATCGAAGACAACTACAAGTGCATCCGCCGCATTCCAACGTGGGAAGTGCCGGCGTTGCAAAAACCTGAGAACGTGAAGGGCATTGTTGCCAGCGCAAAAACGGGGCGTGTTTTTGTCTCGTCGTTGAACCATCTGGTGGCGATCGATGCCATGTCTGGCAAACGCATCTGGGAGAAGACCTACGAGGGCGGCTGTGACCGCTTGGCGATTACCCCGGATGGGAAGACTCTGTATGTGCCGCAGCTAGAAGGCCCGCTGTGGCACGTGGTGAACGCGGCCAACGGCAGCGTCATTACGAAGATCGAAACGAAGTCGGCTTCGCACAATACGATCTGTTCGGCCGATGGCAAGTACGCTTACATGGCTGGGCTGAAGTCGCCCTCGCTTTCCATTGCCGATACCAAAACGCACAAAGTGGTGAATACCGTGGGGCCGTTCGCCAACGTGATCAGGCCGTTTACAGTGAATGGCAGCAACACGCTCTGCTTCGTGAATATCAACGATCTGCTGGGCTTTGAAGTGGGTGACATCCGAACGGGCAAGAAACTGCACCGGGTGGAGGTGAC
The DNA here is from genome assembly GCA_903881085.1 of uncultured Acidobacteriia bacterium. GTDB lineage: Bacteria > Acidobacteriota > Terriglobia > Bryobacterales > Bryobacteraceae > CAIRSA01. Next base: position 74,063 of record CAIRSA010000221.1, read on the forward strand.
GGGTTTCCAGAAGGGTCCGGTGAAGCGGCACGGCTGCCCGAGTCATGGCATTGCCATGACGGCCGATGAGAAAGAGCTGTGGGTGGCCGATGGCGCGAATTATCACATCCACGTATTCGACGCGACGGTGATGCCGCCCAAGCAGACTGTGAGTATCAAGGTGCGCGATGCACCGGGCTGGATCAGCTTCAGCATCGATGGCAAAGTGGCGTACTCATCGACCGGTGAAATGATCGACGTTGCTTCCAAGAAGATCATTGCCTCGTTGAAGGACGAAACGGGGCGCGACTTCCATAGCGAGAAGGTGCTGGATGTGATGACCTCGAACGGCAAGCTAACCAAGGTGGGCAATCAATTCGGAGTGGGCGCGAAGGCATAGTGCGGCGGACTGTTTCCATTTTGATTCTGTTGGCTGGCGCGGCGTTGGGCGCCGATGAGGCTGCGTTCTTCGATAAGCGTGTTGCGCCGATATTGAAGCGGCGTTGTCTGGCCTGCCACAACAACCAGTTGAACGATGGGAATATCTCATTCGAGGATCGCGCCAGTTTATTGAAGGGTGGTCCGCATGGTCCGGCGGTTGTGCCGGGCGCGCCGGAAAAGAGCGTGTTGATTCAGGCGATACAGCACAATGGCGAAGTGCGGATGCCTCCGGGGCGGAAGCTTTCCGCGCGCGATATGCAGGTGTTGACCGAATGGATCGCGCGCGGTGCCGTTTGGGGAAAAACGTTAGATTTGTCAGGGCAGGCGAATCGCCCGCCCCACCCTTGCTTTTTACCGCACGATGAACTTTTCGTAGCGCCGCACGGAATTGTTGGCAGAATCCTGTGCGGTCAACTCCGCAAAATATTCGCCCGGCTCCAACTTATCGACCAGCAGTTTCAACCCAACCGGGATGAGCGCATTGCCGGGATTGATCTTCGTAGCCATCGCGCCTGAATCAAGCTTCATGGTCTTCGTTTTGCCGTCAATGATTCGCAATTGAATGCCGACGACGAACCCCTTGGGCGTGTCCTCCGCTGTGAGCATATCGTCATAAAGCTGGGCGTAAAGCGCGACATTGTCGGTCTTGCGGAACGAATTCAACCCGGTTGGCGTGAACTTTACGCCATTGGCAATGAGTGGGGTTCGATCTTCGACCAGGGCCGAATCGATATTGGAATCCTGCGGCGTCATTTTGTGGAATGATTTGCTGAAGGCAAGACCGCTCATGCGGAACTTGGATTTTTCGAATTTGTCGATGTTGAGCGGCAGTTCCAGACGTCCGAAGGTTTTGCCCGAACTATACACGACTTTCAATGTGAATTTGCCGACGGCGATTTCAAAATCTTTTTCGTAATGCAGCAGTGGCTCTTCCTGGAAGGTCTCGACGAGCTTTTTGTTTTCGAAATTGATCTTGATGGAATCGCTGAAACGCGCGGCTACGGTGCCGTCCTCAGCGTAGGCTACGCCGAGTACATTGAGCACGCCGACGAATTTGCCCTTCACTTTTTCGAAGTTGATCGCTTCCGAAGGAATCTCCATCGCTACCGTGGTGCGGGCGGTATCCGGCGAAGTGTAAAAGAACGGCGCCATCATTGCCGCGCCTTGTATGCCCGGTGCGGAGCTCTTCAGTAGCGTCTCCATATTCTTTTCCGTGGGGTTGCCGGCCAACACATCCTGTTGCTTCACGTTGCAATAACCTGTGCGCGCACGCACCGTGGTGCCGGACTTATCAACCTTCACCTTCAGCACATGGCAGCTGCCATCGCTCGATTCCGGCGGTGTGTAGCCCAGCATGTAAAACTCATTTTGCTCCTTGCCGATTTTTTCCAGGCCGCCAAGCAGATCGTTGGTGTTGACGATGACGAAGCCGCCGGTGCCATCGGCCAGCATGTAGAGCGGCTGCTGATTGGTTGAGGCCGAATCAGGAAAGCGTGGTGTGATCGCCCCGCGCCCCTGACGGTTGGGATCGCGATTGGAGTTCAGGTTCGGATTGGTGGGATCGCCGCCGCCATTGTTGCGGGTGTTGCCGTTGCCGCCAGGGAATCCGCCTGTGGCGCGCCCGCCATTGCCGGTCGATGGCATGCCGGTGGAGGTTCGTCCTCCCCCGTTGTTGCCGGTGTTGCCGTTGCTGGCTCCGGCTCCGAAGCCGCCTGAGCCAGCGCTGGTTCTACCGCTGCCGCCGCCTGCGCCGCCACCGCCCGCGGGGGCACTGGGGGCGCTGGGGGCACTGGGAGCCGTGGGTGCGCCCGCGCGCGTTCCTTGGAAAAAGGAGGTGCCGAAGCTGGGCTGCGCGAATCCAAAGCCGCTGCCGGCCAGCGAGCGGCCAAAAGATGCGAGTTGAAATGGACTTCGTTGCCCGGAATCGCCCATCGGAGTGGCGATCAAACCGCGCACATCGATGGGGTAGACCGCGACGTTGGATTTGTTGCAGACGTCGATCAAGGCCTGTAGTTCGGTCATACCTTCCGGCGTAAGGCGGAAGCCGCCAGTCAACAGGATGAGGCTCTTTCTGCCTGGCACATCGGCCAGGTTCTTGGCCAGGCTGCGCAATGCCAGAATGCCACTGGTGATGCCGAACTGGCGCTCGGCGCGGCTTAGGTTGGGGCCGCCGGTGGAACTGTTGGCCGAGGTCATGGAGAGCTTGGTGCCGCTGACTATCTTCTGCAGGCGGTCCGCATCGTCGGTAAAGTTCTGGTCGATGCGCAGCGTGCCGGTAAAGTTGGCGATGGCCATCAGACGGTTGGGGCCTGCATTGGAGGCGATGAACTTGGCCGCGGCATCGCGCGCCTGGCGCTGCTGGCCGAAGTCCATGGAGGAGTTGTCAAAGAACAGCACCATGTACTTGGGGCGGGCTTTGGTGGGCGAATCGGGGTCGGCTTCGAAGTTGAAGCTGGAGATTTCCTGTTGCTTCCCGTCTTCCCAGACCTTGAAATCTTTTTTTGTGAGACCGCGCACGTAGCCGCCTTTTTTGTCGGTCACCACTGCGTCCAGAAGCACGACGCGGGTTTCGGTACGGATCACCGTATCGGAGGCTACTGGCGTTGCCGTCGTCTGCGCAGCCGCGATGGCGGCGCCTGCAAGAAAAAGCTCTGTCCAAATAAATAAAGGTCGAAGTTGCATGACGTGTCTCCCGCTACGGAATATCGATCGCACCATTCTGCGCGGCCATCTGTTGTCCTTCCGTATCACGGACAACAAGGCGGATTACATAGCCACCGGACTTAACGTCGAAGGTGTTGCGCACCAGGATGCCATTGGCGAGCTTTTTTTCGAGCGTTCCATCGAGCAGTTTCATTTCAATCTTTTTCTCAATGCCCTTGATGTAATTGCCGTTTCGATCGAACAGGCCGCACACCAGCATCAGGTCGTTCAGGTTCCGGCCGCCGTCTTTGCGGAACTGCAGTTTTTTCACGTCGACGCGTGCGATGACGGCGAGCTTTGCGTCGAACTGGCTGGACTTGAAGAACTGCGTGAACAGTTCCACTGGAATATCGCGCATGGGTTCACGCGAAAACAGCGCCTCTTCCATTTCGCGTTTGGCCTCTTCGGCGGGGTTTTCGGCGTGCTTCGGAGCATAGAATCCGCGGCGGGCCTGCAGGGAAATTCCCTTCTGTCCTTTGATTGTGACCTTCAACGCGTGGAAGGTTCCATCAGGCTTGAGGTTCTGCGGGGAGAAGCCGAGGAGGTAGGTGTATTCAGGCGCTTCGGCGGTTTGCTTGAAGCCTTCGTTCATGTCGTTGTTGTTGTGAAAGAAGGTACCGCTGGTGCCGTAGGCGAGTTCAGCCAGTACGTCGGATTCAGCGCTGGCGCTTTCGCGCTCGTATTGCAGCCTGATGCTGGAAGCCTGCAGGTCGAGTGAGCGCTGGCTGGCATCCATTACGGTGCCGGTGGTGTATAAACCACGGGCGTCTACAGTGCTGATGACGACGCCGGAGCGAATGGCCGCGTCGATGACTTCGGTCACTTCGGTATGGAGATTGGGGAAGATGAAGCCGGGCGACACCATCACAAGGAATCGCTGACCGGGCATGGCGGTGAGGCGGCGCACGGTGTTGCGCAGAATCTGCAGCGAGAAGCGCGATTCCTGCTCGCCGATGTTGATCATGCGCATGGCGGCGCTTTGAGCCATGGACTGGGCGGCGCTGCGCTGTGAGGCATCCATATTCATGCAGGCCATGGTGTCGAGCGTAGCTGCGTTCAGTGCCATCTGGTCGTTCTTGTTTTGGATCAAGTCCGCCATATAGTAGCTCAACGGCGGGCAGTCCATGCCTGCCTGATGCGATATGTACGGTTGGATGCTGTTGAGAGTCTTGATGAGTTCCTGTTTGTCGTCAGTAAAGTCGGAGTTATAGCGGCCTGAGGATGTGAAGATTGCCGCGCGATCAGCGACGCGCAGGGAGGCTTCCAGGTGCTTCGCGGCAGCCATGCGGGACTGCGCCAGGTCGCCGAACTTCAAATGCACGTCATCGAAAACGTAGGCGGTGAACCGGTCGGCGATCACCGGCGGCGCCTTCTGATCGGGCGACTGTTGGTCGGGCGCAGTGATGTTCAGGTTCTCAAGAACGATCTTGGGTTTGGAGCCGGCCTTTTCCACTGAGAACTTGCTGATGTACTGCACCTTGCCCTTGTCGAAGAGCTGAAAGTCGTCTTTTTGCAGCGTTCCGATGGACTTGCCTTTGGAGTCACGAACCACTACCGGGACAAGCACCAGATTCACTTTCGTGCGGAAAGTGGCGGGTGTGTCCCTGGTGACAACCTCTCCGGCAGTTTGGGTGGAAACCGGTGTGACAGTCTGTTGCGCTGTCAGCGCAAGCGCGAAAAATGCGATTGCCAGTGAACGGGCGAGATGCCTCATTGTGGCTTCCAGTATATCTATAATCCAGCCGGGAGTTTCGGGGCGGGGCAGGCGAAGACTCTGGAAAAGGCGTTGGCATGGACTGGAGTTGATTGCCAGACCCAACTGGATTTGTTACGCCAGACAGGGTCGGTGTCCTTAACGATAATCATTTTTAGCGGGAATCTCTGGCAAATGTAGTCAGGTCCTTGTGGCGGTCCGACGCCGCCATTTTCGAAAAGCGGGAACAGCGACTGGAGCAGATTTGCACAGGCAGCCGCCGAGCCCCCGAATGCCGCGCCGCAAAACTGGTCTGCGGCAAGACTGGCGCGGTTGGAATAAATGCCATAGGCGATATCGAGAGATGCCGGATTGGGCTGAATCATCGAATCCCTGGGCGTATTGCGATCAATCCATTCATAGGTCTCTCTCAATGCATGCAGCCGTTTCGCCATCGACCTGTCCCTAATGACAAGGTTGCCTTGCTTGATGATACCTTCGGTGACCCCGGGGACGTACCCCATAAGCGTTTACTTAAGGAGGAACCGTTTTCGCTTTCGTTTGGATTCGGCAAGACTTTTCGCGATCTCCGGCCAATTCGAGAGTGTGTTCGACAGGCCGTTTGCTGGTAGGATTGCCGCGCAGACTTCACGAAACAT